>NZ_JADYXJ010000005.1:0-206789 GCF_015864365.1 Pseudoalteromonas sp. SWXJ133
AATTTTATTGCTGCAGAATACGTTGCGCGTTTTAATTTCGTCATTTTTTCACCCAAATTTGTATGCTTATTAGCATAACATTTCTTTCTTAATGGGTGGCCAAAATCACTGTACCACTACAGATCGCCTTGAATGTAGTCTTGCTCTGGTACTAAGTACGAGATAGAAGAAAACGAATAAGGTTTAGCAGCGCCTGATTTACTAGAAACACCACGACCCATAGCCGCAGATAATAAAATTACTTTCATGTTGTTAACTCCATTTGGTTGGGTGGGGTAATACAGGCCTTGTTAATAGAGTCGGGTATATCCCAAGGATTTAGGCCTTTAGTTAGTCGATTAATTATTTCTATATCTGTTAATTCTTTTACATGACGTAAAAAATTTAAGTATTTACCGTAAGACTGAACGCAGTAACGTTCTAAACGTTCGGCAATTAAAGCGCCGCTGTTTTGTCTTTGTCTGCTTGTGGTTCTAATTTCAAGACGTTCAGCAGTAATAAAAGCAAAAGCGGGATAGGCAGCAGCAAATACAGCATCGGTATTGAGAAGTGCATCCAAGGAGATAACACGGTCAATACTGCGCAACTCAAGCTCAGCACGAACCCAGTTAGGCTGAGATTCACTTTCCATTTGCTTTCCTTTTTCATACATACGTGCCATTTTTCCATTTTTACGACTCCCTACGTAAAGCGTATTGCCGCCATTGGCCACACAGTCATAGCGTTTTTGCCAGCCGTGTTTTTTCTTAAACTCGGCTTGTTGTAAATCGGTTAGCTTTTTGAGTTCACCAGTTTGAATAAACGAGAAAGAGGGCGCTTGATTGGTTTTACAAAAGCCGCCTTCTTCTAAATTTTGGAAGTAATCAAGAACAGTTCTATTACCTTCGTAATCATCGTAAGCAATATCTAAACGAGTGATTTTTACATTAGGCATTTTTTGCAACATGGTATGCAGTTTAGGAATATCTAAACCAGCACATCCAGTACCAGAAAATGAAATCATAACGCCACCATTATTAGCGCCCCAAGCAATTACACCTGAGTTAATATCGTGACGATAAAGTGTTGCTGACTTCTCGTAAGTGAACATGCCACCGGAATTGTCACGGTATGACCAGCTCAGTGTGTCACTAGTTAAACGGTCGGCAGCGGTAGCAACTTCTGTATTTAATAGGTGCATAAATTTAGAAATATCACCTTCAATTAAAGATGTAAGTGCTTTGTAACGCTTTGTTTTTCTTACAACACTTTTAAGAAAGTGCTTTCTATCTTCCTCTGGGATTTCTTGAATTGAGTTGTATTGACGGTACTTAGAAGAGCCAGAAAGGTTATTATCAAACAGTTCGTTATAGTAATAATCTGAGTTGAAAAGTACTGTTTCGCTTACATCAACGTCTAAATCATCAGTTGCAACAAGTGACGTTTTAGTATCATTTGTGAAGTCATCTGTTGGATTGTTGGCGAACATTTCAGCACATAACATGGCGTTATATGCTTCTTTATAGGATGAAAAATCACCATTTCCGAATGCTAATTTAGCATCAAAACGACAACGAGCAACTTCATTTGGAGAGAAAACAACCGTTAAATAATCGATTTTAGTGAGTTGTTGAGCTGGATTTTTAGCGTTCTGGGTCATAATCGAACACCCCAGAATCGAAAAGTTCTTGCCAATTATTGTCGTCTACATCAATAATTTCGAAGCTTTCACCGTTACAGTAATCAATGCAAAATGCCATTGCTTCTGAACGTGAAGAATACATAAGCGGGTGTTCAATTTTATTGAAACCTAATGCGTATTCTTCTATGCCTTGAATGTATTGAAGATAGAATTTCAATTGTTAATCCCTGTATACTGACAAACTGTCAACCTTGAATGTTTTGAGAGTGTAGCGTTCGAGTTTGACAGTTGTCAAATGTTTATTTATCAGGTTTGACAGTTATACTTAACACAGTGAGGAGATTGCTATGAATTTTAGTTACGAACTAATTGAAAAATATAAAAATTCCATGAGTTATAGTCAGGATAAACAAGTTATCGCTGATTTTTCGGAATTCAATTCTGGGAACATGTCACAAATTAAAAAAGGTAAGCGTAGCTTGACCGCGAACCAGTGCATAGCTATGGCCAATGCAATAGGAATGGATCAGAAAGAAGCTCTTTTGAATCTTGCTATCGAAAAATCTAAAAGTACAGAAGAAGGTAAAATCTGGTCAGATATTGTAAAAAAGATTAGTGCAGCATGTGTAGCGCTAACACTAGTTGCAGGTTTAGCAAATGGCCCAACAGAGGACGCATTTGCGTAACAGCGATAGCCCATAAATTACGTTATGTTAAATTGGTTGGGTTTTAATAAAGCGAGCGTGATTATACAAACCAGCTCGCTTTTAGGAGAGTAATTTGGTGGTTAATTAAGCTCTGAATCAACCCAAAACTTAGTTCCCTTTAATACAGCTTGTAGTGCAAGGCCATTTTCGGTTACAGAATATACAGTAACTTGATCTGCAATCGCTTCGGCAACTAGTGCACCGCCTTTATCTTCATATTTTGCTGCTGCATCAGCGTTTCCGCCAAATGCCCAACCATGTTCAATAAATCTATTTAGTGCAGCTTGGTTATGAAAAACCATTACAACGTTAAAATCTTTAACGCCTAAACCAAGTCCTAAACCGGCTTCGCCCATATTCATGTAAGTCGATTTACCTGTGAGATTATTTCTAACAACACCGTAACCACCGCCAAAGCTAGCAAGCACTACATTTACATTTGCGTTATCGAATACAGCATAACCAGCAGAGTTAGCAATTTGTTTTTTAACATCAGGTTTTTCAGCGTATAATTTATCTAATGTGTTTGCTTTCATACTTTGTACAAGTGAACGTTTTTCGCTTGGCGATGCACTACCTGTAGTAGCACACCCAGTTAACGCAACAGTGAAAGCAAGTACACTTAGTATAATTAGTTTTTTCATAATGTTTTCCTTAATAAGATATAGCAACCAACAACCATAGAATAATCACGATATTAAAATAATTAGAACTTTGCTATGTCCAATACTAGACAGTATCGGACTTTAACGTTATTCTGTAAGTCTATTATTTAATTGAATATTTATACATTATGCTTGTTGCTTTGGTTGATACGTTAAAACAATTAAGATATCAAATTGCCCATCTAGATGACGGTACTCTCAATTCAGAATACCCAGAACTTGCATCCTTTATACAGGAAATTGGCTTGACTGTAACTGAATCAAAAGCCGATCTGACATTCTTGTATCAGTTTTTATATGTTTATGGCCGAAAGTCAGAAGCGACTTATAGTCGTTTTCGAAATGAGCTTGAACGCTTTTATTTATGGTCATGGTTAATAGCAGAAAAATCAGTATTCGATTTAAAACGTGAAGATATTGAAGCTTACGTTGATTTTATGGTCGAACCCGATAAAGCATGGGCTGCAACTTCAGTGCAATGGCGTTATAAAGATGAACAAGGAATTCGTCGATTAAACCAAAACTGGCGCCCTTTTATGCTTAAAGAATCCATTGCTAGTCAGCAAACTTTATCGTCTATGTTTACAGCATTAAATGTGTTTTATAAGTTTGCCTTACTAGAAGAAAAAACATTTGCTAACTTTGTCCCTGTTGTTAAAAAAAATAGTCCGTACTTAGTTGTTCAATCACAAATTCAAATTCCAGACACATTAAGCGATATTCAATGGGAATACGTTTTTGGTGTAACGCGTGATTTATGCGAACATAACCCTGATTTAGAGCGAAACTTATTTACGCTTGCATGTTTAAAAGGTCTTTATCTACGAATCTCAGAATTATCTGAGCGCCCACAATGGTCGCCGGTGATGTCCCATTTTTGGCAAGATAATGATGGCTTTTGGTTTTTACGTATAATGGGCAAAGGTAATAAATTACGAGATGTAACCTTAAGCGATGATTTTGTTGAATATTTAAAACGTTATAGACTATACAGAGGTTTACCTGCCCTTCCCCGTGTTGATGAATCAGATCCCTTGGTTCATAAAATTCGCGGGCAAGGTGGTATGACCGTAAGGCAAATTAGGCGTTTAGTTCAACAAAGTTTTGATTATGCACAGCAATCATTACTTGATGATGGTTTTAAAGATGATGCTGAACAACTTGGCGCTGCAACTGCACATTGGCTTCGTCATACTGGTGCCACACATGATGCGCAAACCAGACCGCTTAAACATTTATCAGAAGATTTAGGTCATTCTAAAATTGCGACTACCGATCAAATTTATATTCAAACAAATATTAAAGAGCGAGCAAAGTCAGGACTTAAAAGGAAAATTTAATGGAGTATTTAGTAATAGCATTTATAGGCGGATTATTTTTAATTTATTCTTTAACACTTCGCCAGTTAGAAAAAACAGAAGTAACAGGCCCAATGTTTTTTGTTGTTGGCGGAATATGTTTAGCTTTAGTGCTACCCAACGAAGGGCATAAAATAAAAGAAGGCGTTGATCTTTTATTACCATTTATAGAGCTTACGCTAAGTATTTTTTTATTTTCTGATGCAGCTAAATCAAAGTTGAGTGTATTAAGGCATAGTTTTCAGTATCCTAGTTTACTGTTGTTTGTTGCCCTACCCTTAACTTTGTTACTTGGTATTGCTGTTGCTTTATTTTTCTTTGCTGAGCTTTCACTTATTCAAGCAGCGTTGCTCGCTATTATTTTAACACCTACCGATGCGGCATTAAGTAAAGGGTTACTAGCAAGTACACAAGTGCCTGAAAAAATACGCGAAGGAATAAATACTGAAAGTGGTTTGAACGATGGATTATGCGTACCCATATTTTTAATATTTATATTACTCGCTAAAAATCCTGATTCAGCTATTACCGCAACACAAACATTAAGTGTGTTTGGACGAGAGCTTGGCTTGGCTTTATTAATAGCTATTACAAGTATTGCTGTTTTTATACCGAGTTTAAACTTTGCAATGAAACGTCATTACTTTGCACAAAATACCAGTCCGTTTTTATTACTCGGTTTTGCTATGGCTGTGTTTTCTGTCACTCAGTATTTTCATGGCAGTGGATTTATTGCGGTGTTTATTGCAGGCTTATTATTTGATAAATTTTCGACCGAAGAAGTTAGAACAGAATTAATTGAAGACTCAGAGCATATCGCAGATTTCACATCGTTAATGATTTGGTGCTTGTTCGGGTTTGTTTGTGCTTACTTAGTTATTCCTAAATTAAATACTGAAATTATAATTTACGCTTTGTTAAGTACAACATTGATTAGAATAATTCCAGTTATGCTGTCTCTGCAGTTTACGGCACTGAGTATCAAAGAGCGTTTTACATTTGCGTGGTTTGGACCAAGAGGGTTAGCATCAATTGTTTTTACATTGATGGTGATAGATACGCAAATAGAAAACAAATATCAAATAGCGACAATAGCAATGACGACTATTTTGTTTAGTGTATTTATACATGGTATTAGCACTAGACCTATTGCCGATAGTTTTGTTAAAAAATAATTATTTAAACTAGATAAATTAAGAATACGTATTAAAAAAGGCGTAACGGTTATTTTCATCACTGATGAAGTTAATCGTTGCGCCTTTTTGTATTTTATAAATAATTTACTAAATAGTTATTTAGATAAAACTATTTAAGTACTCTTATATAAGTGTTCTTATTTAAGCACTCTTATTTTATAAAGTTATTTAAGAACCTGTGCTAGTAATTCAATTGGGTGTTTTGGTTTAAATTGTTCAAAACGTTTAACTTGGCTACGACAAGAAAATCCCGTAGATAAAAGTTGCTCAGGTTTATTTTTATCTACAATTGGTTTCCAGCTCATTTCGTAAAGCGCACGTGAGTTATCTTGATTTTGTGCTTCGTGGCCATAAGTTCCCGCCATTCCACAACAACCTGTATTTGTTGTTTTTAATGTTAAACCAATATCATTGAAAATTGTTTGCCATACATTTGCTGCTTTTGGCAGCGCAGTTGTTTCAGTACAATGACTCAGTAATGTAAATTCGGTATCTGTATTTTGTTTTGCGCTTAGTGATTTAAACGATTGTGTTTCGAGCCATTCATGGGCAAGTTGCACATTAAATTCACCACGGTTATTTTCTAAAATTGTATTATATTCATCGCGGTAACACATAACGAGTGACGCGTCTAAACCGACTAACGGTGCATTAATATCATTTAATTTATTTAAAAACTCGGCTGCATTTTTAGCTGTAACTTTAAATTCATGTAAAAAACCTTTTACGTGTTGCGGTTTACCATTTGGTTTAAAAGGTAATAGCATTGGTTTTTTGCCAAGTTGGGTTATTAAAGTAATAAAACTTTCTACTAATTCCGCTTCGTAAAAGCTCGTAAATGGGTCTTGTACTATTAATACATATTCACTTTGTTGCTCTGCATTTAATTTATTTAGTAAATCAAAATCGAATTTTTGTGTTTTAGTAACACGCTTTGAAAGTGCAGGAATACTTAACTGTGGTGTATCAACATAGCCAACCGTTTTTTTAATAACATTACTGACTAATGATGTTTTAACAATTGGATTTATGACTTTAGCGAACTTTGCCATTAATGGCGCGCTGTTTTCTATGTTACCAACAAGGTAATCTTTTAGCGGGCGTGCATAATAACTATGATAATAATTTAAAAAGCGCGAACGAAAAGTGGGTACATCTACTTTAATTGGACATGCTGTTGTACATGCCTTACATGCTAAACATTCATCCATTGACGCTTTTACTTCGTGAGAAAAGTCGTAAATACCTTTTCGTTTTTCGCGGCTATGAACAAAACGTTCCCACCAGGTAATGACTTCACCTTTGTTAAGTTGCTTTTCTACTTCGAGTAAATCAACATCTTTTGACTCTTGAAGGCGCAGCCATTCGCGCATTAAACTTGCACGCCCTTTTGGTGAATTACGGCGATCGCCGGTCACTTTATACGATGGGCACATGGGTGAATTTTCATCGTAATTAAAACATATACCATTACCATTACAGGTCATTGCGTTGTTAAAACTAGTTTTAACGTCTATTGATATTTGCTTATCGAAGTGCGATCTCTTTTGTCCATCTACACTAACTAGTGAGTCTTCACTATCGATAGGAGTACATATTTTACCGGGGTTAATGCGATTGTTAGGATCGAAAGCTGTTTTTATTTTTCGAAGTTGCGTATATAAATGCTCACCAAAAAACTCAGGGCTATATTCACTACGGTAACCTTTACCGTGCTCGCCCCACATTAAACCGCCGTACTTAGCGGTTAGTTTTACGACCTGATCTGAAATAGTTCTAAGTAGTTTTTCTTGTTCTGGGTCACACATATCAAGTGCTGGGCGTACGTGTAAAACGCCCGCATCAACATGGCCAAACATACCATACTGTAAATTATGACTGTCGAGTAATGCTCTAAATTCGACAATATAATCTGCTAAATTTTCAGGCGGTACAGCGGTGTCTTCTGCAAAGGCGAGAGGTTTTTGGCTGCCTTTTACATTACCTAATAAACCCACTGACTTTTTACGCATTGCGTAAATTTTTAGTATATCGCTTTTATCACTGGTTAACTGATAACCAATAACGCCATTAGTTTGATTTTTTACGCATTCATCTAGAAGCTTACAAAGCGTGTCTACTTTGTCTTTTATATCATCGTTTGATACTGCATTAAACTCGACCATGTTAAGGCCTTGCATATCTTTATTTGGTACATCGGTTATTAAGTCCGATACTAAATTCCAAATGATATCTTCACGCGCTAAGTTTAAAACTTTGCTATCAACGGTTTCTACCGATGTTGCACGTGCATCGACTAAAAATGGTGAATGACGAAGTGCTGAGTCAAAACTATCATACTTAATATTAATAAGCGTTTTGAATTCGGCAATAGGCGTTAGGTTTAATTTTGCTTCAGTTACTATACCTAATGAGCCTTCTGAACCCGTTATTAGTCGGCTCATGTCAAAGGTAAGTAAGTCATCACTTAGTACATGCTCTAGGTCGTAGCCGGTTAAAAAACGATTTAACCGTGGAAACTTAGCTAAAATAGCAGCGCGTTCATTAACTGATATATCTAAAACTGTTTTATATAAACTACCAATTAGTGAGTCTTGATTCGCTATAATTTGTGCTTTGTCGATGTCTATTGGGGAGGTGCACATAGGTGTGCCATCAACTAAATAAGTTGTTAGCCCTAAAACATGATCGCTCGTTTTACCGTAAACTAACGAGCCTTGCCCCGATGCGTCAGTACTTATCATGCCACCAATAGTTGCCCTGTTACTGGTAGATAAATCGGGTGAGAAGAAAAAGCCATAAGGTTTTAAAAAGTCATTAAGTTGATCTTTTATTACGCCGGTTTGAACGCGTACCCAGCCTTCTTCTACATTTATTTCGAGGATTTCGCGCATATAGCGAGACAAATCTACAACAATACCAGGTGTTAACGATTGTCCGTTAGTGCCTGTTCCACCGCCACGAGGACCAAAAGTTAATGATAAAAACGGGTCGCGAGATGCTGTTTGCAATGCGAGCTGAATATCTTTTTCACTTTTTGGAAAAATAACACCTTGCGGTATTTGCTGATACACACTGTTATCGGTTGAAGCGGTAATACGCGTTGCATAACTTGCGTCGGTATCTCCGGTAAAGCCTTGGTTTGCAATGGTATTTAGGTAGTTTGCGACAAGTTCTGTCGCGGCATCTTGCTGTGTAATTGTTGCTATCATGACGGCGATATTTTAGGGCATTTGACTAATTATATCATGGTGATGGCGAATAGAAATTGAAGATTTTACAGTTTGTAACACTCTTTTAATCGATTTTAATCCAGCTTAAATTATACTCAAGTTAACCATTTGCGAGGCGTATTATATGAAAAAATTGCTATTACAGATCAGTGGCGTGTTATTTATTTTGCTAGGATTATTTTTTGCGGTTGTAGCTAGGGCGTGTTGACCTTTGGTTGTTGACCTTTGGTTGTTGAATTTGCAGCAGTATGTTTGGTTTTTAGGCAAGGCAGAGCCTATGTAGTGTGGTTACTCCCCATAAATAGGTTATAACGCAGCATAAATACCAAACATGCGCTGCCCAATGGGTTCTTTCTAGGGACGATTAACTCTTTGTTGCTCTATTTTTACTTAGCCCACTAGGTTACAAACCTCGCGCCGCGATTTAATAGCCCCTAGATTGAACAAATTTCAATCCACAAAGATCAACACGCCCTTAGCCTTCACTTATATTTTTTATGGCGGGTTTATTATGCTTTTCGTTTTACTACCCTAAAGCACGACATTATTTATCACTTTGTCAAAAGACGTTAACTAAATCATGTGTTTATTTAGATAAAAAATTAGCCCGTTAATTTACTTTTAATTGAGCATAAAAAAATGCCAGCAATACATTGCTGGCATTTTTATAGCCTACATATTTATCACTTTGCTAATTTTTTAGCTAGGTATAACCATGTTTCTATTACTGTATCTGGATTTAGTGAAACAGAGTCAATACCCTGCTCTACTAACCATGCTGCAAAGTCTTCGTGATCTGAAGGACCTTGGCCACAAATACCTACGTACTTTCCTTTTGCTTTAGCTGTTTTAATTGCCATAGAAAGTAGCTTTTTAATTGCAGGGTCACGCTCATCAAATAAATGTGCGATTAAACCAGAATCACGGTCAAGACCAAGCGTTAACTGTGTTAAATCGTTAGAGCCGATAGAAAAACCATCAAACATTTCTAAAAATTCATCTGCAAGTAATGCATTTGAAGGTAGCTCACACATCATGATTACTTTAAGACCATTATCGCCGCGTTTAAGGCCATGCTCTTCTAGTAATTCAATTACGCGTTTACCTTCTTCAAGGGTACGTACGAATGGGATCATGATTTCGATATTAGCCATATCCATGTCGTTTCTTACGCGTTTTATAGCTTCACATTCTAGTGCAAAACAATCGCGGAAATCTTCAGAGATATAACGTGCGGCACCACGAAAACCAATCATTGGGTTTTCTTCTTCTGGCTCGTATTGCTGGCCACCAACTAGGTTTGCGTATTCGTTTGATTTAAAATCAGACATACGAACAATTACACGCTCTGGTGCAAATGCACACCCTAGAGTAGAAATACCTTCAACCAGTTTTGTTATGTAAAATTCTACTGGTGATTCGTAACCGGCAATCATGTCAGTAATTTCTGCTTTTAATGCATCTGTTTGAGCATCAAAATTTAATAATGCTTTAGGATGAACGCCAATCATACGGTTGATAATAAATTCAACTCGCGCAAGGCCAACACCTGCATGCGGTAAGCGTGCAAAGTCAAATGCACGATCGGGGTTACCCACGTTCATCATAACTTTCATTGGTAGTTCAGGCATTTTATCAACGCGTGACGTTAGTATTTCAAAGTCTAAAATACCTTCGTAAATAAAGCCAGTATCGCCTTCGGCGCACGATACAGTGACTTCTTGTCCCGCTTTAATTAAATCAGTTGCGTTACCACACCCTACAACAGCCGGTATACCAAGTTCGCGTGCAATGATTGCCGCGTGACACGTACGTCCACCACGATTTGTAACAATCGCTGCAGCACGTTTCATGATTGGTTCCCAATCAGGGTCGGTCATATCGGTTACTAAAATGTCGCCTACTTGTACCTGATCCATTTCTTTGATTGAATCAAGAACACGAACAACACCGCTACCAATTTTATGACCAATTGCACGGCCTTCAACAACAACGTTGCTTGTGCCGTTTAATTGAAAGCGTTCCATTACGTTAGAGTCTTCGTTTGAGCGAACAGTTTCTGGACGTGCTTGAACTATATATAGTTTGCCGTCGTTACCGTCTTTTGCCCATTCGATGTCCATAGGACGACCGTAATGTTTTTCGATGATTACAGCTTGCTTGGCAAGTTCTTGCACTTCTTCATCTGTAATTGAAAACTTATTTGAAAGCTCAGGGGCAACATCAACGATGTCAACTTGCTTACCGTGCGCTTTATCTTCTGAGTAAATCATTTGAATGGCTTTAGAACCAATGTTACGACGTACTACTGAAGGTTTATTTTTAAGGAGTGTTGGTTTATGAACATAAAACTCATCAGGGTTAACTGCGCCCTGTACAACCATTTCACCTAAGCCGTAGCTTGATGTAATAAATACAACGTCTTCAAAACCAGACTCTGTATCAATGCTAAACATTACGCCAGATGCTGATTTATCTGAACGTACCATGCGCTGAATACCCGCTGATAGGGCCACACCACGGTGATCGTAACCTTGGTGAACTCGATATGAGATTGCACGGTCGTTAAATAATGAAGCAAATACGTGTTTAATAGCGACCATGACTGAATCGATACCAACAACGTTAAGGAAAGTTTCTTGCTGGCCTGCGAATGATGCATCTGGCATATCTTCAGCGGTAGCTGATGAACGTACTGCGAATGATACATCTGCTTCAGTATCGCCATGGAGTTGGCTATATGCGTCGCGAATGGCTTGATCTAGGTTTGGTTGGAATGGTGTGTCGATTATCCATTGGCGGATGTCGGCACCGACTTTAGCGAGTGTATTTACATCATCAACATCAAGTGTATCTAGGATGTTGTGAATTTTTGCTGTGAGTCCTGATTGATCTAAAAACTCATTAAAAGCATCTGCGGTAGTTGCGAAACCACCCGGTACTTGTACACCAGCGTTTGCTAGGTTTGAAATCATTTCGCCAAGTGAAGCGTTTTTACCGCCAACTCGAGGAACATCTTGCATACCAAGCTCTTGATACCAGAGAACGTATTCTTGCACGGATCTTTCTCCAAAAAAAACAAATTGTAGGTCTAACTGTGAGAGTTAAGAAAGAAAACCTTTTATAAAGGTCATCATCATTCTACACTGGCAATAGTCCTCACGTAAACCGTGAGAAACCCATTTTAGGGATTTAAACGCAATAAAAAGGTTAATTATGAGAACTGCTTTTTATATATCAGATGGAACCGCTATTACTTCAGAGGTGTTTGGGCATGCGACTTTGTCGTTGTTTCCTATCGATTTTAATCATAAAACAATTCCATTTGTAGAAACTGAAGAAAAAGCGCACGAAATTAAAGCATTAATTAATGCAACCGCTGCAAAAACAGGCGAAAAGCCATTTGTTTTTTTTACTTTTGTTAACCACAATTTAAGTGAAATTATAAAATCGGCTGATGCAGTCACGTATGACTTTTTAACTACATATAGCGAAAAAATAGAAAAAGAACTCAATGTAGCCCCAGTTCCTAAAATGCATCGTACGCATTCCATCCACGAAAAAAGTTATGATTTTAGAATTGATGCCGTTAATTATGCTCTTATGAATGATGATGGCGGAAATATTAAAAACTTTTCTGAAGCAGACATCATTTTAATTGGTGTTAGTAGAAGTGGTAAAACACCCACAAGCTTATACTTAGCACTGCAGTACGGCATTAAAGCGGCTAACTACCCTATTACAGAAGAAGATTTAGACAATGAAGGTTTGCCTAAGTGTTTAGTCCCTTATAAACATAAGTTATTTGGACTTACGATTGACCCTGAGAGACTTGCGGCTATTAGGCATCGACGTATGGCGAACTCTAAGTATGCTTCAATTAAACAGTGTCGTATTGAGGTTCGCGAAGTGGAAATGTTGTATAAGCGTCATAAAATTGCTTACTTTAATTCTACGCATCATTCTGTTGAAGAAATATCTGCAAAAATATTGATAGAAACAGACTTGGAGCGACGTAAGTACTAACTTACTCATCAAAGAAATAAAAAAACCGCAACTAAGCGGTTTTTTTGTATCAATAAATATTATTTACGTGCGTCTTTTAGTAAATCAGCTACTAAAAAGCCTAACTCTAATACTTGGTCGGCATTAAGGCGTGGATCACACTGCGTTTTGTAACGCTGTGCTAGGTCATCGTCAGATAAACCGTAAGCACCGCCAGTACACTCTGTAACGTGCTGGCCTGTCATTTCTAGGTGAACACCACCTGCGTATGAACCTTCAGCTTTGTGTACAGCGAAGAACTGACTGATCTCGCGCATAATATTGTCGAAGTTACGTGTTTTGTAACCTGATGTCGCTTTTTCAGTGTTACCGTGCATTGGATCTGAGCTCCAAATTACTTTACGGCCTTCTTGTTGAACTCTTCTTACTAGTGCTGGAAGTTTTTCAGGAAGTATATCTGCACCCATACGCGTAATTAGCGTTAAACGACCAGGAATGTTATCTGGGTTTAATGCATCAATTAAACGAATTAGGTCATCTGGGTCCATACCTGGGCCAACTTTAACACCAATTGGGTTTTTAATGCCTTTGAAAAACTCAATATGTGCATGATCTAGTTGACGAGTACGTTCACCAATCCAAACAAAGTGAGCAGAACAATCGTACCAATCACCAGATAAGTGGTCGCGACGAGTAAGCGCCTCTTCGTAACCAAGTAGTAACGCTTCGTGAGAAGTGTATAAATCGGTTTCTTTTAAGCTTGGCGCAATTGTAGAGTTAATTCCGCACACTTCCATAAACTCTAGTGCGTCTTGAATTTTATCAGCAAGCTGTTGGTATTTTTCTTTAAGTGGATTTGCAGCAACAAAGCCCATGTTCCAACGGTTTACCTGGTGAAGATCGGCAAGACCACCTTGTGCAAAAGCACGTAATAAGTTTAACGTAGCGGCACTATGATGGTATGCAGTCATTAAGCGTTGTGGATCGGGTATACGTGCTTCTTCTGTAAACTCGATATTATTAATAATGTCGCCACGGTAAGATGGTAAAGACACGCCATTAATTGTTTCTAAGTCTGCTGAACGAGGTTTAGCGTATTGACCAGCCATGCGCGCTATTTTAACTACAGGGCATTTACCGCCGTAAGTTAATACAACAGCCATCTGTAAGATTGTTTTGAATGTATCGCGAATGTTAGCGGCATTAAAATCGCTAAATGATTCTGCACAGTCACCACCTTGAAGTAAAAAAGCACGCCCTTCGCACACATCTTCAAGTTGTTTGAATAGGCTTCTTGTTTCTTCAGCAAAAACTAAAGGTGGTGCCGTTTTTAATTGGCTTTCTACTGATTTAAGTATTTCTTGATCCGGGTACTGTGGCTGCTGCAGTATTGGCAGCTCTCTCCAGCTATTTGGGTTCCACGATTGCATAATTTTTCCTCATTCCTACATTACCTGATAAGAAGAAATTAACGTATGCAGGCCCCTATGTTCAAGGACTAAATTCACTATTTTCCAATTATTTAGTTATGAGTTAAGTATAATAGTAATCTTACTTAACCTAGGTGGTTATATAACATACACTTTAGTTTTATTTCGAAGAAACTAAAGTGTTTAAATACATGAGTTTAGAGCTAACTATTTACAATTTTAACGCATTGAGAATAAATAGTACATAAGGGTATGTTATACGTAATTTAGATAGGAACACATCATACTTAAATAGCTGCTTCTGTAATCTTAACTTTACGCGGGCAATTAATTAAAAGCTATCAAGTGCTATGTGCAGAGCTTAATGTATGATATGACCGTTTGTGGTGATCATTTATCTGCGCTTTAAATCCTAGACGCATAGTCTTGTATAGCACTCGTATGCAGGACTATATTCACAAGTGCCACAACTTAAAGGTGTGGTAGGCCATTAAGTTTTCTCTTCAAAGTGATAGTGCTAATTTACAATTCATCATGATTAAAGCCCCTACTGCTTGAAGTATCCTTAAAGAGAAACTGATATCAAAAAGCATTTGTAGTCATTGTAACCTTTAGCCTGATCACCGTACTGCCAACACGGTGTAATATGAGTCAATAATTATAAATACTAAGACTGTTAGATAAATATATGAAAATTATATAACTCCGCTTAACTCATTTTTCTAAACTTAGTTTTATCACCTACTACGTAGATAATCTAGTACTTGGCGTATTAGCCTTTTTATATACGACAAAGTAAATACTCCAATGTCATATGAATTAGTAAGGAGTTTCAATCTTTCTTAGTATATATATTCTCACCATAAAGAACACATCATACTTAATTTAATTATAATGTAAGAGTGAGCACCGAGTACTGTTAATTATTAATTTAGACAAAGCAAAGTGCATGTAATAATATAAGGCTAGTAAGATGTGTTCTTTGAGGTGTGTAATGGTAACGAAGGTACAAATTAGAAGTCAGTTTGATTTAATGAACGAATTAACTTTGAGATTGATTGAAGAACTAAAAGAGTGTGAATTCTCCAAAGCGGAATATTATCAATTACCAGATGTAAGGAGTTTCGATGAGAGTAAAGTTCCAGAATCTATACTTGTTTCTAAAATCACTGGAGTACCTGCTCAAAAAGCAATCCTAAACTCTTTTTCAGACATGTATAAAAAATCAGGATTAAGCAGTCGTGTTTTAAAAAGGCACCCTGGTTTGCTCGTTATTAAAAATGCAGATAAACAAGCTTTAAATAATCGTATAGCTCAAGTAAATAAAGCTAAAGCTACGTTTAAAGAATGTATTTTAGCTATTGATAGCAACGATGCTCGATTTGAAGCAGTTCACAATGCTATACCAAATTTAATAACGCTTGCCGCATATCGTAAAATTCATAGTGAAAGCGAATCGCCATTTTCGGTTAGGTTTACTTGGATGCACAAACACGCAACTAAAACGCTGACTAAAAAAATGGCTCTCGAAATGCTCGACAAATCGGCCAGTTATCGAAATCCAAGAATGATAGATCAACAAAAATGGCAATCACTTGTAGCTCAAGAACAATTAAGGGTTGCTAGTTTAGGCGAAAAGGAAAAACTTAGAATTCGCCGCCCTACTCGTGTGAGTCCACAGGTAAATGTGAGATATACGGCGCAAAATCGCTATCATGTGAGTGCTGCATTACCCTTTATTCTGATTAATCCAGAACCAGACGTAAAATTAGGTATATTACCTGATTATCAAAAACCTGAAACTCACCCTCGTAAGCGCGAGTATGATTTTTTGGTTGATAGGTTATATTTAGAACAGGTTGAGCGTTAGTCATTATGTTAAAAAGGCCACACTATGTGGCCTTTTTAGTTATGCGTACAGTATTTAAAATAACGGTTATTATTTTTCTACTATTTCTTCAATTTTATCTTCATCAATCAGCACGGCATTTTCAACAATGCGTTTACCGCCTTGGATTTCAATGCGTTTATTGTGTTTGTTCAATGTAAGAATTTCATCGCAAAACTGATCAGACGGGTGCATTTCGTATGTGTAATCGATAATGTTACCGGTTTTTTCATCTTTAACGTTTGTAATGCTGTATTCTGATATTGCACCTTTTTCAATCAAATCTTTCATTGTGGTGGTCATATCACGACGAAGTGCTTTTAATTTATTTTCGGTAATATCATCAGTTGAATAAATAGATCCGTATTTTTCCATAATAGAGAGTAATCTAAAATGGTACGTTTTACCTGGTGCTGCATAACGCCAAAGGTGATACAAACGAAGCATCATCCAACGCGATAATCCACGTTTTAATTCTTGAGCGCTATTAAAGTAATACCCTTTGTATTCAAGGTTATCAATCATGTTATGAACAAATGCATTTAAACAGGCGACACATTTTACATTGCCACCCTGACCTTTTTTGCCACTAAAATGGAGTGACGATAAAAAGTTCATGTTTGACTCGTAAAACGAATCATCTATATCAGAATTTTTAGTATCTGTTGCCGAATATTTAAATGAAAGTTTAGAACCTTGCAATGCTTCAAGTGACTCTTTTATTGCAGGATATGGCATTGACTGCCCTACCGCTTTGAGTTCTTGTGCTAATTCGTTCATAGAAAAAACAACCGCATATTGAATACCGGATTTAAAATTAATTTTAACTATTTTGCCTTTAGAAGCTAAACGAATAAGTGCTCGCTCTACTTTTTCTTCTCTATCTGATGGCCAAACAAGGTATTCAACATCTTCGCCATCTTTGCGTGTACTTACAACAGCTGGCGTTATTTTTATTTCGCCATCGTACAAAATACCATCTACTTTTTCAGATATTTTACGCGTAATAATTGTTTTTTTAGGCGCTTCTTCAAGTGGCAATTTTTTATAGCCCGAGCGAACAAAGCGTCCCCACAAATCATAGTGATTAAACGTGTTTGAATATGCACGTAATCCATGTGCTGCATTTTCAATAGAAATTCGCACGTCTTTGTTGTCTGTAAATAGTGCTAAACTTTCGTTATCTATTGCACTTTCCACCCCGTGGATTTGGCCCCTAAGTGTATCGGGCAAGTTATCTACCGAGATGTTGACCTTTCGGCTCATTGTTCTTATTTCCATTTTTATTGCGACAGCTAATAACAACACATTAAGCAACAAAAGTTAAATGTTTAAGTTAGTATAAAAGTGATCTGACTTTAAATAAAACGTTTGGATCACTATTATACTAAGTGATGTACATTACTTACGATTTCAGATCATATTTATACTAACTGGACTATCACAAATCTAATTTTTACTAACTCAGCTGTTATTTTGTCCATTACAATGGCTTAATTTTAAAATTAAGCACGACAAATACACCAAAAAATATATTCCCCTGTGGATAAAGCCTTACCGAGTTAGAATAGATCTGATCTGTACCAAGTACAGATCAGATCTATACTAATTAAAAGCGTATTTTTATGTTGCGACTAGTGCATAACTTTATAATTTACTTAGTAAAAAACTGATCTGCAGGGCTCTTTTTGTTCATAACTTCATGCGTAACCTGTGCATAACTCTATATTTAAAATAGACCTTAGTAAAAAGCTGATCCGCAGGTAGATAAAGATCTGATCTTAACCAAGTATAAACCTGATCTGTTTTTTTAAAAATTATTCATATAAATCATAATGTTATGTGTTATTTTTACACCCTTAACCTTTATTACCTTATATATTTAACCACCTTTATACTTCTTTATTTATACTAAGCAATATTAAAGGTGTAAAAATATTTTTAGATGTCTTGTTCTTAAAATGCATGTCGTCTTAAATAGTTGTTTACAGCTATTTGAATGGACATTATACTAACTGCCTAACTTTGAGGAAGAAAGTATGTCTATCAACAATAACGCATTAAGTACCTATCGGCTTTTGAAAGCCACAGCTGAAGTTGCTGAAAAATCATTAGAAGGACGTATTCAGCACTACCGTGCCCATCTTAAATCAGAAGAAAAAGAATTAAGAACGTATACGCAAAAAGCAGCTGCTGATTTATTAGGTTGTAATAATCGTACTTTAAAAAGACGTCATGATAATGGCGACTTCGATGATTTAAACATAAAACGCGGTGCTAACGGTCACTATGCTTACACATTAGTAAATATTTTTGCTATGGCCGATATTATGGACATTAAACCAGATCACCGTACTGGTGATGACAAACTGCAAGTTATTGTTATTAACTCCCTCAAAGGCGGTTGTGGTAAAACAACTAGCATGGTTAATATTGCAGCAGCCTTAGCAACTACAAATATAAAACGTTATCGCATTGGTATTATTGATTTAGATCCACAAGGTTCATCCTCAAGCTTTTTTCCTTCAAGTGAGCACGAGCCGATTACTGTCGGTGATTTAATGCGCGATTGTATAGATTTAGACGAGGGTGAAACATGGCCTGAATTTGTGTCTAACTCATTTTTACCAACGCATATACCAAATATTCGTGTACTACCATCGGGTATGGATGACTTTTACTTTGAGCACGAAACAGCAACATTGCTCAAAGATACCTCTAATTATGAACAAACTCGCCACTACCATAAGTTACTTGAGAAAGTAATTGATCCCGTTAAAGACGAGTTTGATATTATCTTAATTGACACAGCACCTACCCTTAACTTTATGTTTTATAATGCATTAATGGCCTCTACAGCGATGCTTATTCCTGTTCATCCGGAAGCTGTAGATTTTGATGCTAATAACAAATATTTAAAACGACTAGGTGAGATTTACCATACAGTTGCAGCACTTGGCCATGAGGGCTGGGATTTTATGCAATTTTTAGTGACCAACTATGTGAAAGGTAATCACTCACAGCGCGATATCGTTAAAGATGTTCGTAGTGCATTTGGTCGCCAAGTAATGAGCTACCCAATCAATCACAGCTCCGCGATTACCGCTAGTTCATCGTCTTTCAACACTATTTTTGATCAAAAAGCGTCAGACAGCTTAGCAAGTCGTGAGTCATTAATGCGCGCTCAAGAAAATATTAAAGATGTGGTCGATGAGCTAGAAATGCTTATTCGTTCAAATTGGCAGTCAACTCAATCAACACTCAATACCCCTAAGTAAGGATGTTAAATAAAAATGGCTAAAAAACGTAAAAATGACACCCGCTTAGATCCATTCGCAACTGCTGTAGGCAGTAGTAGCCTTGATGCATTACTAGAACAAGCGAATGCTGGCGATGTAATTAGAATGCCTGCACCGAGCGACCCTGCTCGTCAAATTACGCTTGTTTGTAAAGTGATCGCACATGCTGATATTGAATCTACCACTGGTGTATATGGCAAAAATCGTCGTGTACAGGCACTTCTAAACGAAAAGTCAGTATCAGACATTCTTCCTGCAATTCGTGAAGATGGCCGAAATCAACATCCTGCCCTACTTTGGGATCAAGGTGACAAAAGTTTAGTTCTGGCAGGTTCACGTCGTCGTATGGCCTGTATTTTAGGTAACGCAGATTATTTAGTACTTAGTTCAAGCGATTTTACTGATCAAGATGCAAAAATTTTAGCGGTATCTTCAGATCAATACATTGCTCCTAGTTTATGGGAGCTTGGCCAAGCATACCAACAAACTAAAAATGAGCTTATTGAGCAAGGTAAAAAAGGATCTTATAGAGAGATTGCCGCGATAGAAGGTGTATCGCATACTGCAATTGCAGATGCAATTAAAGCTTATGAGCAAATTCCTGCTGATGTTATTGCGCTTTACCCTACTGCTAATCACGTAGGTCGCGAAGTGGCTAAAAAGCTTGTTAGCGCAAAGGAGCGAGACGAAGAGGCGTTTAATCAACTTGTTAGTGCCCTTGCTAGTGATGAAGAGTTAAATGCGATTACAAGCGACGACAAGCGTGCAATGGCGATCACTAAATGCCTAACTTCAGAGCCACAAGTAGCTGTTAAGCGCGAAGCTGTACTAGAAAATAACTTTATATCGGTACAACGCAATTTAAAAAGCGGTGATGTCTCTATCAAAATTGATAATAAAGTAATGACAGACAAGCGCTTAGAGCAATTAACTAAGTTATTAAGTGCCTTTAATTAGTTAGTTAAATAATGATCTGTCAGGCATATTTACTTAGTTAAATAGTGATCTGGCAGATTGTTTTGTTAGTAAAAATCTGATCTTTACTGGCCTATTTCCTCTTTAAATAATCATATTCCTTCTTCAAGATCACTTTTTTACTAACTAATCTCCTCTTTTTAGCTACATTCCTTCATTTATTATTATTGTTAGTAAAATCGTGATCTGTAATGCCTACTTTTATGTTTCTAACTATATGTAACTTCTACCATTGCAGTTGTTTTAAATATTATTTTGTAAAATTGGATGCTTATTTTTACTTACAAACCGATTTTTTACTAAGTTATCAGCTCCAACCAGTTTATATCTTGTTAATAGTGCTTTAGCTCAGAGCACATAAGGCATATACTGGCAGGATTATTTTTAAAATTTAATGCTTAGAGTGACATGTCTGCTAACTTATCAAAAAATGATTTAATGGCTATTTTTGAAGAAATTAAAAATGAGCAGGCTACCCAGTTTCCTCTGTCTGAACGCTTTATTAAAAAACTTTTCCGTGAAAATGTTTTAGATAAAGGCAAAGAATATTACAAGAAAGGTCAAATCACTTGGCTAGAACACACCCCTAATTTTTCTGTAGTCGACTCTACTGTACAAGTGGATAATGGATCATCGTTTAATCAACGTATTGAGATCAGTAAAGTACCAACTGGTTATTCTGTTGATACGCATTGTACGTGTAATGCAAAAACTAAATGCCGACACTTAGCTGCTATTTTATTTAAGCTCAAAATAGAGCACTCTGGTGAATATGGCGAAGATTACTTTATTAATGACTGGTTTAGCGAATTAAGCGCACTTAAAAGTGGTGATCAAAATACGCCATCGCAAGTATTATTATTTGTATTAGATATTGAAAATAACAAAGTATTCTTAACACCTAAAATAGCGAATGTTGAGACTAAAAAGAATTACACGCTAGGTCGAAACCTGACCGAGCAGCAGTTAAATAGTTTTGTAACGCCGAGTGACTTACTCGAAAGTGATTTTAGATTATTTAGTTGGATACGCTCACAAAATGCAGTTGGGAGTATTGAGCTAAAAGGCCAGTGGGGTTTTAGTGCCTTACAACAGTTGATAGCTACAGAACGCCTGTTTTTCCAGCGTTCTCGAGTGCCAATTAAAGCGCAATCTGGCCAAGCATTAAGTTTTAGTTGGGAGCAAGATAAAGATCTCTCACAATTAGTTATTAAGCTTGAGCAAACACAAAACTGGGCTTTATTAAAAACAACACCACCTACTTACCTCGATTTAGATCATTTAAAAGCGGGCCGTCTTCGCACCCCATTGAGTGCAGACGAAATAGCACATTTACAAACTATGCCTGCTTTGCATGACGCTAATTTTGATAGAATATACAAGCAGCTTGCCGATAACTTTGGTGCAGGTGTAATACCCCACCCTACTAATTTACAGCCAACATTGCCTAAAATCTCTAGTAATGCTGTTTTAAAAGTAACTATGGGCGATCAAGGTTTATCTCTTTCGTTGTTATTTAAGTATAAAAATAAAAACTATTTAGCAGGTGCTGCACCTGCAAGTACGATTAATAGTGCATTTGAAAATACTGTAACTAACGAGCTAATTAACTTAGGATTTGAATTTTGTAAAGGGGGTTTACAAAGTGAACTGGTATTTACAAAGCAGTCTTCAATCCATTTGCATTGGCTAATATACGAAGTATTCCCTGGCTTTAAGCAACGCGGTTGGCAAGTAAGTGTAAGTAAAGTAACGAGTCCTAATCCGCAGTGTGAAGTTAGTTTACATGTACACCGCGCAGCAGGGCATCAAATGCACTGCAAAGTATTGCTATGTGATGCTAAGGCATCGCTGTTGTTTACTAATACTGACCCGCTATATCAGTCATTAAATCGCCAAAGTGAACTATTTTACTACTATCCGCTTGGTCGTGAATTTGGGGTTATTAATAAGTCAGCAATTAACTTATTAAATGAATTTAAAGAGCGTTTTGAATTTGTAAAAACACGTGACGAATTTAATATTCCTCTTTCGTATTTACCTGAATTAGTAAAGCACACTGCTATAAACGTAGAGCTTCACGACGACTCATTAGAGCTATACTTACAAGAGCTAAATAGTCCCGATAAAGCAATTACTAAGGTTTCATTACATGGCTTAAATGACTCAGTAACACTTCGTGAGTACCAACAGCAAGGTGTTGACTGGCTTAGCTTTTTAAAACGTCACCAATTAGGTGGTATTTTAGCTGATGACATGGGCCTGGGTAAAACTTTGCAAGTTATTGCATTTTTAGCCAGTACGTTTAACCGCCCGCAAGCGGGCCCTACACTAATAGTGTGTCCAACTAGTTTGGTGAGTAACTGGAAAAACGAAATTATTAAGTTTGCTAAAAGCTTAAAAGTCACCACTATTTTTGGTTCAAATCGTAACGATCCTTTACAGCACTTAGCGCAAGCGCAGTGTATACTTACTACATATCCACTTTTAAAGCGTGATATTGCATATTATTCACCATTATATTTTGAAAATATAATCCTCGACGAAGCACAATACATTAAAAACGATACCGCACAGGTTTCGCGATTAGTTAAACGCTTAAATGCCGACTTTAAACTTTGTTTAAGTGGTACTCCAATCGAGAATAATTTACTTGAGCTTAAATCGTTACTCGATTTTGCTATGCCATCGTTACTTGGGTCTCAAGCCCACTTTAAGCAGCACTTTCAAACGCCTATTGAGCGTGAAGCTGATATGGAGAGAGCTGAGCAGTTAAAAGCGTTAATTATGCCCTTTATAATGCGCCGCACTAAAGCACAAGTAGCGCAAGAGCTGCCTGAAAAAACAGAGCTAACTAAAGAGTTTGAGTTTGAGCCTAAGCAAAAAGAAATGTATCAAGGTATTACACGTTCATTAGAAGAGAAGCTAATAGACTTATTTGCCGAACAAGGCGCACAAAAAAGTAAACTTGCATTTTTAGAGGCACTTTTAAAGTTAAGGCAAATTTGTTGCCACCCTAAATTAATAGATCCAGACACTCAAGCAGGCTCCGCTAAGCTTGAATGGTTAACAACACACTTACCGCTTATGTTAAGTCTCGGTCGTAAGATTATTATATTTAGTCAGTTCACATCAGCACTCGATTTAATAGCCCAACGCCTCGAAGAAATAAACATTAACTTTAGTATGCTTACGGGCCAAACGCGCCACCGAGATAAAGTAATCGACGAGTTTACCAGTGGTAAAACATCTGTGTTTTTAATTAGCTTAAAAGCCGGCGGTACAGGCCTTAACCTAACACAAGCCGATACAGTTATTCACTTTGATCCATGGTGGAATCCTGCAGTAGAAAAGCAAGCGACTGATAGAGCTTACCGTATTGGCCAAACTAACCCTGTATTTGTGTATAAGCTCATAATGAGTAATTCAATAGAGCAAAAAGTATTTAAAATGCAACAAGACAAACAAGCCCTTGTAGATGCGTTATTTACTGATAAATCAATGAGCTTTACAAAGTTTGATGAACAACAAATGTTATCGCTAATTAAAAACTAAATTGATTTAAAAAGTTTTGATCTTTTTATGAACTTAATTAAAAAGCGGACGTCTACTATTATGCTTGTTGGTTAATTGCAGTTAGCACAAGCATCATGTTGATTCCCCATTTAGTTACTAATTTTAGTAATGATTAAGCCAGCCCATTTTGAGTTGGCTTTTTTTATGCCTAAAATTTAGCGTTCGGCACTTATTTTAAAAGTTTTTACTTTTTTATGAACTTAATTTAAAAAATGGCGTCTACTATTATGCTTGTTGATTAATTGCAGTTAATACAAGTTTTCATGTTGATTCCCCCGATTTAGTTACTAATTTTAGTAATGATTGAGCCAGCCCATTTTGAGTTGGCTTTTTTTATGCCTAAATTTAGCATTCAATTTTATTTTAAAAGTTTTGATCTTTTTATGAACTTAATTCAAAGAGCGGCGTCTACTATTATGCTTGTTGATTAATTGCAGTTAATACAGGTTTTATGTTGATTTCCCCCTATTTGATTACTAATTTTAGTAATGATTAAGCCAGTTCATTTTGAACTGGCTTTTTTTATGCCCATAATTTGATTTGTTTAAATCAACCCGAATAAAAATAAATGATCTTTCGTAAATTAATTTGAATTAATTATTTTGTTTTCCGGTCTACTCTAATGCCTGTTGTTATATAGCCTCACCCAGTAATATTAGTTATTTTGGTGATTATGTATTTAAGTTACAGCTTACTCGGGCACATGTTGATTTTCCCTTTGATTACTTAATTTAGTAATATTTGACCAGCTTATTTTGAGCTGGTTTTTTTATGTCTGTAATTTCTTTGCTCCCCTACTTCTATTGCTTGTTATTGGTTATGATGGCATGTCTCTAAATTTTATAAGTTTATTTTATGCTCACTCAAGTACTCACTAATATTGATTGGCTAAGCGCCGGTGCTGGTGTTGCGTTAGGCGTTGTATTTTACGGCGTTGTATCAACACAGCTTCGCAAAAAGCTACATCTACAAATAAGCGAACAGCAGCAACAGCTTTCCCTATTACAAAATCAATTTGATAATAAAGAGCTGCAATATAGCGCCTTGCAAGAAGATCACGAACTGCTAGAACATACTCACCAAGAACAGCGCGATGAAGCCCAGCATTTTAAAACGCGTTTTAGCGAACAAGAAAAACAAAGCATTCAATACAATCACTTTTGGCGTAAAGCCGAAGGCGAGCTTGCAGCGCTTCGTGAGCAATATAATCAACGCGATGTTGAATATAATAATATGCGCACCACCCTCGAGCAAAAACAACAAAGCTTTACCGAGCAACTCGCGCAAATTGAGCAAAGTAAAAATATGCTCAAAAAAGAATTTGAAAACCTAGCCAATAAGATTCTAGAAGAAAAATCACAAAGCTTTAAAACCTTAAATCAAGAAAGCATTGAACAATTATTAAAACCGGTTCAAGGCGAGCTAAAAGGCTTTAGAGAAAAAATGGAATCAATACATGTTGAAGACATAAAACAACGAACCGCGCTTAAAACCGAGCTATTGCATTTGCAAGCTAAAAGCCAAGCTATAACAGATCAAGCCGACAAGCTCAGCAACGCGTTACAAGGGCAAAAGAAAACCCAAGGTAATTGGGGCGAACTCATGCTCGAAAACGTCTTAGATAGCGCTGGCTTACGTGCTGGCGTTGATTATAAGCGCGAAGTGTCGTTTAACACTGAAGATGGCCGCTTGCGCCCTGATGTAGTTGTTTACTTACCACAAGGTCGCCACTTAGTCATTGATGCTAAAACATCATTAAATGCTTATACACGCTATGTGAACGCTGAAAATGAGCTAGATGCTAATCAAGCAATTAAAGAGCATGTAAGCGCCGTTACAGCACGTATTAATGAGCTTGCGAGTAAATCGTACGACCGTTTACCAGGGCTTAATTCGCCTGAAGTTGTGGTTATGTTTGTACCAATAGAATCAGCTTTTGTAGAAGCACTTAAATATCAAAGTGATATTTACCAACAAGCAATCGAAAAAAATATACTGGTAGCTACACCTACTACCTTGCTTACTAGTTTAAATATTGTTAAACAGCTTTGGCGTTTTGAAGAGCAAACCAAATACTCAAAAGAGCTGGCAAATCGCGCTGAGCGTTTTTATAACAAGCTCAATGGTTTTTTATTAAGTATGGAAGGCGTAGGTAAGCAGCTTGATAAAGCGAAAGAAAGTTACGACAAAGCGTTCTCGCAATTATACCGCGGTAAAGGTAATTTAATTAAACAAGCATCAGAGTTTAAAGAGCTTGGTGTATCGGTACAAAAAGAGTTACCTAGTGAGAGCGTTGAACGTGCGCAGCTAGAGCTTGATTAGATTTATTAAGTGTTTTCAATTAAGTATGTTAAATAATGTACGTTAGAAACCAGAGGTGTTTATGAATAATAAGATTATAGGTATTGTTTTAATCGTTATAGGTATCGCTTTAATTATGTGGGGATATGACGTGTATGATGCGGCGGCTTCGCAGCTAAGCCGTGCATTTAGTGGTGATACACCAATAGAAGCATGGGCGGGTATTATTGGCGGTGCCATCTGTGTGTTAATTGGCATTAAAAAGCTTAAGTAACATAAATAAAATACAGCTTACTGGGGCTTGTTGACCTCTCAGGATAAAATTTGTTCAATCTAGGGGCTATTTAATCGCGGCGCGAGGTTTGTAATTTAGTGGGCTCGATAACTGCTCCTGCGTTATTCTAATGGCTTACATCCATGTAATAATAAGTAAAAACCGAGCAAAGCTTCCGCGTCCTGCTCTCGCCCCTTACCTACATCCATGTAGGCAACAAAGAGTAAATTGCCCCTAGGCAGAACCCTTCGGGCAGCGCATGTTTGGCATTTATACTACGTTATCGTCTGTTTATGGGGAATAACCACACTACATAGACTCTGCCTTGCCTAAATACCAAACAGTCTGCTGCAAATTTAACCTCAAAAGATAAACAGGCCCTGAATAAGCTGTATTAGTTTATTTGTAATCCATCACTTCTAGTAATTCATTTAATTTACTTTCTGGTAGGCATTCGCCTTTATCCCAATAAGAGTTTAGTAACGCAGTTAAACTGCCAATACGCTGTGACTTTTTCTGCATTTGCTCAATCAAAATGTCAGCTTCTTTTTGTTTTTTTTCTAAACGCTCGATTATTATTGTGTGGTTTAGCTCGCCGTTTTCGTTACGTAATAAAGGTATTTCGTTGAGTGAAAAACCCAAGCTTTGTGAAAATTTAATTAATTGCAGTTTTTCCAAGTTTTGTTGGGTGTACAGCCTATAACCATTAGCACTGCGAGTGGTTGGTGTTAATAACCCTTTGCTTTCGTAAAAACGAATAGTGCTGGCAGGTATGTTGGTAAGTTTTGCAAGTTCGCCTATTTTCATAACTAATAATAACTCCACTTTACATAAACTTAGTAGGTTGACCTTCAAGCTAACTTTAAGGTTATAGTTGTTTTAATGTCAATTTAATTAGCCAATAATTATGCGCAACCCTGTGTTTACCTCCTTTACCTTGCCAAGTGGTTTAGTATTAAAAAATCGTATTGCCAAAGCCGCTATGGAAGAAAACCTAGCACAAGAGGACCAAACACCCTCCCAAGCACTTAAAAACGTTTATAGCGCATGGGCTAAAGGCGGTACAGGGCTAATTATTACCGGCAATGTAATGGTTGATCATTTAGCGATGACAGGCCCAGGTGGCCTTGTGCTTGAGCAAAGTACCGATATTACAGCCTTTGCCGAGCTTGCTCGTTTATCAAAGCAAAATAATTGCAAAGTGGTGATGCAAATTAATCACCCTGGTAGGCAAGTATTTAAAAAAATGGGTGGAAAGGCTCTATCAGCGTCAAGTGTTGCACTTAATATGGGTAAGCACTCGCACTTATTTGGCGTACCAAAGGCAATGACTCAAACCGACATTGACGATGTTATTACCCGTTTTACACAAACTGCACTACTAGCCGAAAAAGCCGGTTTTAATGGCGTACAAATACATGCAGCGCATGGCTATTTACTTGCCCAGTTTTTATCGCCACTTACCAATAAGCGCGACGATAAATGGGGGGGAAGTTTACAAAATAGAGCCCGTTTACTTCTCGAAATAACCCGCAGTATTAAAGCGGTTTGTTCCCCGACCTTTTCGGTTTCAGTAAAGTTAAACTCTGCAGATTTTCAACGTGGTGGGTTCGAACCCAGTGACGCGCAAGTTGTAGTGGATTTATTGAATGAACTCAATGTTGATTTTGTAGAGCTTTCGGGTGGTAGCTACGAAGCCCCTGCCATGCAAGGTAAAACAGGTGACGAACGCACACTTGCCCGCGAAGCATACTTTTTAGAGTTTGCAAAAGCGATTAGCCACCGCTCATCAATCCCAATAATGACCACCGGCGGCATTAGTCGCTTATCTATTGCCAACAACGTGATTGAAAGTGGAGTGGCCCTCGTGGGTATTGCCACTGCGCTTGCATACCAACCAAATTTACCAAACAAATGGCAAAATGAGCCACTGCAACTAGCCGTATTACCCAGTGTTACTTGGCAAGATAAAACCCTTGCAGGGCTTGCCACTATGGCACTGGTAAAAAGGCAAATACGCCGTTTAGGCCAAGGCAAATCTGTAAAAACAAACGCTTCACCAATATTTACTTTGATTAGCGACCAGCTACGCTCGGTTAAATTAACTAAGCGTTACCGCAATCGCTTTGCTAGTGAGATTAACTAAGCTTTGGTATTCACTCTTTTTATGTATTCCGGTTTTGTTTACTAATTTTTACACTTGAATAAATGTAACCATTTTTATGTTGTGTAAATGAGTATTAAGGCGTGCACCAATTTGGAAGTTTGCTTTTTTATCAAGCTATTAAAGTGCACTATTTTGTGCATATTAAAGTACTGTACGAGTAAAGAAAATAATCATTCTAAAATGTTAATTAAAGTGCGCGTTCAGCGTTTGTTAATTTAACCATCTTATTGAAAGTATTGACATTTATTGCTTTCCTCTCGCTTGAGTTTGGTTGGTATTTATACTAGTTTATAGCGTAGATATTTAACCTTACTCAAGGAGAATAGTTACATGGTATCTCGCAGAAATTTTATTAAAGCAGGCGCTGCTTTAAGTTTAGGCTCTATTTTTAGTGCTTCAGCTTTGGCTGAACAATTAAAAGTAAAAATGTCTAACGGCAGTGTTATGCAAACTAAAGGATCAATAGATAAAAGCGCTGCTCTGCCCACAAACGATGTTACTAACGCTAAGCATTACCGGCCTGAATCAAGAATGGGCTTAGGCGGTCTTGCCGCTGGGAATGGCTTTAATACTATATCAAGCGATGCAGAAATTTTAACAATGCTAAATGCAGCATGGGATTCTGGTATTCGTCATTTTGATACGTCACCTTTTTACGGCTTGAGTTTAAGTGAAAGGCGCTTCGGTGATTTACTTCGAAACAAAAAGCGTGAAGATTATGTTTTATCCTCAAAAGTAGGTCGCCTTCTTACCCCTTCAGCAGAGCCTCTAGAAAATAGTTGGCATTGGGCTGATCACTCACCTTTTCATTATAAATATGATTACTCTGCATCAGGTACGCGTCGTTCAATAGAAGACACGTTACATCGTATTGGTGTCGCCTCACTTGATATTGTTTATATTCACGATTTATCACCGCAAAATAGTGATATGGGAGATGATTGGCTTAAGTATTTTGATCAGGCTGCAAAAGGGGCTATTCCTGAGTTAACTAAAATGCGTGATGAAGGAATAATTAAAGGCTGGGGTTTTGGAGTAAATACACCTCATGCTATTTATAAAGCGCTTGATATGTCAGACCCTGATATTTGCTTACTAGCGCTGCAATATTCAATTTTAGATCATAAGCAGGCACTTGATAAAACCTTTCCTATGCTTGATAAACGAGGTGTTTCAGCAGTCATTGGTGCTCCGCTTAATGGTGGTTTTTTAGCCGGTCGTAACCGCTTTAATTATTCACCTAAAATTCCTGGGCCTATGCAGCAAAAGTTTAATGCAATAAGCGACATTGCATCTAAACATGGGATTGATATTAAAACAGCTGCACTGCAATTCGCAGAGGCACCTTCAACGGTATCCTCAATTATTCCTGGCGCACGCACGGCAGAGCAAATTAAAGCTAATGTAGCCTCAATGAAAGTTACCATACCAAGCGAATTTTGGAGTGAATTGAAATCTAAACAGCTTATTGCAGAAAACGCCCCCATACCCACATAACAAAATAGGTGTGCCATTTGCTTGGCACACCTCGTTATAGTCAGTGTGGTTTATTTTTAAGCAACGCTTAGTAGTAAGTACATTGATTGTTGGGCATTTGTATAAGCGCAGCTTGCTGGCGTTTAAAAACGAAGTTTTTAAACTTAGTTATTAGGTAGTCAAAAGCATTATTACGTGCCTATTACATATTACGCGTATCGGTATCATGCTGCGCTTCATCCTAGTGGTGAGAGCGTGTGGAACATATTGAAAGGGCTAAATATATAAAGCAAAAAGTTACTGTAAACCCCCATTACAGTTAGCCGGTAAATAGTACAAATAGTAAATTAGCACTACTTAGTCAATTGAGCAGTGCTAATTGGTTTAATTAAAAGCCACATTTACCGTTATTTATTGCCATTGCGCTTTTGCCAAAACGATCTCAATACTCCACAGCGTTGCTTTTATAAACTTAAAAATATCAAGCACATTGCGATTTATTAACCCATCTTTTGTAAGGTTGGTACTTATCGTACAACACATTAAAAATATACGTGTATATGAGTATAAAAACTAAAAAGCCAGCTTCTAATGCTGTAGCGGCTAGCCATGTAATATTTAAATACCAAGCAAGTATTGGCAGCGTTATTACTAACATACCCAGCTCAAAGCCACATGCATGCGTAATGCGGGTTACTAAACCTCGCTCGATTCGGTTATGCCCAACTATTTTATCAAACACTATGTTGTAAATGTAATTCCAAAGCATGGCGAAGATTGATAAACCAACACCTACTATTGCCATTTTTCCTGTTGCAAACCCACCAAAATAAACTGATGCAGGTACAACAAAAGATAATGCTATCATCTCAAATATTAGTGCCTGAAAAATACGTTCTGCTGTGTTCATATATAAATAACTTCTTAAGTTGATGACGATGGCTGTATTTTCATTCATTATAAAGATATGTGTTAGTTACTTAGTATCGGGAAAAGCGATATGTTTAGTATTGAACAGCTTCAAGCATTTGTGGCTACCGTTGAAGCTGGATCGTTTTCAGCTGCTGCGCGCGGTTTAAGTAAAGCGCAGTCGGTAATAAGCCAGCATATTATTAATTTAGAAATAGACTGTAATGCGACATTATTTGAGCGCACAGGGCGCTATCCACAATTAACCGAAGCCGGTAAACAGTTACTACCCCAGGCTAAGGCCGTGCTTAATCAACACCAGCGATTAACAAACTCTGCATTAGCACTAAACGAAAAAACACCAACCGAAATCACTATCGCACTAGACGAAGGGATCCCGTTTAAAACTATCGCGAGTATTATTAGCAAGCTGCAAAGTAAGTATCCTTACGTATCGCTTGAGTTTTTAAGTGCATCCAGCCATGACATAATTGACATGCTAAACAGCGAAAAGCCTATAACGGGTATTATTTTTAGTGAATTAAATATACCGAGCTACTTAGACTATGAATGTATTGGATCGGTAAAATTTGATTTATATGTTGCTAAATCGCACCCTTTAGCGGGGATCAGATGTGAAAATATGGATGGCCTTCGGCTACATCGACAACTTCTTCTTCGTTCTCGCAATACGCAAACAAGTAGCTTTCAGCTAAAAATTAGCCCAGAGATTTGGTATGCCGATAATTACTTTGTATTACTCGAGCTAGCAATACAAGGTAACGGGTGGTGCTTATTACCAAACCATGTAGCTGTAGATGCAGTACAAAGTGGGGAGCTGGTTAAACTTCCTCTTGAGTTTGAAGAAATGGGTTGGATGGCTAATGTTGATGTATTACAGCATCAGCAACACAGTAATCAAGAGGTGTTTAAAGTACTAAGAAATTTACTACGGAATTTTTTAAAAATTTAGCTTTTATATAATGCCTGTTAAGCGGTTTACTTTTTATTACGCTAAATCCCAGTAAGGTGTATCGCCATAATAGCCACTAGTAAAATCAGCAAATGCACGCACTTTACTGGGTAAAAACTGTCTGTTTGCATACACCATGTAAAGCCCCATTGGCTCGGGTTCATAGTCTTTCAAAATGCGCACTACTTTACCTTGAGCCAGTGCTTCCCCTGCTATAAATGTGGGCTGCATAGCAATACCACCACCCGCAATGGCTGTATTTAGTAGCAAATCACCATTGTTAGCCGCAAAGTTACTTTCAAGCTTTAGCTCGCTTTTTAACTCATTAACTCCAAATAATCGTTTTGTGGGCTCGCTGTGGAAATAGCGTAAATAATTATGTGATTGTAAATCTAAAAGCGTTTGTGGCGTGCCATGGCGTTTTAAATAATCGGGTGATGCAAACACCGCTAGGTGTATAGGTGCAATTTTTTTAGCTATCAACGTTGAGTTTTTTAATACGCCAATGCGCAGAGCAATATCAATACCCTGCTCTACTATATCTACATATTGGTCGGTGAGCCGTAAGTCTAATTTTAAATTTGGATACTGCTTTTGAAAATCAACCAACAAACCTGCTAAATGCTTAGTACCAAACGACATAGGCGCACTAATACTAAGCACACCCGATACATTTTCGCTTAAGTTGTTTAGTGAGTTTTCCATGTCTTCAATATCAATAATCACCTGCTGACAACGCTGATAATATTGATTTCCAGCCTCTGTAACACTTACTTTTCGCGTTGTACGGTGTAATAAACGCGTGCGTAGATTATCTTCCAATGCAGAAATATATTTGCTGACTAACTGCGGCGAAATATCGAGCTTATCGGCCGCTTTTGAAAACGATCCTTCTTGCACAACGGCTAAAAAGGTCTTCATGGTGGTGAGCTTATCCATTTTTTAACAATGCTTTGTTGATAATGTATAAATAATTATCATATTTATCGTCAAAATAGAAACTTATATAGTGTTTATAACGCATCTATTTGTTTAAGATTTTAGTATGACTCAGCCTGCTTTATTTATATCTCACGGCTCGCCAATGATGGCTGTTCAGCAATCGGCTACGTCAGATTTTCTTGCATCATTAGCTCAAACGCTTAGTAAACCACGTGCTATTGTGGTGTTTTCTGCCCACTTTGATGAAGCGCACGATATAGTTATTACATCAGGAGATGCGCCGCATACTATTCACGACTTTTATAACTTCCCCAAGCCCCTGTATGAAATTCAATACCCAGCACCAGGAGACCCTAAGCTTGCTAATACTATTAGTGAGTACTTTTACAAAGCGGGTATTAAAACGGTGCAAAGTGCAGATCAAGGGTGGGATCATGGTGTGTGGATCCCGCTGCGCTTAATGTACCCAGCAGCTAATATTCCCATTGTTCAGGTGTCTATTAACACGCGTTTAGGCGCTCAGGCGACGTATAAATACGGACAGTTACTTGCACCACTGCGCAGCGATAACGTATTAATTATTGGCTCCGGTGGGATTAGTCACAATCTACGTGAAATATTTAAAAGCCCTGCTACACCTAATCGTGTTCAAATGGTTAATGAGTTTACTCATTGGGTTGAGCAAAAATTAATAGCGCAAAACACCCAAGCGTTACTTAACTATTTAAATGAAGCACCCCATGCTTTATTTAATCACCCTATCCAGGAGCACTTTTTACCTCTTTTTGCAGCGCTTGGAAGTAGTGACGGTAAAGCCGAAAAAATACATGAAGATATAGAAATGGATATTTTAGCACTCGATGCTTATAAGTTTTATTAATTTGAGCGTTTGTTCAAATTAAGTTAAGCTGTAAGCAAGTACTCTAAAACTAACTTAATTTATTTTATTGCGGAGCAAACATGGCAACTACACTTGCATTTGACGTATACGGTACGCTAATAAACACTCACGGCGTACTGTCCTTACTCGACGACATGATTGGCGATAACGCCCAAGCATTTTCAAATACATGGCGCGAAAAGCAATTAGAGTATTCATTTAGACGTGGGTTAATGCAAAATTATATTCCTTTCTCGCTATGTACAAAACACGCACTCGATTACGCCTGCTTAGCGCACAAAACCGAGCTAAGCGAAGATCAAAAGGGGCAACTGCTAGAGCTTTATAAAACGCTTCCTGCGTTCGACGATGTAAAAGCAGGCCTTGAGCAATTAAAAGCGAAGGATTACCGTTTGTTTGCATTTTCAAACGGAGCTGCCGACGCAGTTCATACCTTATTAGAAACCGCTGGCATTAGTGAGCTTTTTGAAGGGGTAGTAAGTGCCGACGACGTTAAAACCTTTAAACCAAACCCAGGGGTTTATAGCCACTTTTTACGCGAAACCAATTCAACAGGCGCAAACACGTGGCTTGTATCAAGTAACCCGTTTGATGTAACCGGTGCCATATCGCACGGTATGCGCGCGGCGTGGATTCAACGATCTAAAGAATCAATTTTCGATCCGTGGGAAATACAGCCAAATACTATTGCAACCGATTTACTCGATTTAAAAGCAAAATTAGAAAGCGTTAACTAATTTTCTATTCCCCCTTTTGCTTATGGTATTAAGTGCCGTGGGTGTAAAGGGGGTTTACGTTTTAACTATTTACTCCCACCTTTATTAGCTCAATCACTGTATTCATACGTTTTGCCAACGGCCTATTTCTGTGATGGCACACATAAATAGATTCACTAACCGGACATTCTAAATGATGTGTTTTTATAAGTTGTGGCTTATTGAATGCACCTACAGCATGAGCAGGTAATACCGTAAAACCCAGCCCTAAGCTTACAGGTTCTAGTATTAAACTAATTTGGTTAGAAAATCCCGTACGTCTTATTTGGTCAATATGCTCAAACTCACTGTAGTTTTCGCTTAGTAGTAGCTGCGCATGATGGCTTGCATCGGGATGAGCAATAAACCCTAGCTCACACAGGGTTTGCCAATTAGGCATGTTTATACCTGCAGGCGTTACAAGTAGTAGTGGCTCTTGGCTTATTTTATGGCTGGTTAGTTCGCTAAATGTTGGAGCTTGAGTTAAAAACCCGATGTCGGTACTGTGGTTTGCTACAGCTTGTTCAACACTTACATTGGGCGCAAAGCGGTAATCAATAATCAGCTCTTTATGCTCAGATTGCAGTGCTAATAATTGATTATAAAACTTTAAACCACAACTGCCCGGAGATTGAATCTTTACCGCTCCGCTGTACGGCGAATCATCTTTTAATTGTTGTTCTAAAAACTGCCAATCTTTAAGAAGTAAGCTGCCCTGCTGATATAAGTTTTGGCCCTGAGGGGTAAGCGAAAACTGCTTACCATGGCGCTCAAGTAAAGCGCAGTTAACTTGTTGCTCTAGCTTTTTAATGTGCTGGCTTACACCAGATTGGGTCATATAAAGGCGCTCAGCTGTTTGGGTAAAATGATTTACCTCAACCAAAGTGCAAAACGTATTTAACCATGTTGGATTTATCATTACAAAACGTACTCAAAATGATGATTAATGATAATTTTACTTAATGGTGGTCGATTCGTAAACTAACTCCATCAACTAGTCACAAGATAAGTCACAAGTTAAAGAGGAAGCATTATGAGTCATACATATCCACGTAGTTTTTCGCACATTGGTATTTCGGTTCCCGACGTTGAAAAAGCAGTTGAGTTTTACACTAAGGTTATGGGTTGGTACACCATAATGGAACCCACTTTAATTACCGAAGACAAAAGTCCAATTGGCGAAATGTGCACAGAAGTATTTGGCGAAAAGTGGGAAAAATTTAAAATTGCGCACCTATCTACAGGGGATCGTATTGGTGTCGAAATTTTCGAATTTAAAAACCAAGAAAACCCAAAAGACAATTTTGTATATTGGAAAACAGGCATCTTCCATTTTTGTGTTCAAGACCCTGATGTAGAAGGTTTAGCTGAGCGTATTGTAGAAGCTGGCGGTAAAAAACGTATGCAAGCCCCTCGTTATTACTACCCGGGTGAAAAGCCGTACCGCATGATCTACATGGAAGACCCGTTTGGTAACATCCTTGAGATTTACAGCCACAGCTACGAGCTTATTTACAGCGCAGGCGCTTACTAAATAGCACTTAGCTAAAAACAAAGACCGCAGTATTTATTACTGCGGCCTTTTTGTTTCAGTTATAGAGTTTTTAAATACACTTCACCGTCTTCTTATTCTCTATAACTTGTTTTTGCTTAGCTTGTGCAGCATGTTTTGCCCTGAGTTGAAAATATTATCAACCTCCAGAAAAACACTACCAATCGAACTGTGTCCTAGTGAATTTATGAACGACATAATGTATTTGTCAGGAACTTTTGCTCTTATCCACAAACAGGCTACATGTCAGTACCGCTGAGATTAAAAAACAAAACATTACGCTTAATGTAAATAATATAAAGTTTTCATTTTTTGATATAGCTGCTCCTTTAAGGAGTATTTCACCGCTATTAAGTGCATCTACTCCTACATAGATCATCAACGGAATTACAAAAAATGCATTGCTGAGCTTAATAAGTAAGTCCTTTGATGAAAGACTTACTAATTGAGAAGCATTATGCTCTTCCTCGTCTCTATTTAATAGTTCGGCTTTTAATAGCTCAAAGCGTTCAGGGTACAAAGCCCTATCAATAGACGTAATAGCTTCTTGCAATTCGGTAACAGAATATTCTGAATAATTTGGTTCCATCTATTAAACCTTCTCCAGTGCCTAGCGCTTACATAAGCGGAAAAATATAGTTGACCAAAATGGTTTTAGGAACAAAAAACAGCCAGCTATAATTTTTTCATTTGATATTTACGTTAGGTTTTTTAGTTAACTGTATATAAAACAAGTATATATAGCTAATGGGCCAAAGTAAGAATATGGAAGCTACTAGTTTAAAGTGTCCATTTTTATATGAATGTGCTTGTGCTGAAAACCAACTTAATAAAGCTCCAATTACACATAAAATCTTAAGAATGTTACCAAACCAGTGTTCATTAAGGAAACTCATAAAACTGGTGTTTTGACTTGCAAATATAAATAACAAAAGAGCTGAGGTACCAAATAAGAGACAGCTTCTTGATTCTGAACATTTTAGTAAGAATAGGCTAAAACCATCTTCCATGTTTTCACTAAAAAGTGGATGCTTCATAGAACTCCATTTAACATCTAACAATTTTATAGGCCGCGAATCGAGCATACTTCTGCCGATGTCACCCTCATGTTTCTACTTTATACAGTTTTAACAAATTACCTAAGGCATTGCTATCAAAAGCTATTTAATATTTACAAGCAAAGTTAAGGCATATAAATGCGCGTTTCGCTCATTTCCTTGATTATGTTAGTAAGCAGCAGTTTGGCTGGCTTAATAGGTATTACAAGTATATGATATTGATAATTATTTGCATTAAAGGGTTTTAAAGGTGTGTATGAATAAGTCTATGTTAACTCTGGCGTTAGTTACGGGTTTGAGTGGTTGTAGCACAACAGCCACGGTGCCTGATAAAAGCTCATCGCTTTATTACTCAGCACTTTATAATGCACAAGCAAAGCCTGTTAGCTCTGTATTATTAGAGCCCAAGCTATTAAATGCCGATGTGGTTTTAGTGGGTGAATTGCATACACATCCGGGCGTGCATTTATTTCAGGCTGAGTTATTTGAGCAATTAAGCAAAAGTAATAAACGCTCAGCCCTGTCGCTTGAGCAATTTAGCCGCGCGGATCAGCATACTTTAAACCAGTACGTTAAGAGTGAAATTGGTGAGCAATACTTAATTGATAACACCCAAGCGTGGCCTAACTACAAAAGTGATTACCGTGCGCTGGTAGAGCTGGCAAAAACGAACAATAGCGATGTAATAGCTGCAAATGCCCCTAAAAATATAGTCACCTGTATTGGCAGGCAAGGCATAAGTTACCTAAGTAAACTTGATGAAACACAGCAGAGCTATATTGCAGCCACTATTGATACATCCCCCAGTGATTATAAACAACGTTTTGTGCAATCAATGCACCATGGTTCGCAAAGTCAAAACGAAAACTATTATGCTGCGCAAGTTACCTGGGATGAAACCATGGGGGAGTCTATTGTTAACTATTTAAATAATCATAAAGATGCGCAGGTAATGCATATAGCGGACGATTTTCATGTGAAAAATGGCGAAGGTATAGCGCGCGTTATTAAGCGTTTAGCGCCAGAGCTAAATGTTGTGTGGATATCGCCGGTTACAAGTGTGCAAGCTAGCCAAACAGGGTATCAGTTGCAAGTTAACCCTTTGCCACCCCGTTATGTGCAAAAAGAACATCAGCAAGCTGCTTTTAAAGCTTTAGCTAAACGAGGCGAGCAAACGTATTGCCAATAATAAAATTGGGTGTATTACACTGCGTTAGTGCAATACACCTTTGATATTTAGTTAAGCGTAAATGTGCCTTTCATCATGGCGTAATGCCCAGGGAAAGAGCAAAAATACGTGTAATTAGTCCCAGCGGTTAGGCCGCTGGTGTTAAAGGTAACTTGCGTTGATTTACCACCGCCAATAATGTCTGTAGCTGCAAGCACGCGTGTATCGTTAGGCTTTAAGTAGTGGTTGCTAAGCCCTGCTGCGTTGCCATCGGTTATTATAGCTTGCATGTTTTGCTCGCTAGCAAGCACCCAGTTATGACCCATTACATTGGCGGGTAATTTACCCACATGGCTAAGCTTTACGGTTACTTTTTTACAGCTTTTAGGGGCGCTTAATGTTTTAGTTGAAAACTGCATCATATCGTTTGCATCTAGGCTGAGTGTACATTCGTCTGCATATGCCGCATTGGCACTAAGTAGTAGTGCAGTGCTTAGTAAGAGTGTTAATTTTTTCATACTGTTTCCTCTGCTGTTAGGTTATTGCGTGCTTGATTGGTTAGCGCAACCAGCGCTTTACGAACCTCTAACGGGCTGTTGCACTGGGTTTTAAAGTTAATAAAGTAATTACGCTTTTGGCTTTGTATATAAAAACCAGTGGGTAATAAGCCGCTCATTATTGGGGTGTTATCAGCTACGCTGTAGTGCTGCATTAATATGAGCGACATAGCATCTTGATGGTCGTCGTTCATATGACTTATCATGCTTTGCTGCTGGTTTTCATCCCAGTTTTTTGCCTCATCCTGCCATTCGTTTTGCTCAAGCCAAAATATTTTGCCAAAGCCACCAATGTAACGCACACGAATTACGTCTAATTGCCATAATTGAAAGTCGTGCGCATTGCGATAGCTAGCAGCTTCGGGGTATAGGGCAATATAGTTATCAAGTAAAGTGTGTGCTTGCTCACTTGGCACAACAGAGCCATCACCTACGAGCGTTACGCGGCCGTGCTCGTTTTGATCGCCACTGTCGGTGGCATCAAACACAGTTAGGCTCATACGAGAGTCGTGCTTTAGATTTTTAGTGTGCTGGGCTATATCGCTAATAAAAAAGTAAATACGGCCTTGTTCGTCGCACATATAGGGGGTTACTGAGCCAAACGGGTAGCCGCGTAAATTATTCGAAATAGTCGACATGACACCCGCATTGGTTTTGTAAACCAAGGTGCGTGCATCGTTTAATGCTTGCTCTCTCATAAAAACTCCTGACGTTGAGAAAAAACCATGGGTGCATCGTTATAAGGATGAGGATTTACGTGCAGTTTCATGGCGTACATTTGTTGTAAGTTTTGTTCTGTTAATACGGTGTTTATAAGCCCACTTTGCAACACTTTTTTGTTGTGCAGTAAAATAGCATCGGTTGCATAAAGGCTGGCTAAATTTAGATCGTGTATTGCAATAATGGCGCTGTTGCCCTGCTCTACAAAGGTTTTAACGCAGCTGAGCAAAGCATGTTGGTGGCGCATATCAAGTGCTGATGTAGGCTCGTCGAGCAGCATTAGTTTTGGCTCGGCCGATTGTGTAAAGGCATCGAGCTGCGCTAAAGTACGCGCCATATGAACACGCTGTTGCTCTCCGCCCGAAAGCGCACTTACGCGGCGAGTTAAATACTGGTTTAAATCCATAATAGCGGCGTATTTATGTACTTTTTCGCTTTGCATTTTTAATGACTCTACATACGGGTAGCGGCCCATTGCAATAAGCTCAAATACATTAAAATCAAACCCTACGTGGTTAGCTTGCATCATGACTGCGCGCTGTGTTGCAAGGCGTTTTTTAGCGTGAGAGGCCAGCGGCTTAGCATTAAAAAGTACACTGCCTGTAAAGGAGTGCATACCTGCTAAGGTATGCAACAAGGTAGATTTACCTGCGCCATTTTCACCAAGTAGTGCTACAAGTTGCCCTTGTTTAGCGCTGCCATTAATATCGTTTAAAATGCTATAATTATCAAAGCCAACGCTTAGATTGTTAAACGTGATCATGACCAACCTCGCTTATTTTTCACTATTAAATAAATAAACAATGGCGCACCCAATAGCGCGGTAATAATGCCAATGGGTAGCTCTGATGGCATGATCACAATGCGTGCTAGCCAGTCAGAAAGTAGCAATACCACTACGCCAATTAGCATACAAAGCGGCAGCATATTACGTAAATGCGGCCCCACCATTAAGCGGGCAATATGCGGTACTACCAAGCCAACAAACCCTATTAAACCGGTAAGCGCTACAACCGCACCTACCCCTAATGCAACGAGTATAATGACATACAATTTAAGCTTATTAGTGTCTACTCCTAGGTACTGAGCTTGTGACTCGCCAATAAGGAGTAAGTTCATGGGGTTTTTTAACCGCCACAGGCCAATTAGGCTGATAAATAGTAACGGCGCAGCTTGAATAATCGTGCTCCAGCTTGCTCCGCCTAATGAGCCCATGGTCCAATAATTTATTAATCGTAGCGCGCTATCGTCGGCAAAAAAACTCAGTAGCCCAATAACAGCGAATGCTAACGCGTTAATAGCAACCCCCACCAATATAAGTGTGGTGATATTAATTTGCCCCTGCTGCTTGGCAATAAAATATACCAGCGAGGTAACACCAAGCGCCCCTAAAAACGACGCATAAGGTAAATACAACTGAGCGTTAAAATTAAACTGCGCGCTAAGTGCAATAAACGCGACTGCAACCATTGCCGCACCTGCACTAATGCCAATAATAGATGGGTCTGCCAATGGGTTACGGCACAACGCTTGGGTTGACGCGCCTGTTTGGGCAAGTACCAACCCTACTAATACAGCAAGCACAAAACGCGGCAAACGTATTTGCATTACTACATTAATTTGCAGTGCATCAAACTGATTAAAGTACTCGGGCGCAAGCCAAGCAATAGCTAAACGCCAATCCCATCCTGCAGGGCCGTATCCTATGCTTAGTAGCGCCAAAGCAAAAATACAAACAGAGGCTAATAGCATCCATTTATGAGTTTGGCTAAGTGTTATAGGCACAAAGCGGCTCAATGTTAGGGTGTTCATAAGCGGGTTTTATACTCGTTAAGCTCATTAATTGCTGTGGCAATACGTGGCGACATGCCAAGCGAAAGCAGGCTATCCATAACAAGTAAGTTACAGCTTTGCGCAGCTTTTAATAAGCGTAGGTTCGGTTGCTTACAAAAAGCCTGCTTGCCGCCAATGCTTTGTACAACATGCCTTGGCGCAACTAAAAAGTCAGGCTGATTTACAGCAAGTACTTCGGTATTAATTACTTTAAAGCCTGAATGTGTAGCGCCTATATTAGTAATGCCCGCATAGCTAAATAATAAATTAGGGACGGTTTCTTGCCCTGCGGCAACAAGCCCGCGCTCATTAGCTGAGAGTAAAAATAGCGCGCTGTGTGTCTGCGCTTTTGCTTTTTCAGGTAATGAGTCTGTAATGTGCGTAATAAGTGATTGCGCTTTTTGCTTGGCGTTTAAATTGGTACCAAGGCGTTTAATTAGCTCAAGTAGCTCATTAACTGAGGTGGGCTTTTTATAATGAATTAGTTTAACCCCAGTTGCCTCAATTTGTTTAAGTGCTTGGCTTCGCCCTGCGCCTTCAAGCGCTAATAAGGTGGTTGGGCGCATAGAAAGCACGCCTTCTGCCGCTAAATCACGGTAATAACCCACTTGTGGTAATTGCGTAGCTTGCTGTGGGTACATACTAGATTGATCAACCGCTACAAGGGTACTTTGTTTGCCCAGCGCATAAATTATTTCTGTAAGGGTGCCGCCAGCACTAATAACGCGCTCCTGTGCAAGTGCAGGTTGAGCGACTAAAGCAAACAATATAAATAGGTATTTCATTACAAACTCCGGCTTTTATTTTTCGGCTATTATAACTAGTTAAATCTAAATGAAAATGATTATCATAATTAATTGATCTTAATTTGACTTAGTTGTAACATCCTCGCCATAAATAATAACTATTATCATTTGGAGTTAAAATGAAGCCCTCTGCATTTAAATTTACTGCTATAGCAACCTTATTACTCGGATCGGGCACTGCATTTGCCGAAAACATAATTGACGATCATATTGTTGTGAGTGGCTCGCGTTTTGAACAAAAGCTTAAAGATGTAACAGGCTCAGTAACTGTTATTACCGAGCAAGATATAGAGCGCCAGCTAGCTGTAGATTTACAAACCATGTTTAAATACGATTCAAGCATTGCAACCACAGGCAGTGGTGCAGGCGCGCAAACACTTACTGTACGTGGTGTTGGTGGTAACCGTGTTGTATTTATAAAAGATGGCCGACGCACCAACGATGGTTATGCAGGCGGAGGGGGCTATTTAGTTGGCCGCAATTACTTTGATGTAGCAGGCGTAAAACAAGTAGAAGTAGCCAAAGGTGCTGCATCGTCTTTATATGGCTCTGACGCACTCGGTGGCATTGTGGTTATAACCACTAAAGATCCAAGCGATTACCTAAAAGATAACAGTAGCTATGTAAAAATAGCACTGGGGTATCAAGGTCAAAGTAACCAAATTGCTGCTGATATTACCGGTGCAAAAGACTTAGGCGACTTTGCAGTAAGCGCAGTTTATAGCCATCGCGACAGCGAAGAAGTACAAAACTACGACGAAAACTTACCCGGTTATGATGCAAAGTCGGACGCTTTATTAGTTAAATTTGAGCAACAGCTTGATGAAAAACGCACACTTAAATACACCCTTGATTATTTTAATCAAACGACTGAGCAAGTAATAACCCCCACGGTTCAAGAAACCGAGGAAGACGACACTAGTTGGTCACTGGCGCTAGATTATCATTCAGAAGTAGCTACAGCTGCGTTTGATAAATGGTACGGGCAAGTGTCTTATAGTAGTTACGAGCAGCAAAGTGACGCGATTAGTGGCGCAAGCACCTACACCGATTATAACGATTATCGCTTTGAGCAAAATATTTTAGGTTTAAAAGCGGTATTTAATAAAGGGCTTAAAGGAGAAACCACCGATCATGAAGTGGTATATGGAGTTGATATCGACTTATACGACACCACCCGCCCTCGTTTTAAAACACGTATTTTAGCCGATGGCACCGTTGATTTTTCAGATCAAAAACAAAAAGCATTTCCCGGAGCTGATACCTCTTTAATTGGCGCTTATGTACAAGACAGTATTTCGTTTAAAAACAGTGCATGGTCGGTTATTGCGGGCGTGCGATATGATTACTACACCCTTGAAGCTAAAAATGATGAGCTATACGCTGATGCGCAGCTTGACGATATTACCGAGTCTGCTTTTTCGCCTAAGCTAGGTGTTATATACCAAGTGGATGATAACTTATCGTGGTACGGGCAATACGTACGAGGCTTTAAAATACCACCACACGACCAAGCCTATCAAAGCCACGGCGTTGAGCCGTTTTATCAAATATTACCAAACGCCGATTTAGACCCTGAAAGCAGTGATTCGTTTGAGCTTGGGCTAAGATACGCCAGCAGCGATATTAGCGTAAATTTAAGTGCTTTTTATGCAGCATTCGATGATTTTATTGAAACCGCCGTAGTAGGTGTTGAGCCAACGTACATTCCTAATGTAAACAAAACTTTGTATCAATATCAAAATATTAGCGAAACACAAATAAGCGGTGTAGAAGCAGGAATTGCCATGTATGTCGCTGAAAATATACTACTTGAGGCAAACGTAGCCTACGTTGATGGTGAGAATAAAGAAACCGATCAGCCACTTACCAGTATTAGCCCGTTAAATGGCTCAATATTGTTAAGTACAGAGCTGGGTAATATTAACTGGACCGCTGCGTTGCGTTTAGCTAAATCGCAATCGGATGTAGTACTTGATGCAAACGATGATAAAACTACGAAAGGGCATGGCTACGGCGTTGTTGATTTATACGCACACTACGAATGGCAAGCGTGGCAGCTAAATGTAGGTGTACTTAACTTGCTCGATAAAGAATATGTACCTTTTGAGTTGATTGCAGGTCAATCGCAAAGTGCTGATTTTAGCCAATACACCCAATCTGGGCGTAACTTTTCAGCAAGGGTAAGCTATCAGTTTTAATTAGGGCTAAACAAATGGCAATAAACGCTGCATGGGTATGCAGCGTTTACCTGCCACATATTTACTCAAGTCAAATTACTTAATGGTGAGTATATTCAGGTACACTTCTACATACTTAATGCCCATTAACACTTTATATAAACAGCACTTTTAAAGCCAAAATCGCCGTTATTTATAAATTAATTAATCGCAAAGTATTGGTTTTCTAAATAGCTAGGGGCGTTTTTAAAACATGCCGTTAGCTTACTTGCAAGCGTTGTATTTATTGCGCTGTCGCATTCTAATTCCCCGTTATACTCCCCCTTAGTAAGCGGCTCTAATCTTAACGAGTCATAGCTTGGTTTACTTTGTATTTTATGAATTACCAAGCCTTGCTGCTGCGTTAGTTTTACTAATGAAAATGCATTTTTTGTGTTTTATTTGTCATTAGCTTTTCAACATATAACGGATTTTAAAAGGTTAGTTTAGTAGTGAAATTGCTTTGGGATTAGCGTATTTACCTAACTTTGTGATTGACGATTTAGGGCTTACAAAATAACTGTAAAGGGGGTTAACAGTCACTATAGCAAAGGCATAGAAATGATTTACAAGCCATCAAAAGCAGATGGCTGGCTTAATAAACTCATGCACTCTGTGTAAAGTATTTATCAATTTAAGGTAATAAAGAGTATTACTTAACAAAGCTGTGGTTAGCTAATATCGGCCACTACGCATCGGTTACGACCATGCTCTTTAGCATGATATAGCGCCTTATCGGCACATTTATATACTTGGGCAATATCAGTACTATGCTCAGGCCAGGTCGCAATACCTATAGAAATAGTGATTTTTCCAATGGTGTTTATTTCTGTCGATTCTACTGTTTTACGTAAACGCTCTGCTATTTTATAGGCACTTTGGCTGTTTTCATTTGGTAGCACAAGAACAAATTCTTCACCGCCGATTCTTGATACTATGTCGTCTCTTCTTGATAGTTTTTTAATTATATTTGTTAGCGAAACTAAAGTTTCGTCGCCTTTGTCATGCCCAAAAGTATCGTTAACACGCTTAAAAAAGTCGATATCAATTTCTAATATAGCGAACGGGGTTTGCTTTAGCATAAGCTGGTTAAGTAGGCCGTTTAAGCTTCTTCTGTTATGCGTATCTGTTAAGGGATCTGTTTGTGAGTCATGGCGTAGCACACCTATTTGTGCTTGTAATAAAGTAACCTCTCTTAACATCGCTAACTTCAGTTTTTGACTTTCAAAATACCACGACTTCACGCTTTTAAGTTTTTCTAAGCTTTTTGGATCATCGAGTGTATTTGCGTTATCGGCTAATCGCTTTAGCGGCCTTGCTATAAAGTGTGCGAATAAACCAATAAAAATAAATGTGACTAATGCCATAGGTATTGTTTGTTCAATGACTTCAATAGTTAATGTATCTAGCGAAGAGAGCGTTGATTCTAATGGTCTTTGCGCCACTATTCCCCATTTAGATAAAGTAATGGGTGCGTAGCCTGCGAGCATCGGCTTATTTAAGCTATTAATAACCGTTGAAGTGCCTATTTCGCCATCTATAACAGCGTCAATCACAGCATTGTTAGCAATAACGTTGCCGATTCTGGCAGGTTCTGGGTGATATAAAATGCGCTTATTTGAGCTAACAACATAAAGGTACGAACCACCTTTGTAGTAATGTTGTTCTAAAAGCTCATTTAAAATATTTTTCTCTTTTAAATAAAGAGAGCCCCCAATATAACCTAAATACTTATCTTCAGAATCAAATAGCGGGTGCGAAATAAAAACAATTAAATTATCAGCTGCCGATAAATAAGGCTCACTAATTAATGGGCGTTTTTCTTTTAGTGCTTCTATTGCTCCTGGAGACTGTATTTGTTGGCCTATTAAACTTTCAAAGTAAGGCGACGTCGCTGCAACTACACCATGTAAATTAATCACAACAGAGTTAAAGCTATCCGTTTGATGATTTAAACGAATGGCTTCATCGTTTAATAATTTGGAGTTATTTGGTGATTGCTCAATAATTTTAGCTGAGTATTCAAGCTGCTGAAGCGCAGACTTTAAAAAGTTATCAGTTGCGGAGGCTAATTTTTGTGCATAGGCTAAATTACTTTTTAGCGTATATGATGTTAACTGCTCTTTTTGAACCTGATAGGTAGAATAAAAACTCCCTACCAATGTGCTCAGTGCTGCAGAGAATGCGAGTAGCAATATAAGAAATCTTAAATTTGAAGCGGGTAGTAATTTATATAGCAAAGCTGCATCCCAAAGCACTAAAATTCAGCGCGTATTATACGAAGTTAAGTATTATACCCGTTTAAGTGTTTATTAGTTAAGTCAGCTGACTTAACTAAATGCTTTTATGTTGTAGCCTTTATAACAATCGCTTTTGCGGTTGTTTACAAAAGTAGTTAAGCTAAACAAATATTTGCATAACATAAGTACGACTAAACCTTTGCTTTGGAGAGCGTTTTGCTAAATAAGTATGCTGTATCGTCTATCGTTTTTTTATCTGGGTGTTTAATGCCATTACAATCTTCTTTCGCTAAATCAACACTTTCTCTTGAACAGCAGCTTGGTCAAAAGTTAATACTCGACTTTCGCTACTACTGTGAGCAAGGTGCGAGTAAACAATGCCGAACGCCAATGACTAGTTTGCCAAGTGAGTTAGCAAACATAGTGACAAAGTATAATATTGGTGGGGTTATTTTATTTTCTGAAAACACTCAATCAATAGAACAAACCATTACGCTTAATAGCCAATTGCAAACAGCTGCAAGTAAGTCCAGTAGTAAGCTGCCTCTATTTATATCTATAGATCAAGAAGGTGGACGTGTAGCACGGTTACCACGCGATGTTGCTACATCATTTACCGGTAATATGTCGATTGGCGCAACCTACAAAAAACACGGTATAAGCTTTGCGACAAAAACAGCAACTGTTATAGCTAAAGAACTAAACTCGCTGGGTATCAATGTAAACTACGCGCCTACGGTTGATGTAAACATGAACCCCGATAACCCTGTTATTAATGTACGCTCGTTTGGTGAAAACCCTGCATTAGTGAGTAAGTTAGGCGCCGCACAGGTAGCAGGATTTGAGAACAACGGTGTTATTACCTCGTTAAAGCACTTCCCGGGCCACGGCGATACAAATGTAGATAGCCATACAGGTTTGCCTAAAGTAAACCATGCAAAAGAAGTTATTTACGAGCAAGACCTAGCACCGTTTAAACACATTATCGCCAAGCAAAACCCTGGCATGATCATGACGGCGCACATTCAGTACCCAGCGCTCGATAGCACAACGTTTGTAAGTATTGATGGCAAAACTATGATAAAACCGGCAACAATGTCGCGCGCAATCATTACTGACATTTTACGTGGTGAGCTTAATTACCAAGGTGTTGTAGTAACCGATGCACTTGATATGGCTGGCATTAGTAACTTTTTCACACCAACTCAAGCGGTAATAAATACGTTTGCGGCTGGGGCTGACATTGCCCTAATGCCCGTTGAAATAAGAACACCGGATGATTTAAACAAGCTCGATGCCCTTATTAAAGAGCTTGTTGCAGCGGTTAAATCAAGCCAACTTGATGAGCAAGAAATAGCACAATCTGCGATGCGTATAATTTCTCTTAAAAATAAATTTAGATTAAGCACTAATTTTGACCCTATTACCGCGCTTACTGAAGCTAAGCAGGTTGTTGGCAGTGCAGCACATCGTGAAATAGAAGCGCAACTTGCTGTAGAGGCAATAACGCAAGTTAAAAATAATAACAGTACTTTGCCGCTTAATTTAAAAGCAGGAAGTAATGTTCATATTATTATGCCCGACACGCGTAAATGTATGGCAATGCAGCAAGCAATTGAAGCTACCAGCCTGCAAAAATTCACCTATAGCTGTAGTAGCTTACAAGGGTTCGACCCTGCACTCGCAAAAACACAAATACACGCTGCTGATGTAGTTATAGCCGGCAATGCAACGCCTAATCAAAGTGCGGTCGAAATTGGCGGTATGGATGATTTAAAAGACGATCCTAATTTTGCACTTAATAATGCAGAGCAACCAAAAGCACTTGAGTCATTATTAAATATGGCAAAGCAGAGTAATAAAAACACTGTGTTTATAAGCTTAAGAGCCCCTTACGACATTGCTAAATTTGGTAATTATGCAAATGCTGTACTTGCATCTTACGCATATAATATTGATGTAGATAAAAACGATATTGTATCTGGGCCTGCTTTTACCGCCCTTGCAAAAGTGTTACTTGGTGAAGCGCCTGCTAACGGCGTACTGCCTGTTACAATAAAATCGCAAAAGGCGCACTAATATGAAACTTAATTGTGATTTAGGCGAAAGTTTTGGCGCGTGGAAAATGGGGCTAGACGATGATGTAATGCCACATATTGATATGGCTAACATTGCCTGTGGATTCCATGCAGGTGACGCCGACGTAATGGCAAATGCGCTGCTACTTGCCAAACAGCATAATGTTCAAATTGGTGCTCACCCAAGTTACCCCGATAGGCAAGGCTTTGGTAGACGCTCAATGAATCTTAGCGAAAAAGAGCTTACAAACTGCCTGCATTATCAAATTGCAGCGGTTGAAGGTATGGCAAAAGTGCAGGGATTAACACTTAGCTACGTAAAGCCACATGGTGCGCTTTATAACGACATGATGGCTGATGAAACAATATTAAACACTGTCATGCATGCCATTGCCATCTACCCAACCCCATTAAAGCTCATGCTACTTGCAACGGCTAAAGCACAAAGCCATCAGCAACTTGCCAAAACATACCAATTAACATTAATTTTAGAAGCCTTCGCGGACCGTCAATATACCGATGCAGGACTGTTAGTATCGCGGAATATTCCTGGTAGCGTGCATAATAAATCGGCACTGATTGCGCAAGTAAAACAATTGTTAACTACAGGCTGTGTAATAACTCAATCGGGAAAGGTATTACCTTTACATGCTGATAGTTTATGTGTGCATAGCGATAACGAAGCAAGCATTGCCCTTATTCAGGAGATCAAAGCTCTGTGCCAAACTCGTTAAACACTCAAAAACTAAGTAACCTGGCTCTGGTTAAGAGATTTACTACGTATTGAACCATGGTGATATTTAACTTTATTTTCTCTAGCCAGAGATTCTCAGTGAAAAAAAGACGAATTTACGCGTCAATAGCGGGCCTATTGCAAGTAAATTCAACGCAGTTAGCGCTGAAAATAGCTGCTCGATATAGATTTATTATCCAGAGCTCAGGTTAATTAATCATTCATATTGTACATTACGCAATGAGCTTAAGCTCAGCACAGGTCATAAACTTTACTTTATTTATTATATTTTTAACGTACCATTAAAGCGCTACTCTTAATTCTAGGAAAAATGCAAATAGCATATGGAACTTTCCCCTTATACTCAGTTTACACCCTACCTTAGCCACAGCACTTTTTGTTGTAAATTTGATAGTAACCACTTTATTGATAGTGACTTTTCGAGTTATCAGATTTTTTCACCGCTGCAACTTCAAAAAGCAGTCACAAAACGAAAGGCCGAGTATTTGGCTGGCCGATTTTGTGCGAAAAAAGTACTAAACGCACTCGGTATTTCCTCTTTTGATATTCTTTCTGGCAATGATCGCGCGCCGATATGGCCTGATAAAGTTATCGCTAGTATTACCCATACTCAAGGGATTGCAATGGCAATGGCCTCTCAGCGCACAGATATCGCTGGCATTGGTATTGATATCGAACAGCTAATGAGCGCAAAACAAGAGCGAGAGCTACAAGAACAAATTTTGCACCCTAATGATTATCCTCAGTTTAGATTGTTCGCAGAGCAGGTATCACACCCGTTAACCATTATCTTCTCAGCAAAAGAAAGTATTTTTAAAGCTTTGTACGCAAGTGTGAAACAATTTTTTGGCTTTGAAGCGGCTACGCTCATTGCCTTTAATGAACAACAACTGCAATTTAAAATAACCCAAGCACTTTCACCGCAAGTGCCTAAAGACACTTACTTAACCGTATTTTACCAATGTGACAAAAATGTAGTGCTCACAGAGTGCGAATTCAAAAATTCCTAGTTATACCAACCTGCATAAACCTTTGAGCAATTTAACGAATTAAATTGCACTATACGTCGTTAAAATTTTTATTTGAAACAAATAGATAAAAAATTTATCTAGGACCTGTTTATCTTTCGAGGTTAAATTTTCAGCCGCATGCTTGGTATTTAGGCAAGGCTGAGCTTATGTAGTGTGGTTATTCCCCATAAATAGGCGATAACGTTGAATAAATGCCAAATATGCGCTGCCAGTAGGGTAACGCAGGAGCCGTTACCAAGCCCACTAGGTTACAAACCTCACGCCGCGATTAAATCGCCCTAGATTGAAATAACAGCCAAACCACCTCTCTACTGATTAACAATTAAGTTAAAAATACAACATTAATTAACTTTAGTGTTGTATTTTAATACAATTGAATATAGCATTGAAAGCAATTATCATTATCATTTACAGAAGGGAATACCTGTGAAATTTAAGGATGTTTTAATCCCCCTCGCAGCACTTACATCTACTACAGCTTTAGCTAATACTGATAACAATGACGCAGTGGATCAAATGACCGTTATTGAAGTTACTGGAGAGTTATTATCAAGAAGTCTACTACAAAGTGGTAATAGCGTTGTTGTTTTCGATAGTAAAGAACTTGAAAGCCGCCCCGAATTAAGAACAGTAAGAGACGTACTAAGCGAAATTCCAAACATCACAATGGTCACTGGTACTGGTAAAGCTCCAACAGTAAGGGGTATTGATGGTACTGGAGCCGCAGAAAACGCGAATGCATTTTTTGCAGGCAGCAGAGCACGCTTAAACTGGCAAATTGATGGTCGTTCAGCTACTTATAACGAAATAGTTTTTGGCGATTTAGGTATTTGGGACCTTGAACAAATTGAAGTTCTCAGAGGGCCACAAAGTACTTTAGCTGGGCGTAATGCAATAGCAGGTACAATACGCGTAGAAACACAAGATCCGACGTTTGAACAAGAGTTCACAATTCGTGCTGAAGGCGGGAATTTAGACCAAAAACGATTTTCAGCTATTTATAATCAACCTCTTTCTGAGCAGTTTTCCTTACGAATTGCAGCAGATCAATTTGAACGTAGTTCATCTGTTGATTATGAATCTTACCCTGGTGTTAAAGACCCAGCTGACATGGAAGGCCGTGCAATTAGAGGGAAATTACTTTATGAGGGCGATGACAAATACGGTACACGCGTTGTTGTCACACTAACCGATAACAAATACAGTGGTCCAAATAGTGAAATCATTGATTATCCATTTGATCAGCGTCGTTCTAACTTTCCGCAACAACCCGTTCATGTTACGCATACTAAAAGCTTAGGCATTGAATACAGCGCATCATTAACTCAACAACTACAGTTAGAGGTAACGGCTTCAGCAACAGACTTTAATTTTGAACGTAAATCTACGCCAGATGGTTCTAAAGCGAATATTGATAACAAAGAGTTTGTGATAGAACCTCGTCTACGCTATCAAGGTGATAACGGCGAACAATGGGTTATTGGTAGTCGCTACTACACTTCAAAACAAGATGATTGGATCCAATTCATTGTAAAACAAAGCTTTACTGATGATTCAGATAATTTTGCAATTTACTCTGAGGGTGCCCTCCCATTTAGTGACAAATTTGAGCTAACGGCAGGTTTACGCTACGAAAAAGAAAACCGCAAACGTGAAGGCGGTGATCCTGATAGAGCGATTGCAAAAATAGAATCTGATAACGACTACAGTGCCTTATTACCTAAGCTTGGGCTCAGCTACCAAGTAAGTGATACGCATATTGTCGGTTTACAATTATCTCGCGGGTATAATGCAGGCGGCGGCGGCATTTCCTTTGGCGCACCAATTGTTAACTATGAATATGATGAAGAGTACGTAAACTCTTTAGAAATCTATGGTCGTCAGCAATGGGCTAATAACAGTATAAGCACATCTCAAAACCTGTTTTATTCGCAATATACAGACATGCAACTACCTTTTGATTTAACACCTGAAAACTCACGTGATGAAGCTTATGTAGTTAGAAATGCAGACGAAGTAACTACTATTGGTTTTGAATTTAATGCCGATTGGCAGATTAATGATCAGTTCAATCTTTATGGTGGTTTTGCACTGTTAGATTCTGAGATCACTGATTATCCAAACTCAGGCCTAGAAGGGAACTCATTACTTACGGTTCCTTCTGCTTCTATGAAATTAGGGACCACATGGCAATCAAATAATTGGGTTGTTAACGTTAGTGGCCAGTACACTGATGGCTGGTATACCAGTATTTCAAACGATGAAGGCGGTAAAACAGACGCTTTTGCGACCTTTGATACAAGTTTGAACTACGTTATCTCTGAGCAAGCTAAAGTGTATCTTTCAGTACGTAATATTTTTGATGAAGATGCTCCTGTTGCATTGTATCCAGGTACAGCACCTGCTGATAGCAATGAACCTGATACTAACTTTGATACAGCAGTATTGACCCAACCAAGAACTATTAGTGCGGGCATACAGTATACATTCTAATCAATCAGATTTTTCCACGGCAAAGCTAAATCATTTGCCGTGGAAAAATCTATAAAATCAATAACAAAGGTTATTAAGTATGACAACAATTAAATACGATAGCAGCCTCTGGCCATTAGCTGTAACAGTAGCAAAGGGGGAGTGCACGCTAGCAATGCACTTAGACTCTTTAATATCATGGGATCGTTGGTTTGATAGAGCTGAAGCATTTATTGTAGTGCGTGTTTATACAGATGAAGCATCCTTACAACACCCTAAAGGGGCGGGTCCTGCAACACAAGAATGGCTTAAAAATGGTGCGGCAGAGAAAATGCTACAACTTGTTCAAGCGATGCTTATCGTTGTTCCTGAGGAGCAATATCAAAAATTGCAGAATATGAGCGTTCAAAAAGCCTTTGGTATACCTGGAGCCGTATTTAAATCACTTGATGATGCTGCAACATGGCTGCAGGCATCAACCAAAGAGATAGCGATACCTGAAAATATTGAATTACAAGATGTAGCTACACTTGTCCACTCTCATTGCGGTAATACCAATTAGCTTAATTAAGTGATCTATTTTGAGGTAAGAAAATCGTGTCGATAACAAGGCAACAAAGAGTTAATCGTCCCTCAAAGGGAAGCGCATGTTTGGTCTTTATGCTGCGTTATCGCCTATTTATGGGCAGTGAACCAAACAGGCCTCTGCAAATTCAACCACCAAAATTCAACACGCCCTAGTTACCCCTTTATAAAAACACTCAATAATATGTAATCGATACAACTTAAAATCATATATTTGTGAGTGTTTTTTCCGCCACCATAATGTGAGGAAGTACATCTTCAATATCTGTTTGCAGCTTTGCATTAATATTATAAACATTACTTAAATGGCGCTGTGTTAGTACTTCTTCAGGCGAGCCATGAGCAACAACTTTTCCTTTATCAAGCATGTAAATTCGATCTGCAAAGCTCGCAGCAAGTGATAAATCATGAAGAACAGCAACAACTCCCGCGCCTTGTTTTGCCGTTGTAACGGCTTGGTTCATGACTTCATATTGATGATATAAATCTAAGCTAGCAGTTGGTTCATCAATTAATAAATAAGCATTTTTTTGCTGAGTTAAACTTGGCTGTAATTGGCACAATACACGAGCTAATTGAGTACGTTGCTTTTCACCACCAGAAAGCTGAGTAAAGCATTGCTGTGCTAGGTGAGTAATCCCTACGGCTTTCATTGCATCATTAGAGCACTGTTTCAAAGTAGCCTGCGTGCACTGTTCTTGATGACTAAAATGCGCCATATCAACAACTTCATTAACGGTAAAAGGAAAATCTAACTCGTAGCTCTGGGTTAATACCGCCCTTAATTTAGCAAGCTCTAGCAAACTATACTCATTTAACTCTCGTTGATTAATATTTACCGTTCCGCCACTTAACGGCAAATCTCCTGATAATGCTTTCATTAATGATGATTTACCTGCGCCATTGGGACCAATGATAACTACAATTTCATGTGGTTTTACATAAAAATCAATATTATCCAGCAACGTTTTATGTTTAATTTTTACGCTAAGCTGGTTGCCAATTAACATAGTTCACTTTGCTCCTTGGTAAGTTTTTAGCAGCATAATCAAAAAGAATGGACCGCCAATAGCACTGGTTATTAGACCAATGGGCACTTCTGCTGGTAGCATTATGGTACGGGCAAATAAATCAGCAAGGCTAAGCATTAATGCTCCCCCTAACATACAAGCTGGTAATAAATAACGGTGATCAGGGCCTAATATTAAGCGCATAATATGCGGCACTATTAAGCCAACAAAACCAATAACGCCCGTAATTGCTACGGCTGCTGCAGTGCAAAGTGCCGTATATATAAAAACCTGCTTTTTCAATTTAGTCACATTAATGCCGACATGCTTCGCTTGAGCCTCTCCTAATAAATACACGTTAAGAGGTTTAGATAAACGTAATAAACCAATACAACAACCAATAATAATACCGAGTGTTGGCATTATCATCGCAAGGTGATTCCCCGCCAAAGAGCCCATGCTCCAAAATGTTAAATCACGTAATTGTTGCTCATTACTTACCAGTGTTAAGATACCGATAATAGCGTTTACAATCGCATTTACGGCAATCCCTGCCAGTAGTAGGCTAACAATAGTAAAACGCCCATTTTGCGCGCCCAACCGATAGATAAACATACATACCGCAATACAACTCAAAAATGCCCCTACAGGCACCGCATAGTAGCCTAAGTTGTCGCTAAAATTAGCAAACAAGCTTGTTCCTAATACAATAGTTGCTACTGCACCTAACGCTGCACCACTGGCAATGCCAATCAAACCAGGATCTGCTAATGGATTTCTAAATAAAGCTTGCATTGCAGCACCGCAGGTTGCTAAACCAGCTCCAACAACCATCGAAAGTAGAATACGAGGAAGGCGGATCTGCCAAATTATAGCGTGTTTAAGCTGATCATCTACCGGCTGGGTTAGCATAAGCATCGTCTCGCGCAGCGTTATCACAACCCCTCCCTGACTTAGAGCAATAAAAAATACCAATATACAAATAATAAACAAAACAGGAATAGATAAAACCCGTATCCGTTGTTGCGCTAATAACCTATTTCCTAACGCCAGCATAACTATCGCTCGTCCTGTTGTTTTGTGCTGTTTTCAGCTAATTTTAAAAATCTATATTGATAGCCATCTGGCAAGCGTGTTTTAGGATAAAATGCATGCGCTAGTTCTACGGCCGCTTGAGGCGTTCTAGGCCCCATACTTAACAAATAGAGCGCATCAAAATTGTAAATACGCCCATTTTTTATCGCATTTGAATATTTAAAAACAGATAATATTTCAGCGCTTGGTTGCTGATCATTGGCGCCAATTCCCATACTAATAATCACATCAGGATTTAGTGCCAATGCAGCCTCGCTTGAAATCGTCTGCCAATTAACCACTGTTTGAGCCATCATATTCACTCCACCTGCAATAGTTACCAACTCATCAGCAGTCGTCTCTGCCCCTGCAACCATAAGTTGACTACTGCGGATAACCAAAACTTTAGGTTTAGTACTTGTTTGCTCTAAAATATATGACAAGGCCTTGCGGTCCGCTTGCAAAGATTGTGCGAGCATATCGCCCTTACTCACAACATTTAATTGTTTGGCTATTTGCTCTATTTTGTTTTCAATACGCCAAAAGTTGTCGTTTTCATGCAAGATAACCAAATTAGCGCCAGTGAGCTTTAATTGCTCAACCATTTTTTTAGGACCTATATCTGATTCAGCGAGGATAAGATCTGGATTTAATGACAACACACCTTCAACGCTTATTTTGCGAACATAGCCAATTTGTGGCTTCTGAGTTGCAGCGGCTGGATAAACACTGGTGCTATCAACGCCAACAATGCGTTGTTGTTCACCAAGGGCGTAAATAACTTCTGTTATTGAGCCCCCTGCAACCACTATTCGCTGTGGATTAAGAGGCTGCGAACTTGCATGTACATAATTTTTAGCAAGTAAAGTAACAAACGTAATAAATAAAATAGATGAGAGTTTCATTGATGTTAAATTTAGTTTGAAAACAAAAATACTAACAGTTTTCATTCGCAACTTGTAGTTTTTATTATGATTGCTTTAATGTTCTATAAAATTAGTTTAGCCTCTTAGTTAATAAGGTATGTGAGCTTTCGGAGTTAAATGATTTCAATTTAAAGGCTATTTAATCACGGCGTGAAATGTGTAACCAAGTCACCTCATACGGCCCGCATTACTCTAATGGCTGTATCCTTGTAAGAATAAGTAAAATACTGGGTAACAAAAGGGTTTCATCACCAAGTCAAACCTAAATAGCAGCGAGTGTCATTTATGCTTGCCATCACCTACTTATGGTAAATAACCACACTATGTAGGCTCTGCCTCGCCCGAATACCAAACAGGCTGCTGCAAATTTAACCTTGAAAGATTAACAGACCCTAAACTCTATGTATAAAATTTATAGTTCAAATAAAAGCCACTTCAAATAAGTGGCTTTTATATTTACCGCTATAGTATTCAAACTGTAAACCCCCTTTACACTTCTGTGACAGTTAAATATCGGACTTAGCTAAAGCTTCAGTTAGTAAAATTTCGGTTTATAGCCTTTTTTGTAACTTGAGTTGGTAAAATATCGGTTTGAGTCACTGTTTATACCCTCTCAGTTAGTAAAATTTTGTTTTATAGCAACGAGAAGTTAGTAAAAAATCGGTTTATAAATTTCCTCTGTTTGTCTATTAAAGCAAAAGTCAGTCACTTATCCGCTTTTTTTAGTTGCTGTAAACGCTATTTACAGCAAAATCACCTAAAAAAGGTCGTTTTATGAAAGGTTAGTTAAACTCTGATCTGTAAATTTACTCAGGTAGTTAAATCGTGATCCAACATGATTAGGTTAGTTAAAGTCTGATCTGTAATTATGCTTCAATGTTCTAACTTTATTTAAAACAATAAAAAAGGGCCTATTGGCCCTTGAGTAACACTATCTAGTTAGGAATTAAAACTGGTTCATGGTGTTATCTTCACCACCGGCTTTTAGCGCGTTATCACCAGAGAAGTATTCTTTGTGCGTATCGCCCATGTTAGACCCTGCTAGGTCTTGGTGCTTAACAGAAGCTTGCTCGCGGCGAATTTCTTGGCGTTGTACATCACGTACATAAGCCAGCATACCCATATCGCCAAAGTAACCTTCTGATAAGATATCAGTGCTTAGCGCAGCTGTATGGTACGTCGGCAAGGTTATTAAATGATGGAAAATACCGGCTTCACGTGCGCCATCGCGCTGGAAGTTTTGCACTAGTAAATCGGCTGCTTGCGCAAGTTCTGTTGCATCCATTTCTGGTGCCATAAGGCCTTTATTATCAGTAATACTTGGGTAAGCACTAAGGTCACGGCCTGCTTCTTCCCACTCTTGATACACTTGCTCACGAAACTTAAGCGTCCAGTTAAACGAAGGCGAGTTGTTGTATACCAGTTTTGCATTTGGTACGTGTTCTTTTACACGATTTACCAGTTCAGCGATTTGCTTAACATGTGGTTTTTCTGTTTCAATCCACAGTAAATCAGCGCCCGACTGCAAGCTCGTAATACAATCTAGTACTACGCGGTCTTTTTCAGTGCCTTCGCGGAATTGAAATAAACCGTTATCTAGGCGAGTTGGTTTACATAACTGGCCATTAATTTTCATTGCCGTGTCGCCTTCATTTAAGTCATCGACACCGTTAATTGGCGTCGTTTCTAAAAATGCATTGTATTGGCTTGCTAAGTCACCTGGTGTTTGCGACACAGGTACTTTTTGAGTAAGGCTGGCACCTAATGAATCTGTACGTGCCACAATAATACCGTTATCAATACCAAGTTCTAAAAAGGCGTAACGTACTGCGTTAATCTTTGCTAAAAAGTCTTCGTGTGGAACGGTCACTTTACCCGCTTGGTGACCACATTGTTTAGCGTCAGATACTTGGTTTTCTATTTGAATGGCACACGCACCGGCTTCAATCATTTTTTTAGCCAGTAAGTAAGTTGCTTCTTCGTTACCAAAACCTGCGTCAATATCAGCAATAATTGGCACAACATGAGTTTCAAAGTTGTCTATTTTATCAATAACAGCTTGAACATCGCCGCCATTCGCTTTTGCTGCATCTAGGTCGTTAAACAAGTGGTCTAGTTCACGTGCATCAGCTTGCTTTAAAAATGTGTAAATTTCTTCAATTAATGCAGGTACCGATGTTTTTTCGTGCATGCTTTGATCAGGCAGCGGACCAAATGCAGAGCGAAGTGCTGCAACCATCCAGCCACTTAAGTATACATAGCTGCGTTTAGTTGTTTTTTGATGGCGCTTAATAGCCATCATCATTTGTTGGGCAGTAAAGCCATGCCAACACCCTAAAGATTGGGTGTACAGGCTTGTGTCGGCGTCATATGCAGCCATATCTTCACGCATAACGTCTGCTGTGTATTGCGCAATTTCAATCCCTGTACGAAAACGGTTTTGTAAACGCATACGGCTTGCGTATTCAGGGTTAATAGCTTTCCATGCGCTGCCTTGTGATTGGCAAAGAGTAGAGAGTGTGTCTGTTTCGCGTTGATATGTTGTCATAATAAAATCCTTCGAACGAGTGTGTAAATTATTTTAATGTTGTGAGAGTGGCTAGGAGTGTGTGCTCCTTTTCGCTTGATTCAACATTAGGCTCCTTTTCTAGATTTAGTAAATTTATAGTTGTTATTGTGGCTATACATTTTGTGAATGGCTAAAAAGCACTCAACATTGCCTTTTTGAGTTATTGTTGCCTTAACGCACAAGCACACAACAACATCGCGACCGTTTAAGGAAGGCAATTATGTCCCACACTCTCACACATTCAGGACTCAGCGTAGACACACAACTCGCTGATTTTGTTAAAAATCAATTACTACCAGGCACTCACTTAAGTGAGCATCAATTTTGGCAAAGCTTTGCACATATAGTTCAAACACTTACCCCTACAAATAAGGCACTGCTTGAAAAGCGAGAATTGCTTCAACAGCAAATAGATGACTACCATCTTGCTAATAAAACGTGGGATAGCGTTAAGTACCATGCCTTTTTGCAAGATATTGGCTATTTAGTTAAAGAGCCTGCCAACTTTGAAATTGAAACCAAAAATGTAGAACCCGAAGTAGCCCTTACAGCAGGCCCTCAGTTGGTTGTGCCTGTAAGTAACGCACGCTTTGCACTTAATGCCGCTAACGCACGTTGGGGTTCGTTATACGACGCTTTATACGGTACAGATGTGTTAAGCGAAGACGATGGAGCCGAAAAAGGCAATACCTACAATCCTGTTCGTGGTTTTAAGGTAATGGCCTACGCTCGCCAGTTTTTAGATAAAGCATTGCCGTTAACTAATGGCTCGCATATAGAAAGCACTAATTATTCAGTAGTAGATGGCGCACTTTTAATTACGTTACGTGATAGCTCTCAAACCACATTAGCTGACCCATCTCAGATTATTGGTTATCAAGGTGAAGCACAAAACCCAACCGTAGTGTTATTAAAAAACAATGATTTACACATAGAGCTACATATAGATCACCACCACATTATTGGCCAAGCAGATAAAGCAGGCTTAAAAGATGTAGTGTTAGAGGCCGCTCTTACAACCATTATGGATTGTGAAGATTCTGTAGCTGCGGTAGATGCAGAAGATAAAGTACAAGTTTATAAAAATTGGCTTGGTTTGATGCAAGGTAACCTAGTTGAATCGTTTAAAAAAGGCGATAAAACCGTAGAGCGCACTCTGAAAAGTGATAAAACATACACCGCACTCGATGGCGGCACAGTTACTTTAAAAGGCCGTAGCATGATGTTTGTTAGAAACGTTGGCCATTTAATGACGAACCCAGCTATTACCGATGTGTACAATCAACCGGTATTTGAAGGCATTATGGATGCGATGTTTACTGCTACCGCTGCCCTGCACGACCTAAATAAAAAAACAGGTATAAAAAACTCAAGCGCGCAAAGTATTAATATAGTAAAACCAAAAATGCATGGCCCTGAAGAGGTAGCGTTTACTAACACTTTATTTAGCTTAGTAGAGGAAGCGCTAAGCTTACCTAAAAACACGCTTAAAATGGGTATTATGGATGAAGAACGCCGTACTTCTGTAAACCTAAAAGCCTGTATTTATGCAGCTAAAGAGCGTGTTGTATTTATAAATACTGGATTTTTAGACCGCACAGGCGATGAAATTCATACCTCTATGCAAGCGGGCGTTGTGCTTCCAAAAGCACAGATTAAGCAGCAATCATGGATACAAGCTTATGAGGATCGCAACGTCGATATTGGCCTTGCTTGTGGCTTAAGTCATAAAGCACAAATAGGTAAAGGCATGTGGCCAATGCCAGATAAAATGGCATTAATGATGGAGCAAAAACAAGCTCACCCTAAATCAGGCGCTAATACAGCATGGGTGCCCTCCCCTACAGCCGCTACTCTGCATGCAATGCATTATCACGATATAAACGTATTTACCGAGCAGCAAAGTATAGCTAAACGTGCTATTGCGAGCCTTAATGACCTGCTTACACCGCCGCTAATGACAGATGCTAAAACGCTTTCAAAAGAAGATATTCAAAGTGAGCTAGAAAACAACGCACAAGGTATTTTAGGTTACGTTGTACGTTGGATTGATCAAGGCGTTGGTTGCTCAAAAGTACCCGACATTAACCATATCGGGCTAATGGAAGATAGAGCAACACTGCGTATTTCAAGCCAGCATATGGCTAATTGGTTGCTAAATGGCGTGTGTTCACAGGCGCAAATAAAATCAACAATGGCTAAAATGGCCAAAGTAGTTGATGGTCAAAACGAGCACGACACTGCGTATACACCCATGGCAATAAACGAAGAAACCCTTAATAACAGCATTGCGTTTCAAGCTGCACTTGCACTGGTTTTGGAGGGTGTAACACAACCTAGTGGTTACACTGAACCACTACTACATAGCTACCGTATAAAATATAAAGCACAAAAAACGAATACGCTTTAACCGCTTAAGCAAAGTTCAGATTAAGTGCTAAACCAGCTTTTAAGCTGGTTTTTTATCGCCTAAAATTAGAATAACATCACTTTTAAGGCATTTTAAAGGTATATAGATAATACACATGAATATCTAACATTTATTCAAACGTAAAAAAGCGTGTTTTGCATACACAAAACACGCTTTTTAAATCTTTTAGCTAATTAAATCTAATTTTTTACAATAGCATTGTGATAAATATTTTGTACATCGTCACAATCTTCAAGCATATTTATAAATTTATCAAAGTTAGCAATAACTTCTTCGTCTTCAATTTCAATATTAACTTGAGGAATAAACGTAATTTCGTCTACTTCAAAGTTAATGCCTTCAAATGCGTCTTCAAGGGCTGTTTTAGCTTTAAAGTATTCTGTTGGCGGTGCAAATACCGATATTTTACCGTCCTCGGCTTCAACATCGCTAACATCAACATCAGCCATCATTAATGCTTCTAATACTATTTCGTCGTCATCACCCGCAAAGCCAAGTACCGCATAATGATCAAACATATGTGCTACACAGCCAGGAGTACCAATTTTTGAGTCTGTTTTAGTAAATGGCAAACGTACATCTTTAATTGTACGGTTCGGATTGTCAGTTAAACAGTCAACAATAACCATGCAATTACCTGGGCCATAGCCTTCGTAACGGGCAACAGAGTAATCTTCCCCTGCACCACCGGCTGCTTTTTCAATTGCTTTATCGATAACGTGCGCTGGTACTTGGTCTTTTTTAGCTTTTTCGATTAGACGGCGTAGTGTTTGATTTACTTCGGGATCGGGATCGCCACTTTTTGCTGCAACGTAAATCTCTTTACCATACTTTGAGTTTACTTTTGTTTTTGCATTGGCTGTTTTGATCATAGAACTTTGACGAACTACAAATGCTCTGCCCATTTTGTGCCCCTAATGAATACGTTACGTTTTGCGGTATTTTACCAATTCAAAACGTATTGGGCTAGGAACAAACGTTATTTTGTAATTTAAATAACATAGCACTTATTCTTAAATAAATTTAATAGCACCCTATTTAACATAACTCTATTTTTTCAGAATAACTCTCAACTAATGTCACTAATTCAACAAAGTCATGTAAAACGTAATCTGCCTGATCGGCATAAGCAGGCGTTGACTCTGGAGCGTATAAACACGCGCGCATATTTGCATTGTGCGCAGCTTGAATGTCGTAAAGGTAATCGCCTACATAAAGTAAATTTCTTGCGTTAATGTTCCAAAGTGTTGCAATGGCATTTAAAGCGCTGGGATCTGGCTTTGCTGGGGCATCGCTTCGCGTTAAAACTGTGCTGATAGGGAGTGGATTATTTTGTAATTTAATTGCCGCTGCTTTATCAAAATTGCGAGTAACAATCGCCATCGGAATATTTTTAGACTTTAAAGCATGAATAGCTTCACTCACACCAGGTAATATACTGGCATGTTGTGCATCTATTAATTCGTGTTGGTGAACTATATTCATTGCCTCTTCACGCATATACGGTGAGGGCAACTGAGCAATGTAATCAAGTAAGTCCTGCTCGCAAGGGCAACCTATTTGGGCCTTTATTAATGCAAAATCTAATTCTGATGAAACCAATGTTCCATCTAAATCAAAAATCACTCCAAAAATTGCCTCAACCTGAGTAGTCATATCATTCCCTGAATTTAGTTATTACTAAATGAAATTTAAACATAAAATTCTCTACTGCTTATGCCCTAGGCCGGTAAATACAAAGGGATAAATGAAACTAACTATATTTAAATATTAATACGCACCATTATCAATCTATTGATAACAAAGTAATTTAAGTGCTTGATATATCATGCGCAAAAAAAGGTAAATATACAAATTGAACTCACAAATTTTACGTAAATTTACAAATAACAGATCAAACATGAACGCAGTTTAAACGTATGAAGAAAACGCGCACATAAACAACTGCTGTGCGCGTCGGTTGGGGAAGTTTTAAATATTAATTTTGCTCAAAGCGGGCTTCGAGCCAAGTATCATCTTGAGCAAAGTTTAAAGTTTTAATCTTACCTTTGCCCTCAACGTTTACCATATTTACCTGAGATGGCCATAAATCACGAAGTGCGCCATTACTCATTTTAATTCCTTCAATATTTTCAGGAATTGGTGCTTCTTGGTAAACCCAAAAAAACTTACCATCAACTTGTGCCCCAACAAAGCTAAGTGGTAAAGGTTCGCCACTTAACGTTTGTAGAGCAACATGCGATTCAACATACTTAGCAAAACGTTGTTGGTCGGCTTTATTACTAATAATATCAATTTTGCCTTTAAACAATGTTCCTACGGCGTGTTCGGTATCATGTAAATAAAAGCGATGCATTAATTCAACATTATGCGTTCGTTTATTAAAAAGCACGGTTGTAACTGACGACTTTAGTTGATGCGCCATACTTGGCGCAGCAACTAAAAGGCAAACAATAATAAGCAAAAAGCGCATTATTGCTGCTCCTCACCGTCATCCTTTTCGTCTTTCTTCTCATCAGTTTTAAGCTCAGTTTTAATATCTTGCATGATATCGCGACTTACTTTAGCTTTACTCTTTTCCTTTTTAAACACTTCAATACGTGAAGGAATAATACGACGAGGGTAGTTATTGTTTTCAACATCTACGTCAGCTGTTTCCCAGCCTGGGTCAACAGTAACTGATACAAGCGGTTTGTTTTTATCGGTAACAATCAGCTTTTGAACGTTTTTATAATTACGACGCCAAATTTCAGCAGGAATATAGCGCTCTTCTTTAGTGCCATCTTCATATGTTAGCTCTAATAAAATAGGCATTACCAAACCACCAAGGTTTGAAAATTCCATAACGTAATAGTTTTTATCTTCTTCTAAAGCACGCTCAAGCGTTTTACGCTCCCACGGCTCTAAGCCTTTTAAAAACTTATTGTACGAATTACGTTCTTTATTGGTTACAGTAAAACGGTCGTTTTCGTCATAAAAATCGGTAACATCAGAGTTTTTCTCAACCCATGTTTTTTTACCTTGTGCGCGGTTACGCTCAACAAATAATGAAGTAGGTTTGTCTGCTTCAATATCACGTAAACGGCTGTAATCAATATCAGGGTTTTTAGTGTCTAAACGTAGTTGATATACTTTATCTAAAGAGATATCTACATGGTCTGTGGTGTAAAACCAGCCACGCCAAAACCAATCTAAATCAACACCAGAGGCTTCTTCCATTGTACGGAAAAAATCAGCTGGAGTAGGGCGCTTGTATTTCCAGCGCTGAGCATACTCTTTAAATGCAAAGTCGAATAAGTCACGGCCTAAAATTACTTCACGTAAAATATTAAGGGCTGCTGCAGGTTTAGTATAAGCATTAGGGCCTAAGCGTAATACACTGTCTGACTGAGTCATAACAGGTACTTGGTTTTCAGACTTCATGTAGCTCACTATATCGCGAGGCTCAACACCCCAAGGAATAGTAGGATCCCATTCACGACCAGCAACGCCATCTAAAAAGCTATTTAAGCCTTCATCCATCCACGTCCATTGGCGCTCATCTGAGTTAACAATCATTGGAAAGTAAATATGACCCACTTCATGAATAACTACGCCAAGTAAAAAGCGCTTTTCAGCTTGAGAATAAGTACGTGTACCATCATCTTGTAACTTAGTACGTGGGCCGTTAAAGGTAATCATTGGGTATTCCATACCGCCAACAGGGCCATTTACCGATTGCGCAGTTGGGTATGGGTAGTCAAAAGAATACTTAGAGTACACTTCCATTGTGTGTACTACCGCTTCAGTTGAGTACTTCTCCCATAAGTCACCACCTTCTTTAGGGAAGAACGACATTGCCATAACTAAAGGCTGAACGTCACCACCTTGCTGATAACCCTTTGCATCCCACATAAACTTACGAGACGACGCCCAAGCAAAGTCACGTACGTTTTGCGCTTTAAAGTGCCACGTTTTAGTTTTGTCGGTGCCTTCTTTTTCGTTTTCTAGCGCTTCTTCTGCGTTAACAATAAACACAGGACGCTTAGATGTTTCGGCTTGCTTTAAACGTTTGCGCTGAGTACTTGTAAGTACTTTGCTCGCGTTATCAAGTTTACCTGTTGCCGATACAATGTGATCTGCCGGAACAGTAATCTCAACATCGTAATCACCAAACTCAAGCGTAAACTCACCAGAGCCTAAAAACGGCTTGTTTGTCCATGCTTCGTAATCGGTATAAGCCGCTAAACGAGGAAACCACTGAGCAATTAAGAATATGTCGTTGCCGTCTTCTTCAAAGTGCTCGTAACCAGAACGTGCACCCACTGCATCTTCTTCAACAATGTTGAAGGCAAAGTTCATGCTAAATTCGACTTCTTTACCTGGTTTTAACGGCTCGTTTAAATCGATGCGCATTAAGGTATCAACTACAGTTACGCGTAGCTCTTTACCATCTTCATCTTTTACGCCACTGATTGTATAACCCAGTTCGTTGTCGCTCATAAATTGCTGACGACGTAATTCGCCTAAACTTAATTTAGCGGGCTTTTGAGCTGGTAGGCTTTCTAAAGTGCTTTTAAATGTTTTAGTTGTTTCGGCAATAGAGTCACTTTTAAAAATATTTTGATCTAACTGTAACCATAAATATTTAAGCGTATGTGGTGAGTTATTTTTATATTCAATGCTTTGGCTACCGGTAATGCGGTGCTTTTTTTCATCTAGCTTCACATCAATATTGTAATTTACACGTTGCTGCCAGTATTTTTCACCTGGTTCGCCAGCGGCACTACGATATACATTGGGTGTAGGAAGTGCTTCGTCTAATTGACGAAATTTATCAACAAAAGAACCTTTTGTTTGCTCAACCGAAGACGCCATAGCTGCACTAGATATTGCGAACGGCAATACAAAAGCACTTAGCGTAAGACCTATTTTTTTCATTTTTAGTCCTAATATAATTTTGTGAGCGTACTTTGACAAATATACCAGTTAGCTTCAATAAATTAGCGACCAAGTACCGTATTTTTAGGGTGATGTTCACTTAGTTTTTTAGATTGAAAAATACAATTATTTTGTAACAAAATACGAATAGATAAAAACTGTAAAGGGGGTTTACAAAATTGGGTTTTAATAATGGTTTTGATCGGTTAAATACAAAGTTCCAGAACTTAAAAAAATATCATTCATTTTATATATATTGCTAAAAAAGTATTGCTTTGGCATTACCAGGTAAACCATTAATCCTACGTATAAGTATTACTAATTCGCAACAAGTAAAATGGCCTAAAAGCCCTTTCTACTGAACAAAAACACAGTGAAACGAGTAAATAATTGGCTCAAATATTGCCGAACTTCATTAATATTCGCTATTTGTACGATAAATGACAAATAGTGTAATTTTAGGTTGATCTTTAGTGCTGTTTATATTTAAAATCGCCAACCTTTTTATTTGAGGCAAATAAATTCGTCACATTTATCCTCAAATTAATATCGATTACTAGCAAGAAATGCGGTGGGCTTATGGATTTTTACATCCTAAAAAAACAACAAGAACTAATTGCGATTCCAGCAAGTGAGAATAACTGTAAGCAGTATCTCGATTCGGGTTATTTTTATATCGATAAAGTAGCAGCGTGCAACGAAACTAATGCATTAAAGGCGCTACACGCAAAACAAACTAAAACGTTAAAAATTCCATTATTAATGGCACTTTTAGCATTACCGGTTGTTTTTTCAGCTTGGTACAGTTTAACCTAACGTAATGCATGCCTTAGGCTTGCATCTTTAACAGCCTTGGGTATATTGGCGCTCTTACGGTTTTATTAAGAGCGCGACATGAAAGTCCTCCACACCTCAGATTGGCACCTTGGCCAACAATTTTACGAACACGATCGCCGTGTTGAACATCAAGCTTTTTTTACATGGTTATTAGCCACTCTTGTTGAACAAAAAATAGACTTACTTTTAGTTGCTGGCGACATTTATCATACAGCGACTCCAAGTGCTAGCGCCGAAAATCAGCTTTATCAATTTATTAAAGACGCCAAAAAAGCATGCCCATTATTACACGTAGTGATTATTGCGGGTAACCACGACTCTGCAAATCGTATTTTGGCAGCTCAGCCATTACTTGCACAGTTTGATACTCACGTAGTAGGGCGCTTTGATGTCGCAACACCCGACGAAACTGTTATTACCATAAATACCAATGGTAAACGCGCTGTAATCGTCGCTATGCCATTTTTACGCGCAAGTGATGTAAGTTTACTTAGCCAAACCGAAAGCGGCCCTAGTTATGCTCAAGGCGTTTCAAAAGCTTACGAGCTTGCACTAAAGCAAGCTCTTAATGAGAATGAGCAAAACTCACCATTAATAGTTATGGGGCATTTACACGCAAAAGGCGGGGATATCTCAAGTGATTCTGAGCGTAACTTAGTAATAGGTGGTGAAGAGTCTATTTCAGCCAATGTATTTGGTAAACAAGCCAACTACGTTGCCCTTGGGCATTTACACAAAGCGCAACAAGTCGCTAAAAGTGATGTTATTCGCTACAGCGGCACACCTATCCCTATGTCGTTTTCAGAACGTAACTACACGCACCAAGTAAATGTTGTTGAGTTTATTACTGATGAAAAACAACATATTAGTACAACTGTAAACCCCCTTTACATTCCGCGCTCTGCCGATGTAATTATTTTACCAAAAGGGGAGTGTGTACCATTAAGCGAACTATGCGAGCAAATTAAAGCGCTCGACACTGCACAAAATACAATAGCGCCTTATTTACGTGTAAAGCTTAAATCAAGTGATACCGACACCACCTTCAGAGAACAAATAGAACAAGCACTTGAAGGCAAGCATATTAAATTTTGTGGTATTGAACGTGTACGTGAGCAATCAGCGCAAAATGACGACAACACCGTATTTGAAGATTTAAGCGAAGTTGAAATGCTCAACCCACTAAACCTATTAGAACAAGCGTTCGCAAACGATAAAGACATGGCAGGGCAAAGCGTACCCGATGAGCTAAAAGCACTTTTAAGTGACGTGATAAACGAGCTAACGGAGCAAGAACAACTATGAAAATAACCGCTGTTCGTATTCATAATTTAGCCTCAATAGTTGACGCTGAAATAGATTTTACTAAAGCCCCATTAAAAGACGCAGGTCTATTTGCCATCACAGGCGATACTGGCGCTGGTAAAAGTACTTTTTTAGATGCCATTTGTTTAGCCCTTTATACAAAAACAGCGAGGCTGCGCGGTGATAAAGGTAACTTAATTGAGTTTAACGGCGACAGCATTAAGCTTAATGATGCACGAAACTTGCTACGCAGAGGTACATGGGAAGGCTACGCCGAGGTCGACTTTTTAGGACAAGATAAACAGCTTTATCGTGCGCGCTATACAATTGCACGAACCCATAAAAAAGTAACAGGCAAACTTAAAGTAGCAGAGCACACTTTAGTAACCCTGCCAGACGAAACCCTTATAGCTGACAAAAGCCACACAATAAAAGAAGTCGAGAGTAAAATAGGGCTTAACTTTGAGCAGTTCTCCCGTGCCGTACTTTTAGCACAACATGAGTTTGCTGCGTTTTTAAAAGCCACTGGCGATGAGCGAGCGCAACTTTTAGAGTGCTTAACAGGTACCGATAAATTTAGCCGTATTGGCGTGCGTATTTTTGAACGTCATAAAGAGCAAGTAGCAAAGCTTGAAGCGCTTAAAGCAGGCCTTCAAAGCTATACTTTGCTAGCACCAGAAGAACTTGAGCTACAACAAACCAAGTTAACCGATTTAAAAGCGCAAACCGAACACACTAAAAAAGAGCTATCCAAAACCGAAAAAGCACTTAACTGGTATCAGCAAGCTACAGTACTTGAGCAAAACTTACTGCAAGCACAGCAAACCCAGCAACAAGCAAGCTCAGCGCTTGAAAGTATTACCTCACAAAGCGAGCAGGCAAAACAAGCCAAGCAGGCGCTTGAAATAAAAGATAACCGCAGCCGTTTTAATTTGTTAACCGATCAAAATACGGCTTTGGATCAGCAAATAACATCGCTTAAAAGTGTTGATCATTTAGCGGTAATTAACGAGCGTAATACCGCGCTTACTAAGCATACCAAGCTGCTTAATAACGCCAATGAGCAAAAACAAAATGCAGCGCCCGTTATAGCTAAAGCGCGAGAGCTCGACAGCAATATTGCCTTGCAAACTCAAGCTGTAAAAGGTACTGAGTCGCAAATAACCAAAGAGCAATCTCAGTTTGATGAGTTCACACAGCAGCTTAAACAAAGCAATAGCGAGCTTGAACTCGCTAATACCGAATCAACTAAAAGCCAGCAATGGCTTAATGAGCATGCACAGCTGCATGTTTTAGCAAAAGACTGGAACTACTATCAGCAAAGCTTTAATACTTACTTAAATGCACAGCAGCAATTAACCGCAAACCTTGCACAAAGCCAAACTCTTAATAGGGAGCTTGCAAGTCAGAGCGATCTTTTAAATGCGCAAAGTAATAAAGTGCAGCAGTGCGAGGTGGCACTTAGTGGTGAGCAATCAACTTTACAGGCATTAAATACTCAGCTTAATGAGTTTAATGCAGAGCACTGCGACGCGCAGTTAAAAAGTATTGATTACTTAAAAGAGCAGCGCGAGCGTTACGGGCAATTTAACGCAGAACTAAAACAAAGCACTCAACGCCAACAAGTACTTAATCAGCAGTTAAATGAAAGCCAGCAAGCCCATGCTTTACTTAATCAGCATTTAATAACCAGCGAGCAAGCGCTTAAAGGCAGCGAGTACGCACTTAACCAAGCGCGTTTAAGAGCTAGCGAAAACGTAGAACATTTACGCACAGAGCTTCGCCCTAATGAGCCTTGTTTAGTGTGCGGCGCAACGGAGCACCCGTATGCGGTAAATCAAAATCAGCAATTAAATAACTTAATTACTGATTTTGAAAATGCTTTTAATATAGCTAAAAAGCAATTTGACCATGCACAAAGCGAGCTGCATAAGCACCAAACTCAACATGCCGTATTAACTGCTGAACACGGACAACTTGAGCAAATAATACAAACAGCAAAAGCTAAACAGCTCGACATTAAAAATACCATGCAAGGCGCACGCACAGAGCTTAACGACTTAACGCCTGATCAGCTTGAAGTAACTTATAAGCAGTTAACGGAGCAAAAAGCGCAATACTTTGAGCAGCAAAAACGCCAGCGTACACTGCAAACTAAAGTAAATGAGCTACTAGCAGCACTTAAAGCAGAGCAGCAAGTACAGCAGCAACTTAGTAATAAACACCTTGAGTTTACACATCAGCAAAACCAGTTAACGAGTAAGCATAGCGAACTAAGTGCGCAAATTAACGAGCTTGGTACAACGCTCAATAATCAATTTGAAAACAGTGATTTTTGGCAGCAACTACAAGCCAATACGCTTGAACTTAGCGAGCTGAACGAGCAGGTTACGCAGTACCAGCAAACTCAAACGCAGCTTGAGCAAAGCCAAAAACGTCAAGACACGGCTAATGAACAAATAAAGCAGCTTACCCCGCTTTTAAGTAACAACGAGCAATCGTTAAAAGTACTTAATGAAGAGTTTGTAAAAGCTAAAGCGCTATTAAACGCTACGCAAAGTGAGCGCTTAGCTTTATTTAATAACGAGCAAATAAGTGCAGACGACTACCAAGCAAAACTTACAAGTGCGCAAGAGCAAATGCAATCGCAGGTTCAAGCTAGTCAAAAAGCATATGACGACGCGATAAAACAACGAGATGAGCACGCTATAACGCTTAAAAATGTAGAGCAACGCTTACTTGAAAACAGCCAAGAGCTAGCAACGCTTGAGGCACGTTATAACCAGTGGTTTACTGACTTTAAAGCGCAATACAGCAATGCAACGCACGAACAGGTCAAAATTTTACTAACGCTTAGTAGCGAGACTATTAAAGCGCATTTAACTCAGCACGAGCAGTTAACTCAAGCGGTAACAGATGCAAACGCCGCATTAAAACAGCAGCAACTTACGCTTGAAAAACACAACAGTAGCGATAAACCAACGCAAAGTGCAGAGGCTTTAAGTACGCAACTAAGCAGCTTAAACGAGCAACAAACGCAGCTGCAAAATTCATTACTAGCAACTAATACCGCTATTGAGCAACATAACCAAAATGCGAAAGCGCTTGAAGGCAAACAAGCTGAGTTAACTACGCTTAAAACGCAGGTTGAACAATGGCACTTGCTTAATAAAGTATTGGGTGATGCAACGGGTAAAACCATGCGTAACTTAGCGCAAACACAAACGTTAAAAATATTACTGCACTATGCCAACAGCCATTTAAAAACACTCAACAAACGCTACGAATTAACCGCCATAGCGCAAACGCTCGACATTGCGATTATCGACCGCGACATGGCCGACGAGCAACGCTCTGTTAATACACTCTCGGGCGGTGAGTCATTTTTAGTATCGCTCGCGCTTGCACTTGGTTTAGCATCGCTTTCGTCAAACAAAGTACAAATCAATTCTTTGTTTATTGACGAAGGGTTTGGTACGTTAGACAGCGAAACCCTAAGCATTGCAATGGACGCTTTGGATTCTTTGCAAGCACAAGGCAGAAAAGTAGGCGTTATATCGCACGTAACACAAATGAGCGAGCGTGTAGCCACTCAAGTGCATGTAGCCAAAAAGCCAGGTGGATATTCCACAGTTGAAGTTTTATAAGTAACATTACTGAAAACAAGGAGATACAATGCCAACGTTTACAGGCGAGCAAGCAACACAATACGATAGCCGTATAACCCGTTTAGTTCCTGGTTATGAATTATTACATCAGCTCACTAACGCGCAGCTAAAAACAACGCTAAGCGATAATGCGCATATTTTAGTAGTAGGGGCAGGCACAGGCAAAGAAGTGCTTGCACTGGCTGCACTAAACCCTACATGGCAATTTACCGCGCAAGATACATCAGCCGATATGCTTGCTATCGCGAAGCAGCAATTTGATGAGCAAGGCATAGTAAGCCGCGTTAATATTCATAATGGCCCAGTTGATAAATTATCGGTTAAAGCCGATGCCGTTTTATGTTTATTGGTAATGCATTTTGTACAAGATAACGGCGATAAAAAAGAGTTATTAAAAGCGATTAAAGGAAGCCTTAAAAAAGACGCAAACCTTTATATTGCAGATTTAATGCGCCCTGAAACTTCATTTGAGCGCGAAGCCCAGCTTACAACGTGCGCGCAATTGGGTTTAACCGAAACAGGTAAAACACAAACAGGGCACGACTTAGAAAATGAGTTTTACCCGCTTGATAGAATGCGCTTTAGCGAACTGCTAAATGAGTGCAAATTTGGCATTCCGAAGCTGTATTTTAAAGCTCTAGGTTTTAGCGGATATGTAGTTTAAGTTTTACAAGCTAAACAAGCACCCGCTATTTAGCACCAATAAAAACACCGAGTGAACAAACTCGGTGTTTATATATAAACCTCTCTACACCACGCTTTTATTTTATACGTAGGTCGGTTAAGCGAAGCGCCACCCGACGCTCTAATATCCACATCACTCAGATCATTGCTGTGCCAGCAATCCTAACCAATCTCTCCAAGCGCTTTCATTGCAGCTTGTGCTTTATCTGTTTGTACAAAAATATGGTCGTGATAAAACGCAGCTACCACATTAGCACTTATATTATGCTCAGTGAGCTTTGCAGATACTGCAGCAGTTAGCCCAACGGACTCTAAGCTTGAATGTACATTAAGAGTAATTAAATTATATTTACCCTCGTAAGTAATACCTGCTTTATCGGCGGTTTCAGCTTTTAAAATAAGGGTTAGCCCTTCCTCTTCAACATAAGTGGCAAGTGGCTCTAAATGAACATAATCGGCAAGTGAGCCTGCTAAGCAACAAAAAATATACTCGCCTTGCTTAAGCGCTGGCTGCATTGATTTTAATAATTCGTTTAACTCTAAAATTCCGGCCATGGTCGTTCCCTACAATGTGTTATTTAACCTGAACTCTGGTTAAGATATTTACTAACATATTAAATTATTTTGATATTTAAATTTATTTTCTCTAGCCAGAGATTTTCAGTGAAAGCAAGGCGAATTTACGCGTCAATAGCTGGCCTATTGCAAGTAAATTCAACGCAGTTAGCGCTGAAAATAGCTGCTTGAGATAGATTTATTATCCAGAGTTCAGGTTATTTAGTCATTTTTAGCTGCGCGACTAGTTCGCTTAATCTCGCTATTTTTATATTACTTAGCTGCCTGTAATCAAAATATGGGCACACAATTATGTTGTTACTAGTGTCTATTGCAAACTCGTCGTCGAGCCAATCAAATTGTGCATGTAACTCACCTTGTTGTAATAAGTTTTTAGCATGCGTACGCCCAGCAATTATATGTAGCTGGTTTTTATTGCTAGTAGCTTTATTTGCACACGTAATAGTAATGTTGGGCGCGCTAAATAGCAGGGCGGTTTTACTATTTTTTTGCAGTAAATACTCATCGCGATATTGTTGCCAAGTAGGGGCTTGTTTAGCAAATGAATAATGCTCACTTGGCAGGGCAAATAGCACTTTTGCGTACACGTTAAACACCTTACGCCAACCATTACCACAGTGCTGGTTTATGGTATTTATTTGCTCATTTATAACCGGTTCTAGGCATTCGAGTGTTTCAAAAAACGGCATTGGCGGCGCTTTTGCTACGTATACCGCCACGCTAAATTGCGTATCACCTAAGCCAACTAATTGGGTATTCAAGTTAGTTAGCCTTGTTTTGCGCTAAAATACGGTCGAGGTTATTTGCAAAGTTTTGGCGATCGGTTTGGCTAAGTGGCGGTGGCCCACCACTCATTTCTACGCCACTTGAGCGCATGGTATCCATAAAGTCGCGCACGTTAAGTATTGAGCGGATATTCTCGGTGGTATAAAGCTCGCCACGCGGGTTGAGTGCTTGCCCGCCGTTATCAATTACTTCACTTGCTAGCGGAATATCGCCAGTAATAACTAAATCGCCTTTTTCAATACGTTTTACTATTTCGTCGTCGGCTACATCAAACCCCGACGATACTTGAACGCGGCTTATGTATTTTGACGGCGGAATACGCATTGCGTGATTAGCCACTAAAATAGTCTCGATTTTCATACGCTCTGCAGCTCTAAAAAGTATTTCTTTTATAACAACAGGACACGCGTCTGCATCTACCCAAATTTTCATGCTATGGTCATTTTTATTGCTTTAGAATTAATATGATCCTATAGCAAAATTTTTTAATCGGCTAGCAAACTTTATATCCATCTATATTTAGATAATACGTACTATTTATGTAATTTAAAAAGGAGCTTACATGAAGGCTATTAAATACGGTTTACTTATTACAGGGCTATTTTTTCTTAGTGCTTGCACCAGCCCTCCTGAGGGAATAACACCCGTTAAAAACTTTGATATACAAAAATATAAAGGCAAATGGTTTGAAATAGCGCGGCTCAATCACTCATTCGAAGAAGGTATGGAGCAAGTTACCGCTACTTATTCAATTAACGACGACGGCACAGTAAAGATCCTTAACAAAGGGTATTTAACGGATGATAAAAAATGGGATGACGCCGAAGGCTTGGCCAAGTTTGTTGAGGGCACCGACACAGGGCATTTTAAAGTCTCGTTTTTTGGTCCATTTTATGGCGCTTACGTGATTTTTGAACTTGACCAACCCGATTATCAATATGCTTTTATAACCAGTTACAACAAAGATTACTTGTGGTTTTTATCGCGTACACCAACGGTTAGCAAAGAGCTTAAAAACCACTTTTTAACTAAAGCTAAAGAGTTGGGCTTTGCTACCGATGAAATAATTTGGGTTGAGCAATAAACAATGTAAAGCCCCTTTACAGTAGTAATAAAAGAGTCACCTAACTGTAAAGTAACTTAAATATATTATGGTTATATTGTGTGTACTTGCCGTGAGACAGTAAGTATTGGAAACACTGAATATCCCCTATTGTTGGCAAGCTATATAGCTTGCCATTTTTTTTGCCTAATCTATGGGAAAGTAACGGATCACGTTTTTACTAACTAAGGCTAGTTTAACGCTAAAAATAGACCGCTAAGTACAATTAATAAGGCGCTTAAAACACTAAACCACTTTACGTAGCCTACTAAAAAGTTATAAAAAACCATTATAATTAAGACACTTAGGCTCATAAACCCACAAAATAGTAACGCGCCATAACCACTTTGAGTTGCTACGCAAAGTACTAAGCTTAGTAAAATACTGATCCAAGCAATAAATAGCAGGTTTTTACTTTGTAATTCTGTAGGGCGTTTTTTAAATACATCTTTAAAATGATTAAACTTAGCCAGTGCAAAACCATTAAAACCAAACAAACACAGACTAAAACCAAGTAAATCAATCATGATTTTTGCCTTTTAAGATTATTAGATTGGTTAGGGCTGATTATTTTTGAGTTGTTTTTAGCAGTACGTAATTTTTCGGTTTGTATAAAAAATAATATACTAAATAACAAAAACAGTGCATCAAAAGTAAATAAAGCCCACTGTTTGTGCATCAAATAGCTAACTATATTACCGTTAGTTGTAAGTGCATTAATAACCGGTACGCTTAAACATGCAACAGCATTTATAGCTGCCATAACTCGCCATTGCAGTGTGTCGCGCTTTATAAGTGCTAAAAGAGCAACCGCTAGCCATGTTAAAAAGAACGCGAGTATTTCTTTATCGGCGCGCTCTGCGGTAGTTGGGCTAAGTAGTCTGTTAGCAATAAAAAATGCACACGTTGCCAGTGGTAGTCCCATAATAGTGGCTAGGTTTAACCCCTCAACTAGTTTTAAACCAAACGAAGGTTTAACGTTATTTTTAGTTCGCTCGCGAATTCGCTTAGCCCACATAATACAGCCAGAGCCAATCATTACACAGCCTGCAATACCGCCTAATACGTATAACCAGCGCAACAACCACGTAGCTAAACGCCCCGTATGCATTGAATTAAGCGACTCGTAAAGCGCTTTGCTGCTAGTTAGTTCGTCATCAGTTTTAGCGACCATTTGCCCTATAGCACCACTAAATATTAAGCGTGGTGCTTGGTCACGCAGTGTTTTACCTGCGCTTACCAATACGGTAATTGTTGAAGCTGCCATATTTGGTTGGTTAACTTGTACGCGAGTAATATCTGCATGAGGCCACTTAGTATAAACCTGATCCAAAATGCTTTGAATCGGCACCATTGACGATTCGCCTTGGGCTTTATCGGTCATGGTGTTGCGAGGGATTACATCGTTAAAAAAGCCACGCATGCCGTTATCGTAAGACGTTTGCGCAGGGTAGGGAAACAACATAAATATGAGCGTAATCATGCCCGTGTAAGTAATCATTAAATGAAAAGGCAGGGCAAGCACAGAGCTTAAATTGTGGGCATCTAACCACGTACGGCTACCTTTATTACGTCTAAAACTAAACATATCTTTAAAAATACGCTTATGAATAACCATACCCGATATAATGGCAATTAGCATAAAAAAGCTAGCAAAGCACACAATCCAGCGTGCGGTTATTGCATCCATGTAATGTAAATCATAGTGCAGCCGATAAAAAAAGTTACCACCTTTAGTATCTACAAAGGGTTCAAGCTCTTTCATGGTATTAGGGTTTAACTGTGTGTTTTTAAACTGGCTGCGGCGCTGGCCTGGCTCTTTTGGCTTTGCATAACCATAAATTAAATAAGGAATACGCGGCTCAGGTAATGTAATACGCCAGCTTGATGAGTTAGCTCCATGGTTAGCTAAGTAATCGAACCCTGTAATTATTTGTTGTTTTTGCGCTTCTATACGCTGTGTTTGGGCTTGTACATTATGTATGGCAGGTTGATTCCACAGCGTTATTTCGTCTCTAAAAAAGCTAAGTGTTCCTGCAAAAAATATTAAATATAATAACCAACAAACGAGTAACCCTACCCAAGTGTGTAACCAAGTCATCGATCTAAAAAAGCTGTCTTTCATACCCAACCCTTTAGTAATACAAGCAATCCGATAAACGCACCTGTACTTAGTAAAATACTGATCCAAACTTTTCTTAATGATTTAACGCTAAAGGCATAAATAAATACGACGGCATAAATTAAAATGCTGATTGAAACACTAAACAGTACAGCGTCTTGCTTAGCTATTGGCAATACAAAACTTAATAACGCAGTACTTGCAGAGGTAAAGGCATAGCCACCAATTATGGCAATAAAAAAACGTAAAAATACCAAAACTCGATAACTGCTTACGCTTTTTACTATAAGCGCAATTACGTTAACCTTATCGAATGGCGCACTGTGCAAAGGTGCCTGCATAGTTAATTAATCCCTTTATTTAAAGCTGAGGATAAAACAAAGGCGCTATTATATATGTTACAAATACAAAAGATAGCTATTCTCATTTACGGCGACTAACTTTTAGTAAATTATCCTTCTTACTTAACCTGAACCTTGGTTAACAGGTTTTATACGTATTGAATTATGGTGATATTTAAATTTATTTTCTCTAGCGCTGAAAATAGCAGCTCGAGATAGATTTATTATCCAGAGTTCAGGTTACTTAGTAAAATACTGATCTGTTATTGTTTAATGATATTGCACAGGCTGTATGTAAAGCTTAAGGTTAATAAACTGAGTAAAAATAAAGAGTGAAATAACGATGAGCGATCACGAAAAACTAAATTACGTTGAGTTTCCTGCATGCGACTTACCCGCAACTAAGGCCTTTTTTAGTCATGTATTTAATTGGCAGTTTACTGACTACGGCCCAGAATACACGGCGTTTAGTGGGCAGGGGTTAGATGGTGGGATTTTTCAGGCTCCATTAAAATCACTAACTCAGCATGGGGCAGCATTACTTATTTTTTATAGCGACGACATACACGCAACCTTTAAAAAAGTAGAGACATTTGGCGGAGTAATATTAAAACCTATTTTTGAGTTTCCTGGCGGTTGTCGGTTTCACTTTACAGAACCAAGTGGTAACGAATTTGCGGTATGGGCGAAAGAACACTAGGTACTATAAGGGCTGTAGGGCATTTAAGCTTAAAGATCAGGATTTTACTAACTAATCGCCATTTTAGATAAAATAAACCGATTTTTTACCAACTCATTTATCCTAAATGGCCATTTAGGATAAAAATTAAGCATTTAAGGCCAGATAAACATGAATAGTCACCAATTAATAGACCAAGTTAGTAAATGCGTGATCTGTGATCCTCATTTACCTTTAGGGGCTCGACCTGTAATACAATTTAACCCAAACGCACGTATTTTAATCGCAGGCCAAGCACCGGGTATAAAAGTTCACGAAACAGGCGTGCCGTTTAACGATGCAAGCGGAAACAGCCTACGAGAATGGCTTGGGCTAACACGTGATGAATTTTACGACGCTAATAATATAGCAATTTTACCTATGGGCTTTTGCTACCCGGGTAGGGGTAAGTCGGGTGATTTACCACCGAGAAAAGAATGTGCCCCAGCATGGCGCGAGCAATTATTGGCTGCACTACCAAATATTGAGCTGACAATAGTATTAGGTAAATACGCGCAGGCGTATCATTTACCGGAGACTAAAAAAATGCCACTTACGGAGTTAGTAAAATCGTGGCGTGAGTATTGGCCAAATTATTTAGTGCTTCCACATCCCAGTCCGCGTAATAATATATGGCTTAAAAAGAATCCATGGTTTGAGCAAGATGTACTTCCAGAACTGGGTAAACGCATTGCGACTATTTTAAATAAGTAATGCCTCTAGCATTAGGATTTATTGTAAAGGGGCGTTACAGTTAACTTAAAAATTAACACTCCAATTAAAAACAATAACAAACGAGGCTGTCTAATTTGAATGCATCTATATTAACTGAAGTAATACTTCCGCTCGCCCTTGCACTTATTATGTTTGGTATGGGTCTTGGGCTCACAACAAACGATTTTACTCGTCTATTTAAAAGCCCGCTCGCCATTGTTATGGGTTTAATAGGCCAACTTGTAGCAATGCCTTTATTAGCATTAGGGCTGTGTTATTTACTTAACCTACCAACGCCTATAGCTATTGGTTTAATGATATTAGCTGCCTGCCCAGGCGGTACTATGTCAAATGTAGTAAGCCAGCTTGCTAAAGCTAATTTAGCGCTTTCGGTAAGTTTAACCGCTGCCTCTACCGCAATTAGTATAATAACCACACCGTTTATTATTGGCTTTGCTATGAGCCAGTTTGCCCCAGCAGACGATGCTACTTTCTCTATTTTAATTACTTCATTAGGGCTATTTTTTATTACCTTAGTGCCAGTTGCTATAGGCATTTGGTTACGTCACTTTAAAAGTGATTTTGCCATTAAAGCAGAGCCGTTTTTTAGACGCTTCTCGTTGTTTTTTATGCTTATGATGATTGCAGCACTAGTAATAAAAGAGCGCGATTTATTAGTTAGCTCATTTAACGATGTATTTTGGGCGTGCATAGCACTTAATATTGGTTCAATGGTTGTTGGTTGGTTAATTGCTAAGTGTTCAAAATTAAATTTAACTGATTCGCTGACGCTTTCAATTGAGGTTGGAATTCAAAATGCATCGTTAGCTATTTTAATTGCTATTAGCTTTTTGAATAAACCAGAATACGCGGTCACCGGTGGCGTGTATGGCCTTGCCATGTTTATAGGGCCACTGCTATTAATTGGCGGGTTAAAGCTTAAAAATAAACGTACCGCTAGGGCTGTTAACTAGGACTTTTAATTAGGGCATGTTGACCAAGTTACTTTAATTTAAGGCTACGGATAACGTAGCCGTAAACTCCAGTCTAAAAATACCACCTGTTAAATGTATGCTCTGCACCCATCGCGTCAACAAGTTGTAGGCTTACAAAAGACTCTTAAGCTTGAATATTGCACTAGGCGCTGAGCTTGTTTGCGCGAGGAGTGAAGCTTCTAATTACTAGGGCGCATTTTAGGATAGGATAAGAGTGTAAGTAATACGGTAAAAAAGCAGTTAATTATTTGGTTACTAAAACTGCGCCTCAAATATGAGGCGCTACTTTAAAACTTACTATTTGGTTTGCATGTTTTTAGCGCGTTCTTCTGCATCTATTAATGCTTGCGATTTAGGCGCGCGTTTTTTCTCTTCTATTTTGGGCTTTTCAGCCGAGTCAGGATCCCAGCTTGAGTCTAACGATAAGTTAGCAAATGGATTGTTACTGTCTGCTTTTTTAGGCTCAATTACTGGCTCATCAACTAGCGGTGTTGTTTGTGCTTGCTCGGGTATCGCGTCTTCTTTTTTAGGCATCGGCTTTTCACCAGGTAATGGTGCATCTGGGTTAAATGTACGCACTTCTGGTTCTTTAAAGTCTTGCTCGGTTGTATACGTAGTCGATTGAGCGTCAGATATTTGCTCTGGAGCGTGTAAATCTATAACCGGCTCACTCGCTGTTACTGGCTCAGGAGTAGTAATAACCGGCTCTACAGTGTTATGTTCGGCTTCTATTGGCGCAGATTCCGTTACTTGCGCTGTATAGTGCTTACGTTGTTTTTTTACTGGCTTTGCATCTGGGTCAAAGTCGCGTACCTCTGGCTCATTAAAGCTGCTGGCATTTTTAATGCGCTCTAAGGTTGTTTTGGCGGCGGCTTCAAATTCGGCGGTATTAGGCTCAGGTTTTTGTTTTACTTCGTTAAACGTAGCGGTACTTGTTTGCTCTAAAGTATCAGTTAAGTTAAGCGGTGTAGGCTCAATTTCGCTTGTTTTCACTTGTGTAGCTACGCTGCTCTCAACTGCTTTATTATTTTGAGTTGCTTCGTTGATGACGACAGGCTCAATCTCTGGCTCTTTTGTTGTTTGTACTGGCTTTGTTGCTTTAGTTTCAGGTTTAGCTGACGTAGCAATTTTTTCTGATTTAACTTTAGGTGGAGCCGCTATAGTCGGTTCTGCCATCGCTTTGCTTTGTTTTGCACGGCGCAGGCGCACGACTATCATAGCGCCAATAAGTACCACTATAACAAGTATTAAAGTGGGTAAAAGTAACGAGCTTGGGCTCTGCGCTACAGGTTGCGGCGCAATTACTGGCGCTGGTTTAGTTAACACAGCTGCTGGTTTTACAGGTACAGGCTTTTCAGGCGTAGGTTGAACGTTTTGCTCTGGCGTTGCCGGTTTTACTTGCTCTATCACAGCTTCGTTTTTTTGCTCTGTAACTACTTGCTCGGGTGCTGCTTTTGTTGGCTCTGCATCAATTACTATTTCGTTACTGTTGGTATTTAGCTGATCGTTTATTTGTTGTTTTTGATCATTAGTTAAATTAAGGGTTTGCTCGTTGATGCTTTCTTTAACAGCTTCTTCAGTGGGTTTAATTACAGGGGCAGGTTCAACAATTTTAGGTTGTGGCTGAGTAATAATAGTCGGTTCAGGCTCTATTATTTGGAGCTTAGGTTGTGCTTGAATTTCTTTTGGCTTATTACAGTTATTTTTGTAATCACGCGCAGCTTTACGATATTTTTGACTCGCTTTATTATTACTATTTTGCTGTATTTCTTGTTTAATTAAAATGCACATAGCTTCGTTGTATGCAGCACTTTGCGCACTATAAAATAAGGCAAAGCAAAGGGTAAATCTAATTAGTTTTGATATCATGAAGTTATGCGCGCTTAAATATTAATAGTTTGATTTTAAGCGCAAAATTAAAAATTATCCAGAGTAATACAACTAATCAATAACCATAAGGCTGCGATATTCATCGTAAGCAAATTGGTCGGTCATACCGCTTATATAATCTTGGATTAATCTACAACGATAATAAAACTCGTATGCCGCAAAGTGATCGGGCTCTTCTTGCATCGCATCTATTGCGTGTTGGTAACTATTTAAGTGCTTTTTAGAGAGCTTTTTAACAAGTCGCGACTCTATTAATAAACGTGAATCGCCATTTAGTGCACGCTTAAAGTCATCCTTGTTTAGTAGCAGTAATGGTTTATAGCAATCGAGCAAACCATTAATTATGCGATACCCTTGTAGCTCTAATTTTTCGACTTCTTTGTTTGAAAATACATGCTCAAGCGCTACCTGCTTTAGTGTTTTAGTTACTGCATGTAGATGGCTTCTATCTTCTAAAAGCGCTTGGTTAAAATCGCCATGATAAATAGGTTCTATATTTTCGATAAAGCGTTTTGCGGCGTGATTTACTAGCGGATGTAGCAATGCAACCCGCAAGTATATAAAAAATTCACTATTAAAATTATAGGGTTGTGCTTGTGCACGCTCTAGTGCGTAGTCTACTGCTTTGTCTACAAAATTTTGATGTTGAGCGTCGTCGATTAACAGGTTTATTAATACTTTTTTGTAACTACTTTTAAGTTTTTCGCACAGCAACTCAGTGCTTATTATGTCTTTTTCTACGGCGTCTTCTATGTCGGCTAGGCAATACGAAATGTCGTCGGCGGCTTCCATTATGTAACTTGCAGGATGGCGGCAGTAAGGCTCAATAGTGAGCTCTTTTTGTAGCGCTTCAACAAAGTTTTTTTCGCTGTAGTAGTAACCCACTTTTTTCATTAAGTAGTTTTTATTTTGGGGTATGTCTTTTACATCAAGCCCAGCAGGGCGAGTGTATTTTAAAATACCAGCACTTTGGCTGTAGGTTAAATTAAGCGTTTGCAAAGAATGAATTATACGTATGCCTTGGGCGTTGCCCTCAAAGTTACAAATATCAAGCGCAAGGTGTTTAAAAACAACACCTATACCGGTGTTTGGTTCTTTACAGCGCTCGGGTGTTACGCTTGCTAGGTTGTTATTAAACCAGTGGTTAATAGCCGCTTCGCCAAAATGCCCAAACGGTGGGTTGCCTATGTCGTGCATTAAGCAGGCCATTTCTACTAGGCTTTCTAGCGGGCGCTCTAGCTCGGTTAAGCCGTAATCTTTTTGTTGCTCGTAGCTTAAATTAGCAAAAATACGTTGCACTATAAAACGACCAACTTGTTGAACTTCAAGCGAATGGGTAAGGCGAGAGCGTACAGCTGCGTTGCGCTCAAGCGGAAACACTTGTGTTTTTTGCTGTAAACGACGAATAGCTGCGCTATTTATTATTCGACCACGATCGCTTTCTAGCGCCATTTGTAAGTTTGCTGTGGTGCGGTACATACGCGCTGGCGTTATTTTTTTACTAAAATCTATGGTCATCTTTGTCCTTTTAAACCCGCTTAAATGCTTAATTTAATCTAAAGTGTGTAAATTAAACTTACTCGTTTTATTGTTGTTTTTACTTTATATTAACCGCATATTCATATAGCCTTAAGGGACTATTGAAATCATTTCTTTTTCAGGGAGTTAAAGCCGTTTGGCTTAATAAGCATGATGCGTCCACTATCCCATTTTTATATATTATCAGTCTGTATTTTAACCTGCGCATTATCAGCGTGTAATAGCACACCTGAAAATACTTTAAACAATAATCTATCTGTTGCAGCGCAGCAAGAACTTAGTGCGCGAGCTGATGCACTGGCTGCTCGTGGCTTTTATCAAACTCAATTAGGTAATATTAATTATTTAAATGCGCGTCAATGCAGTGAGTTTAATTTACAGAGTCATCGGGGGGCTATTCGCTTTCCTGAAAACTCACTCAAGGCGGTTATTGATTCTCTCGATAATAATTTTGATGTGATAGAAATTGACGTACGTATTACCCGTGACGATGTGTGGGTTGTGCATCATGATGCTCACACAGGGCGAGAAACCGGTACTGTTGATAACAAACGGCGTAAAATAGAGTCGATTCGTTACACTAAAGAATGGGGGACTTTACGTCATCGCAATCAAAACACGGGGCTGTTAACCGCAGATATGCCACCGTCTTTTAAAGCGTTGGCGAGTACGTTTTCGCGTTATCGTAAATCGCATCAAAAGCTAAATATTGAAATTAAATCGCGGGCATCTGTCGATGATTTAAAAATGCTCGACTACTTGGCGTATAAATATATAGGGGCAAACAATTATTTTTTTAGCAGCTTAGAAATGCGTAATTTAACGCGCCTACGTGAAATAAATCCCGATGTGTACATGATGTTTATTCAATCTCCTTCAAAGGTGTCTATGAATAAGTTGGTTGCCGATTTAAAGCGCGGGGCAGGGAGCGATCCTATTTATGAGCGCAATAAAGAGCAACTAGAAAGTATACAGTCGTATGGTAATCGCCGTCATCGCGAAACACGTTTTGATAGACCGCTAAAGCTAGATACGTTAACTAAAAAGTTAAAACGTAATTTTGGCTACGTGTTAGATATTCGCCATTATAAACAAAGTGCAGCCCAATTATTGCCCAGAGCCAAAGTGCGTGGCATTAATATTGCCACCTATTCTATTAATGGGCACGACTACCACGAACGCAGCTTATTAGCGCAATCAAGTATGCTACGCCCTAATTCTGTAATAATAGATGACACGGTATATGGCTTTTGTTCTGTGTTTGGCTTGCCAGCGGTTAAGCCATACCAAGGTAATAATGCTTTCGCTAAGCGTATAGCAAGTATGCCCGATGATTTAGATTTAACGCGTTTAGATGAGTTATCTAGTTATCAACAGAATCAGTTGTACCCCGCCACAGGTGGGCATTTAAAGTCGCTTACACCGGTTTCGCATACAAAAAAAGCGTTACACATTTCAAATGCGCCAAACCTTGAAATAGGTAAACGAGAGGCTGATGAAGAGTTTAGTCTTGAGACTGACCCTGTAGTTGAACTTGAACTTCGTAAAAAATAACAATAAGACGACTCATAATGAAAGTAACCACTAAACCATCATGGTGGCATTTTTTAATGCTGCTATTATCTACCTTGTATTTATTACCAGAGGCTATTTTTAATGCCCAGTTAGTGTCTTTAGTTGGGCAGGGCTCTCCCTCAGCAGAGGATTTAGAGCACCTAGAAATATACGGGCGAGCTGTATCGGGAGTTGGAGTTGCATTGCTATTGGCTGACTTTTTACCAAAGGCGATGGTGGCTAAAGTAGGGCGAGGCATTATTTCGCTAATAGCCTTAATATGCCTAGTATGGCCGGTGGTGTTTTATGGTCAAAAGTATGTAATAGAAAAAACATTAATTGAGCCTTCTTCGGCAGAGCAGCGCCAGTTTGCAGTTTATAGTGCGGCGCTTAGAGACGCTTTAGCTATTAATTCAATTAAAATTAATGGACTTGATTACAAAGCTGATGAGTTACATAGCTCAGAAAACTTAACCTTTTTAGCACTGTTTGGTGGGTTGTTATACAGCGACGCGGCTTTATCTGACAACCTTGAACAAGATAAACGCAAAATTATAGCTTCTTTTGTTCAAAAAAAGGCTTACCAAGATTTTGACCAACATTACACGCAGTACAGCCAACTTTATAATGAGTTAGTTGGTCAATATAAAATGTATGCCAATGGGAGTAAAAAATATAACCAAACATTAGCCGGAATTGATCAGCGCGAACAAGGCTATTGGCAACAAATTGAGCAGCAAGTAAATGAAGGTTGGGAAAAGTATCAGCAAGCGCAAAAAGCACATATTGCTAAAGCGTCTGCAAGGGCACAAAAATATGGCCCTAAAATCTATAATTACCATGAAAAAATAGCTAAATGTTCAGACCGATATAAAAAAAGTAGCCAAAAAGATCGCCTTAGTAAGTGTTACGACAGAGCTGGCGCAAATTATCGCAGTGATATTTTAAAAGCAGGAATTGGCTATATTCCCCCCGATTATTGGTTAATTGTAGAAGATATTTCGGCGGCAGAAAACGCAACTAGCAGTATTTTAATGGGAGTGCTTACCGGTGGTTTTTATACTGCGTTACAGGCCGTTAGCCTTGCAAGCGGTGGCGATGGTGGCATAAAAGACAAACGTTATAAGTACACTGACGATCCCGATCATTACCAGATGCTATTTTTAAAGCACCCTAAATTTACACAGATGTTTGTTAACGAAACGGATTACGAGTTTAATATTAATAGCTCATTCGCTTTTCGAGGTCATGACACAACAGCTAAAAAGCTACGAGCACACTTTTTAGCAAAGGGATTAAAACTTAATAATAATTGGAAGATTAACGACCGACCTGAGTTTGCCCAAGCAGTTGCCAATAAAGTAAAAGCAGAGGCTAACCGACAATGGAATAGTGAGATGGCAAAGCACAATTTAAGCTTATCACCAAATTTGTCGTGGGTAGCGTTTCAGTTAAACCCACAAATACAAGCTAAAATTTCAGACCGTATGGGTGACTTATATGTAAAAAACATACGCGCTGATTGGAATAAAAAAAGCTTCAAAGAAAAGGTGCTCGATCCAAATATCGAAAAGCGTACCGATAAATATTTAGCAATGCTTAACAGTTCAAAGGGCAAGTTTGTAGATGGTGGTGAGTACGCTCAATATGGTAAGCAAGCGCTGCGCTCGGTTATTATTCCGCCTATTTCTATGTCGTTGTCGTTATTTTTAATCTGTTTAACTTTTAGCAAGCTACCACTTAAATTGTGGCGCCTTATTGCTCCACCTAAAAATACAGATAAAAAACACCCGATTACGATGTTACAAAAACTGATAATGCCGTTATTAATTTTAATTTTACCGGTGATATTTATAAGCAATACTTTTACAAAAGATGAGCAGAGCCCAGTTAATTACTTTTTAACTAAAGTAGAGGAGTCGAGCAACCCTGTATTTAGTTACGCAATTCGTTGGACTTTGCATGCTCAACCAGTGCTGCATCCTTTAGGGCTCGCATTTGAAGATAAGTTAAAAATTTATCAGCATTTTTCCCCATTGAGCAATGCGTTAGCTAACGTTGATATTTTACGCCATAGCGATACCTCACTTGATGCTGAACAGCAGCAAAATAGGCAATATATGGTTGAACAAAAAACCAAGTTAACAATTACCACAAATGTGCCAAATGCGAACATACGCATTATGAACATTGGGCCTAAATATCGTTCGGGTATGATACTTAGAGCGAGTCGCTATGATATTCAAATCTCAGCTACGGGTTATAAAACGTATCGCCGTTGGCATCAAATTGATGCGGGTGAACAAACTCTTTCTATTGAGCTAAAAGCGCAATGATTATGAAAGGGAGAAGATGATATTGCTAAATACTCATGGCGTGTTGTTCTTTTAAAATTAAAGGTTTTAATCTGGGGACGATTTAATTTATGCGTTATTTAACGTTAGATAAATAAGCCCCAATCTATCAGTTTGTATCATAAAGTAACAACTTGCTTTAAAATAATTGTTTGAGTAATTGTTTGAGTAATTGTTTGAGTAATTGTTTGAGTAATTGTTTGAGTAATTGTTTGAGTAATTGTTTGAGTAATTGTTTGAGTAATTGTTGTGCATTTATAGGTGTTTATAATGAAACAGTGGATTTTAAAGGCAGTATCAATTTGCCTATTATTAGGGATGAACAATGCGTTTGCTGCAAAAGAGCAAACAGTGGTGCTTATATCAATTGATGGCCTGCGTTGGGATTATATTGAAAAACACGGTGCGCCAAATTTAAAAGCAATGGCCGAGCGCGGTGTTCGCGCACAAAAACTAATACCTGTTTATCCGACTAAAACGTTTCCTAACCATATTTCTATTATTACGGGCTTACTGCCAGTAAACCATGGCATTGTTGATAATAGCTTTTGTGATAAAGCCCGTAAAAACGACTGTTACAGCATGGGCAAAGCATTGGGCGATAGCACATGGGTAAAGGGCATTCCGCTTTGGAATTTAGCAAAAATGCAGGGGCTTAAATCGGCTACTTATTTTTGGCCTGAGTCAGATGCATTATTTAACGGCATGACACCTGATTATTTTTATCACTATTCTAAATACAGCGATTACCAAAGCCGTGTTGATCAAATTATTCAGTGGTTAAGTTTACCAAAAGCACAGCGCCCACGCTTTATTGCGAGTTACTTTTCGCTAGTTGACAGCATGGGCCATGAATTTGGGCCAGACGCACCACAAACGCGTGATGCAGTTAAACAGCTTGATGAATTAATGGGGCAATTACAAACTCGCTTAAGTAAATTAGAGCAAGAGGTAAACTTAGTTATTGTGTCGGATCATGGTATGACGAGTATAGATCCAGATAAAAGCATTGATGTAACCACACTGCCTCAAGATGAAAACTTTTTAGTTAAAAATACTGGCCCACGTTTACTTATTTATACTCAGCCTGATGCTGAAAACCCTGATATTGAAGGTTACAAGGCACGTCTACGAGATGCATCAAACGGTCGTTATACAGTATTAACTGACGAGCAATTAGCAGCGTATCATTACAATAAAGGCACTCGCGTAGGCGATATTGTGGTGCAAACTACAGCGCCAGCGGTATTTACCAATGGTAAAAAACCAACCTATTTAGGGACTCACGGTTATGCATATACCGAGGATATGGCGGCATCATTTATTGCTGTAGGCCCTGCGTTTAAGCAAGGTGTAAGCCTTAAGGAAGTAAGTAACCTTGATATTTACCCGGTACTTGCAAGAGTGATGGGATTAAAATTATTAAACAAAGTAGATGGCGATGGTAAAACATTAATGCCAGCAATTAAGCAAAAAATAGTTGTTCACTAAGTAGTTTTTATTGTGATGTTCAAAGCGGCTACTTAGCCGCTTTTTATGTTTAATCGATTAGTTATTTACTCTCTCCCCTTACTTATAGCACTAGTAAAACCGAGCTCGTCGCTTTGCAAAGTAAGCACAAGTTGATGGCGTTCGCATATTGCTTTTACGGTTGCCAAACCTAATCCAAACCCTTCTTTTTGCCTCGCCGGATCGCCTCTATAAAAACGCTTGGTGAGTTGTGATAATTGCGCGGTTTTTACGCCGTTGCCATTATCGCTAATATTTATATGATTACTGGTAAGTGTAATATGTATCGCTGCGCCATTACCTGCATATTTTATAGCGTTTTCGATTAGGTTAAATAAAGCCTGAAAAAGTAGGTTTTTGTCGCCTTGAAGTACTAAGTTACCCTGATTAATTACACTTATATGCTGCTGATTTTGCTGTGCACTTGGCTCTAGTATTTCTATTAGATCGTTAATAAGTGTTTGGCAGTTTATAGGCTCTAACTTTAACGGAAATTGCCCGTGCTCAAGGCGAGTCAATTTAAGCATAGCGTCAAAGGTATGTAATACGGTATCAAGCTGCTCTATTTCAAGTCCCAGTTCTGGCTGTTTTACAGCTTGTTGCTCTAGTTGTAAGCGCAATCGAGTAAGTGGGGTTTTTAAATCGTGCGCTATGTTATCGGTAATGCCTTGCACTAAGGCAAAGTTTTCTTCGATGGTGTCGAGCATGGTATTAATATGTTTGGCTAGTTTTACAAACTCATCACCTTGTTGTTTGTGAACTACACGCGCCGATAAATCGCCTTTTTGAACTTGTTCTACTACGTCATTAAAATAATTTACACGCCTTAAATGCCTGCGCGCAAAAATATAGCCAAACACACAGGTAAGTAACAAGCTGACCAAACAAGCCCAGGTTGCAATGGTTTTAAATTCAGTAATTAAGCGGCTTAAATGCTCGGTGGCTGTGGCAATAACAATATTGCCATGTTTGGTGTTTACAATACCGGTGGTAAGTAGCCTAATTTGCCCACGTTGGGTGTCGAGCACAGGAAACTCAAGGGTGTTTGGCAACTTTGGAATGTCGTTGGGTAAAAAGCTTAATTGCTGGAATTGCTCGTCATCACTTTGCCAAAATATTAAAATTTCGCCCTCGTTACGAAATACTGCTAGTTGCTGAAAAAAAGACGTTTTATCAAATTCATTAGCAAGCCCTTCAATACGAACTTGCTCGGCGTTTAAGCGCCTTTCTACTTGGCGTGTTTGCTCGCCCAATAACAGCTGATATATAAGCACAACGCATAGCACTAAAACAACCGATGTAATGGTGGCAAACGCGAGTGTGAGTCGCCATACAGAACTAAAACGCGGGTTAAATTGTTGCCAAAGGTTGGAGTTAACAATCATTATTTTGCTCTACTTGTAATCGGTAGCCAACGCCTCGTATTGTTTCTATTTGTACTTTTGCACCAAGCAATGATAGCTTTTTACGTAACCTTGCTATGTGTACATCTATTACATTTGTGCCAGGATCAAAATTATATTCCCATACCGACTCAAACAACAAAGTGCGCGTAACAAGTTTATTTTTATGATCGAGTAAAAAATGTAAAAGTTTAAATTCTTTAGGTTGTAAGTTAAGTGTTTGCCCAGCTACATCTGCTTTATGATGACGAAAATCGAGGTTTACATTTGCTAAACTTAATGCGGTTTGCGGTGGTTGGTTATGAAAAGGTCTCTTAATTATGTTCTCTACACGAATAGCCAATTCCGAAAACGCAAAGGGTTTTATAAGGTAGTCATCGCCACCTGCTTTTAAGCCTGCAACTCGGTCGTCTACTTTATCTAACGCCGAGAGTATTAGCACAGGTGTTGTCTTACCTGTTGCTCTAAGTGCAGCAAGTACTTGCAAACCATCTAACATTGGTAGCATTCGGTCTAGCACAATCGCGTCGTGTTCTTCGCATGTGGCAATTAATAATGCTTGTTGACCGTCTTGTGCGGTATCTACGGTGTAGCCTAGCTCGCTAAAGGCTTTGTATAAAAACTCGCGGTTTTGTTTGTCGTCTTCAACCAAAAGTAATTTCATTAATTGCCCCAACGCAGTAGTGGTAGGTTTTTACCTGTTGCGAGGTCAATGGCTTTTTTATGACGCCCTTTTAACGATACAAACGTGGCAACCATGTAAGTTACGCCCATATCTTGCTCAAGCTGAGCTTCTATTAAGTATTGTGTTTGTGTTGAATCTAACGACTGGACAAGTTGATACATGCGGTAATTTTTTTTACGCATTAATTTAGCGGCTGCAACTTCGTCGTCTTCATCAAGTTCTGGCAGGGCATATTCAAGCTCAATTAGTTTACCTTTTACATCAACTAGCAATTCAATAAAGCGATTATTTTTTTGCTCAAAAAGTGTTACCTCGTAGGTGGTTTGTCCTTTTTCGAACTCTAGCTCAAACTCTACAATAACGGCTGTATTTAGGTATTCGGCTTCTATATTTTTTAAAATACTTTGTGGTGATGGCTCGTTTGCATTATTAAGTTTGTCAAAAATTGCAGAACTGCTTGCATGGCACAACCCGCTGCAAAAAAATAAGGCGCTCAAAAAAATATGTTTCATGTAAGTATGCTCTTGTTTTAATGTGTTTAGCCTACCAAATAAGAGAGCTAAACACATTTATTTAGTCGTATGATTTATTCTTTATATCAGCGCTTTATATTACTACTAGTCATCTAAAACGCATGCTCTTACTTGGTTGCTTGCAACCCATTGGCATTCTAATTCTACAGTTTGATTTAAATATTGCGTTAATGAGTTATCTTCACTTATATAGCCCCAAAGCGTTGCTTGCTGATTTTGATTTGCCGACACTAAACCGGTTAAGTTAATCTCACTTGTATCGTCCTCTAGTTCAACTTCGCTTACGGTGTTTTGCTCATTGTTATAACTGCCTTCAAGCTCAACCCACTGCCCATCTAGAGTATTAACCGATAATCCATCCTCAAATACAGTTTGGCTATTAAATGTAAATTCAATGCCATTTATTGTCGCCATATTTTGCTCGTAACTAACAACGCCGGCTACCGAAAACTGCTGGTTGGTTGTATTTGGTTTGATGTTTATTGATTCAAATTCTATTTCTTGAGCAAGTAATTTATTATCGGCTTGCTGCCATACACCATCTACCTCAATAACTTGACCAACAACAAGATTAGCGGTGGTGCCATCTTCAAATTGAGTTTGATCATTAATGCTAACTTGCCACTGCGAGTTTAATGTTATTAAGCTCATATTGTTATTTACAAAGGTGATTACGCCTTCAAGCTCGGTGTCTATATTATCGATAAAACTAAGGCTTTGCTCTGCATCAACCTCGATTGCGGTAAATATTGCATTATTATAAAAACCTTCAACCTCAACAAGCTGACCATTACTTAGTGTGCCGTCTATATCAGCTTGTTGGTAGTTAATAACTAAATCACCTAAATTAAATGTGCGCAACTGCTGGTTTAAATTGGTAATACTGCCTTGCACTTCAAGCTCTGATTGGCTGTTAGTAATAGGAGCTTGGTAGGTAACCGTTAGTGAGTTTAATGAATGACTGTAGCCACTTATTTCAAATAATTGCCCTTGACTAAAGTCGCTGCTGTTTAAGTTACTAAGCGTCACACCTGCAATACTCACCTGGTCATTTTGTATATTAATAGGGCCCTTAAATACAGGGTCATAATCTATTTCGGTCGCGCTTGTACCATTTGTTTCTACTTCTACCATCATGCCTTGTTTAATGTTAGCAAGAGTTGCGTTATTGCCATCTATTTCTATCTCAGCCGAACTTGCCGCAATAGTGTGATCGTTTACAGTAATTGAATCCGACGTTACACCTGTTACTTGTCCAATGATCACACTCGGTAAGTTAGCTGAAGTTATTTGCTTATTGTTATCGTTATTTGACGAACTACTGCCACATGCGCTTAACGCAAGTGTAATAGCACTTAATGAGATTAGTTTTACTGTATTTTTAATTGATTGGTTGGTCATGGGGAACTCCTAGATAATAACTATTGCTGATGGAGTAAGTGTACTTAACCATGTATATCAATAAGGTGGACAGAACATTAATTTTTGTTAATGTTACAAAAAAGAGCGCCGAGGCGCTCTTAAGGGAAGAACATGTTAAAACTTTAAAGTGGGCTATTTAGTCCACTTTTTTATTGGGCAGCTTATTTGAAGTTAGCAATACTTGTTTTTGTAGCAGTAACTGTGCGAATTGCATACGCTTGGTTTGTAATACCAAATGCAATACCATTTACGCTCCAGCCAGGGTTAGAGAAGTAATCGTACTGAGTTGCGCTACCGTAAACGTGCGGGTAAGCCATTATACTTGCAAACTCGTTTTGTACGCCATGACCCATGCCATCTACATATACACCGCCAGATGTGTCACCTTGTTTGCGTGAGTGCGCTAAACCTTGGTTATGACCAAGTTCGTGTACAAATGTAGTTGCACCACAATCAATTGCAGTGATTGAGTACATACGGCTGCTCATTGAGCTGTATAGATTTCCATTAGTGCCTTGGCCAACCCATGCTAAACCACATGAAATAAGCCCATTGCCAGCACTTTGGCCAGTACCTAATACGGCAATCATGTCGGCTTTCCAATCGCTGCGTAAACCATCTACGTAGCTGCTATTTGTAACCGAATCTAACCAATCCTCGGACGGCGTTACTGCGTAGTCACCTAAGTTTTGTTTGCCAGCTAAGCGTAGTGTTATATCAACGCCATTTTGGCTATATACCTGATTACTAAAAGCAATTAGTTGATTTATTTTAGTGTCAATATTGCTAGTTGCAGCAGCTGATTGGTCGGTATATAAAATACCGATATCGATTGTTTCTGCTTGTGCAACACTTGCTGCACATAATGCCGCAGCCAGTGCGGTTGTTGTGATTACTTTTTTCATTATTGTATTTCCTTACTCTTGTTGTGGTTGGAACTTGTTTTTAACTTGGTTGAGCTCATAAAAAGCAGACACACTAAAGCTGCCCTATAGTGCGGCTTTAGTTGTTTTTTATATTTTGATTATTGGTTAGCCATCAATTTTTGGTGCAAATATATCGATGCTTTTATCTGATTTGGGTTTTGGTGCGGTTACATCATGCTCTATGTGGCTTTTATATAAATCGCGTTTTGCTGCAATCCATCCGTACTTACCTTTACTTTCGAATACATAATTGCCAGAAGGCGCAGTAAATTGACCATACACGGCATCTTTACCTACCGTTAAAACGGTATTATGCATGCGGCCATCAACACCCACTATTTTGCCAAATATGCTCTTATCGCCATTTTCAGACTCAACCACATTAGTCACTTCTGCGGTGAATGTTTCGGCTGTTTGCGGAATAGCTAAATCAAAATTTTCGCCAGTTTCTAAAGCCTGTAAAGAATTTAAATCAAACTCAATGTAGGCTTCGTTATGTAAGTCGGTAGGTAAAACTTTTGCGTTTATAAGCACTTGCTTTGCTTTGTCGGATTGGCGATTTACGGCATCAAATTCTTCAAACGGTAAGCTGTTGTCAGGGGCAACAATAGGTTTAACTGTAATTGGATCTTTACTCATATCAATAGGTGCAGGGGGATGTGTATTGCGCGTTTTTTGTAAATCAATAGGAACAAAATCAATAGCAACAGGCGCGATAGGTTCGCCCGTTTCATCTGCATTAAAAAATAGCCCATAAACTGCAAATGCCGATAATGGTATAGCAATTAGTAAGACGACAGATCTCTTCATTTGTTTCTCTTTTAGTGTTTTTGGTTAACTGTTTGTTACGTTTTATATTATTAAATGGATTAGATCAAGATAATAAATGTAACCGAAAAGAATTAATTCTAAATTTCATAATTCCTTATAAAATATAAGGATATTTATTTTTGGTATGTTTTTCACTCTTTTTAGTATTGGTTTTTTGTAGGGTTTATGCGGCCTTTGGCGCGTTTGTGGGTACTTGTTTGTTTAGTTAAATACAATGGTTAAAAGTGACTTTTTGACGTTAATTACAATGAAAAATAAAAAGTGAATTTTTTTCACTCTTTGTAAACTAATCGCTAATTGCAATGCATTTATCGGGCACGTATGTTGTGTGCTGCATAAATGGCATTACGAGGGATTTATGAAGGTGTCTGATCAGTTGCTTAACCGAATTACAGCAGGACTTGTGGCTGTAATTATTGGTTTTTCGAGTTCTATTGCATTGATTTATCAGGTGGTGATAACCCTTGGAGGCACGCCCGATTTAGTAGCTAGTTGGATTTTAATGCTTGGTTTAGTGATGGGCACAACGTCAATAGGTTTGTCGTACTATTACAAAGTGCCTGTTTTAATTGCGTGGTCTACCACGGGGGCTGCATTACTGATTTCAAGTGCACAAGGGTATAACTTAAACGAGGCTATTGGCGCGTTTATGCTCAGTGCATTGCTCGTTTTTTTGTCGGGGGTGACGGGCTGGTTTGAAAAAATAATGAACCGTATTCCAAGTGAGCTTGCATGCGCCATGTTGGCCGGCGTGCTTGTTACCTTTGGTATCGATGTGTTTAATTTTATGAACGACATGCCTTTAGTAATTGGCTTAATGGTCGTTATGTACTTTATTGGTAAACGCTTTTTTGCCCGCTTTGCTATGTTAAGCGTGCTTATTATAGGTGTACTACTCGCTTGGCAAATGGGCCATATTGATACCAGCGCACTGCACTGGAAAATGAGCGAATTTGCTTATATTGAACCCGTTTTTCACTTGCAAGCATGCATTAGCATAGGTTTACCACTTTATATAGTTACCATGACCTCGCAAAATTTACCGGGCATTGCTGTTTTAAAAGCGCACAAATATAAAGCGCCTATATCTGCATCTCTTAATGTGACTGGTTTTGTAAATATGCTTAGTGCCCCGTTTGGAGCCTACTCTATTAATTTAGCCGCTATTACCGCTGCTATTTGTATGAGTGATGAAGCGGATGAAAATCATGATAAACGTTATTGGGCGAGTATAGCGGCGGGCGTATTTTATATTTTAATGGCGCTGTGCGCGGCTACATTGGTTGGGTTGGTAGCAAGTTTACCGCAGGCACTTATTTTAGCTTTGGCGGGCATTGCGCTATTTGGCACTATTGCTAATAGTTTGCAGCAAGCCCTTAGTAGTATTAAATATACGGAGGCCGCAATTGTTACTTTTTTAGTAACAGCATCTAACTTAACATTGCTATCAGTGGGGTCTGCTTTTTGGGGAATTATAGGGGGTGTGCTTACTATTCTTATCACCCAAAAAGACTAAAAGCTTTATTGTGTACAAAGAGCCGTTGGTGAGTATTTAAAACAAAATTATAGTTTATTTATATCATTAAAATAACTTAACTAAGCTTATAAAAAAGGCTGCAATTGCAGCCTTTAGTTTTATAAAACAAGATTTACCTAATCAAAAGTATGATGGCGAGTTACACTAAACCGATTAAGTATATGGTGCATAATATACACAACGCACAGACTTAATATTATAGCCACCGATACCGAGCTAAACCGGTACATTGCGCTATAAACAAGATCTTGGCCTGGTCCGAGTGAGTTCCCAAATAAAATACCAAACGTAGTCAACACACCAAAACCAATACCAGGTATGCCTCCGCCTAAAATATGAAAACGCGCAAAAAGAAACGAAAGTATCCATAAAATAGCCATCGGAAAAAGTAAAAAATCAGAGTGACTATACAAAAATAGTTGCGATAGTAACGCTGCATTACACCCTATAAGCGTTCCAATTGCTCGCTGCCAACCAGCCATACCTGCGGCTTTCCAGCATAATGAAAACAAAATAAGCACAGAAGCTGCCTGCGCAGATATTGAGTCTTGTAAATCAAGAACCTGAAAAACCACAAAAGAGAGCGTAGCCACGGTTGAGCATAACAATACCTCATGGCGAATACTTTCTTTTGCTTTAGCTGGCATTACTCGCCCGGGCCTTGCGGTTACATCAGGAAATAGGCCATGCATTAATGCTCCAATAACAACGGTTAAAAATATAGCCAAACCATTAGTTAAAATTAACGGATAAATACTACTTTCTTCATCAACATAGCTCGAAAAATGTAGCTGAATAGAAAGGCTTATCACGCCTAAAGCGCCAAATAAAAAGGCACTACCGCTACTCATTTGGTAAAATAAAAAGCAAAAAACACCAAACACTAATAATGTCATAACGACTGGTAAGTGAGAAAACAATCCCTGCATTATCAGCACTATAAGCGCGCTAAATGCAGCAGATGCTATAAATTGATTTATAAGCCCACGACTTAACGTAGGTACCATGCCCAATATCAACATAGGATAAACGGTAAAAAATATACCATTTGGCCAGTTCATTAATTTACTAATAGTAAAGCCAAGGGTGCATCCACCTGCAATGCGTAGTGCTTGGCGAAGGCCATTAGAGTCTAATTGTGGGCCTTGGCTAACAATTTGAGTCATAAAGTCTCCATTAATAAATGTAGTGTAACCAGCTAATAAACCTAATTTGTGCAGAGCCAAACCATTGCCCAATTGTCGATTCTGGTAATAATTGTACTGTTGCACGTGACCCGCTCGGCATGTTTGCTATTAAGTCTTGATGATTTACGAGCTTTAAATGAATGCGTTGACGCTGTGCATCGCGTACCCAACGATTGCTGGTTTCTGTTGTACTTAGTAAACCATTTGCACTAAGTTGACCGTTGCTAACACCTGCTTCAAATGTTTCTAGTATTGCGTCGTAAACTTCACCTGGGCGGCTATCAAATACTACGCGCGCTTGAGTGCCTTGCTTCATATTTGAGAGTGACTTTTCTCTAAAGTCGGCAACTAAATCGGCTTTTTTAGCGACAATAGCTAATAATGGGCTACCTGCAACAGCATACGCGCCGTCTAATAACTGTAAGTTAGCAACTACGCCGTCACTTAGTGCACGTACTTGCGTGTAGGATAAATTTAACTCAGCCAGCGCTAACTGGTTAGCAGCATGACGCATAGCTAAGTTTTTATTACCTGAGTCACCTCTAGCTAAAACTGCTTCAGCTAACTGCGCTTCTAGAGCCGCAACATTTGCTTTACTGGCTTCAAAGTTAGCACGAATGCTTTCAAGCTCTTGCTCCGATATAGACTTTTGAGTATAGAGTTTTTCGCCTCTGCTTTTTAATAGCTTTTGCTCATGCTGCTTAGCATTTGCAGCACTAATTTGTGCTTCAAGGGCTTTAACATTGGTATCAAGACGCTTATTTTGTAATTTGGCATCATCAAGCGCGAGTTGAGCTTGCTCTTTGGCTAAATTATATGGGCCTTCATCGATACTAAATAATATATCGCCCGCTTTAACTGGTTGGTTATTATTAACTTGCACACTAGTGACTCGGCCACTAATTTGCGGTGATATTTGCACAACAGGGTGGTATACACGTGCCTGTGGTGTCACAGGTAAAACCATATCGGCCACTAAATAGTAAATAAATACTAAGATAAATCCTATGAGAGAAAACCTTACATAGCGTGCAAACTTTTGATCCGGTGTCATTTTTAGCCTTACTTATTAACTTAAATACATTTAAGGGCGTTTTGCTCTATTTTGATCAAACCAAATGCAATGGCATCTAGCTGCTCAACAGATAAACCGCTGTATAACTGATTTTTTATATCGGAAATGGTCTCTTGCAATGAATGTAAAATGGCATCACTTTGTTCAGTAAAATAGAGTCTTTTACTGCGCTTATCATGTTTGTCTACACGGCGAACGATTAACGATTGCTCCTCTAATTGCTTAAGCGTGCGAGTCAGTGAAGGCATTTCTATCCCTAAGCTATTAGCAAGTTCAAGTTGTGTTAGTCCCTCACCACGCATATTTATATGCATTAGTGCAGTCCAGCGCGACTGAGTAAGCCCCAAAGGCTCAACAGCAATGGTTACTGCTTCGCGGCATAAGCGATGAACTCGGCCCATATTACCGATAACGGTTAAATCGAGCGTCTCGTGAAAAGGTTTTTGTGTAGGCATAGCCATCCCAACATAGTTAGCAAGCTAACTATTTTATCATTACTTAGCAAGCTAAGTAAATATGCGTAAGTGCGAGAAGTGGCAAAATATTTGCTAAACCTCACCTGTAAAAAAATGGTGAGGTTTAGGGAGTTTTAAAAGTTAAGTAAATTAGCTGGGGAGTATTGATCGGTAAGTACTTTTGTATCTGCAGGCCAATCTTGGCCGTCTTTAGTAAAGTGCATAAGTTGGCTAATCGCTTTTATATCTACACCGTATTTTACTAATTTAGGGGCGAGAGCATTAACACGCGTGTTAATTTGCGCTTCGCTCGGTATTGATTTAAGTCCCGCTAAAATAATACGGTTGCTGCGATTTTCGCGGCTTACATTTATAAAGTCGCCAAATACAGCGTGGTAAGTTGCCGACTCATGCTCATAAAGTTTACTACTTGAAAACGTATTTGCGGCAATAACGCCACCATCGGCTAATACGCTTTGTACTTCTTCAAAAAACTCTTTAGTGAGCAAATGCTCCGGAATATAGTCACCGTTAAACGCATCCAAAATAATCCAATCGTACTTTTTCTTTTTAATAGCGGCGCGCTTTATAAAAATACGGCCATCTTGCACGCTTGATGTCACTAAGTCGTTTTCTATAAAGTTAAAGTAATCGCGTGCAACTTTAGTTACTGCAGGATCTATTTCAACATTATGAATATTTGCAGTGGGGTATAGCTCATGAATAACGTTAGAAAGTGTACCGCCACCCAATCCTATAATAAGTACACTTTTAGGGTTGTCGGTTACTAAAAGGCTCGCAAACGTCAATTTTGTGTAATTAAAAACAAGTTTGTCGGGATTGCTTTTATACATGCAACTTTGGCTTGTTTGGCTACTTTTAGTATTAAATTTAAGGCAACGTAAGTCGCTTGTTTCTTCAACAATAATATTGCGATAAAGCGAGCGTTCTTCATGAATAACCTTACTAAACGCAGAACCTGAAAACACAATTAATGGCAGTAGCAAATATTTAAGCATGAGCAAGCCCCTTATTATTAACCAAGGTATTAATAACAATCGCGACTAAACCCAGTGCCCCAAGTGTTAAAGCAAAGGCGCTAATAATTGTATTCACGTCAAACGCGAGTACAAAGTAAAAAGAGGTAATTATAGTACCCAGGGCACTGCCAAGCGTACTTACAAAGTATAAACGCCCAGCCACTTGGCCGCTTTTATCGCTATCTGTTACCAGTAAGCGCACAGAGTAGGGCGAGATCATGCCTAAAATAACGGTAGGTATAAAAAATAAAGCAGTTGACGCTAAGAGTGAGCCGTAGCGGCTATCTTCAATATGGGTAAATATAAATTCCATTATAGGCTGCGAAAATAATGTAATAGGCACAACCATAATGCTGGCAATTAAAAATATTAGACCATATTTGGTAAGGGATGCATTTTTAGTGCTGAGTTTACCACCAAGTAAATACCCAAAAGATAAACTAAGCATAAACACAGTAATTATACTGCCCCAAATATGCACGCTACTGCCAAAAAAGGGGGCAAGAATTCTCCCACCTAAAAGCTCAATGCCCATTATGCAAAAGCCGCTGCAAAAAGCTAAAAAGTAAATTAACGCGTTTGTTTTTATGCTCATGTAATTATCGTTATGTAACTTAAGTAGAACACTATACTAACGTGATGCATACAAAGCTGCTAGGGTAATAATTAACCTAAGTTTAATTTAAAAAAGAAGTTTTGTTATAGCAATTTGTTAGTTAGTTGAATTCTGATCTATTTAGCTTGCCTAGGCCCTCGCGATTTAACACTTAAGACGCTTTTTCATTTAAATTAATTTTCTTAAGTTTTCTTTAAGTTTCACTCGTTAAGTTTAAACCCTGAAATATAAACAGGTTTAAATGAGCGAGCTTATGCAATTAGCCCACACTTCTACATCATTAGGTTTAACACAAAATAACAGTCAATTTATTAGTGCTCGTATTAATGATGTGCATCGAAAAAATCTCGAAAACACAGTGAAAGAAGGTTTTTTAGTTGCGTATAACGCTAAGCTTACCTCTTTTATGCCACTACTTTGCCAATACGTTACCGAGCAAGGAAAGTGCACGTTAGGGCTAAGGCAAGCAACTTCGCCATTGTTTATTGAGCAATATTTAGCATCACCCGTTGAAGATTTTTTAGATGAGAGCATTTCTCGCAATAAGATTTTTGAACTTGGTAATCTCTGCTCTACAAATCGAAGAGCAACACTTGCACATTTTATTATTGTTAACGAAGCTCTGCAAAGTGTGGGGGCAAAACATTTAGTGTTTTGTGCAACCAACAAAGTGCGTGCTTTATTGCGCTTACTTGGTGTTACGTGTACCGAAATTGCACTTGCGAGCAGTTTTGTAGTTGAGAACCCATTAAAGTGGGGCAGCTATTACGCCAACCAACCAACAGTATGCATTGTGAGCCTAGAGCAAGCTCACCAACAAGTATTAAATACCCCAATGCTTTATAGTTTGATGCAGCAAAACCACTCAAATATCAATTCTTTGGTAAACGCATTGGTGAATGTATGAACTACTATAATACTCATTCAGTATCGCCATTAATTATTGCCCATAATAAAGATCTAACACGTGAAATTAACGGTGATGAGTTTAACCAGCAAATACAAAAAGTAGTAAAAATACTACAAAGCTTTAACGGCAAATGTGTCGCTTATAAGCTCGATAATACGCCAGCTTGGCTTGTTATTGATGCCGCTACTGCGGTTTCTAATAAAGTGGCTGTGCCAATTGCTCACTTTTTTAGTGAACAACAAACTCAATATGTACTAGCGCAATGCGGCGCTAATGTATTTATGAGCGACACGCTAAACCCTTTATTTGGGGAGCCGACCGCATCAATCAATTTATTTGAGTGTTACACATTATATATTTACGAAATTGTTGCAGCTAAACCCGTCAGTTATTTTCCAGAAACTCAAAAAGTAACGTTTACATCAGGCTCTACTGGACAACCAAAAGGCGTGTGTTTATCTGCAAAGAGCCAAATGCAGGTAGCTCAATCTCTGTGCGATAAAATTAATATTAAAAAGCCTGTGCATTTATGTTTATTGCCGCTTGCTGTGTTACTTGAAAATATAGCCGGTGTATATGCGCCTTTAAAAAGTGGCGGTACAGTGCATTTAATGCCGTTAAATGAATTAGGCTTTATTGGAACAGCATTAAAACAGCCCGCACAACTTATTGCTGCTATTGATAAAGTTAAGCCAAATACGCTTATTTTAGTGCCAGAACTATTAGCATGCTTAGTTGCTTTTGCAGAAGATGGATGGCAACCGCCTAGTTCGTTACAGTTTCTTGCTGTGGGTGGTGCGCTTGTCAGCGAAATGCTAATAGTTAAAGCGCGTAGCTTAAACTTACCAGTGTACCAAGGTTATGGGCTTTCTGAGGCGGCATCTGTCGTTAGTTTAAATACACCCACAAACGATAACCTCCACAGTGCCGGCTCTGTGTTACCTCATATTCAAACTAAAATTGAAAATGGTCAGCTTTTTATAAAAGGCGATTTGTTTTTAGGTTACTTAAACCATCAACCTCACAACAAAAACCACTGGTATGCAACCGGCGATCTGGTCGATCAGCATCAAAACACCTTATTTATTAAAGGCCGATTAAAAAACCTAATTATTACCAGTATGGGGCGCAACATTAGTGCCGAGTGGCCTGAGTCACTATTACTAAGTCAAAGCGGTATTTTACAAGCGGTTGTATTTGGTGAGGGGCAACCTTTTCTGAGTGCCATTATTTACGCCGATACAAAGCTAAGTAACCCAGTGTTAGCGCAATACATTAACGCAATTAATAAACAACTACCCGACTATGCACGAATTCAAAAATGGCATCGTTTAACTGCCCCATTAAGTGTGCAACAAGGATTATTAACAACAAATAATCGTCCAAAACGAGATGCCATAAGTAAGCAGTACCATGCTGTGTTTGAGCAATTTTACCGACTTGGAGAAGTAATTAATGAGTGATTTTTTTAACACCCTTAAAGAGCAAACTAAACAAGAACAAAACTATCTGCTTGCAGCGCCTATTATCCAGCGTGTTTTTAAAGGCGAAGCATCACTTGAAGAATACGCCTCGTTTTTAGCACAAGCGTATCACCATGTTAAACACACAGTGCCATTAATGATGTCGGTTGGTGCACGATTAACCGACAATCAAGAATGGCTGCGCGAAGCCATCGCAGAATACATTGAAGAAGAGATTGGTCATCAAGAGTGGGTACTTAATGATATTGCAGCCTGTGGTTTTGACAAAGAGATAGTGCGGTGTAGTCAGCCGCAATACGCTACCGAAATGATGGTGTCGTATGCGTACGACTCCATTGCACGTAAAAATCCGTTGAGCTTTTTTGGCATGGTGCATGTGCTTGAAGGCACTTCTATAGCGCTTGCTGATGGCGCAGCTTCAAACATTGCAAATGCTGTGGACTTACCTAAAAAAGCATTTAGTTATTTAACCTCTCACGGCGCGCTTGATATAGAGCATGTAAAGTTTTTTGAAAACCTAATGAACCAAATAACAGATGAGGCGGATCAAGAAGCCATACTTCATGGTGCAAAGCGCTTTTATCGTTTATACGGCGATATATTTCGTGGACTCGATGATGAACCGTTTTTTAAAGCAAGTGCACAAGGCAAATCGGCATGAGCAGCTCTTTATGTGTGCTAACTGGTGCAACAGGCGGAATAGGGCAAGCAATTGCTAAAGCCCTATATGCAAAAGGGTGGACGTTACTGCTTGTAGGGCGTAATACGCAAGCTCTTGAAAAACTGAGCCGTGAATGCCCAGACAGTGAAACATTTACTGGCGATTTAACCGACGATACAACACGCATTAACTTAGCCATAAAAGCCAAGCAACTCGGTGGCGTTAAATTACTTATTAATAACGCTGGCGTAAATACGATGCAAAGCCTTGAGCACACAAGTAATGAGCAAATAGATAATATGCTGACTACTAATTTGTCGGTACCTATTAAATTATGCCAACTATTTTTAGGGCAGTTACAATATACCAAAGGCACCATTGTTAACGTGGGATCATCGTTTGGCAGTATTGGTTACCCGTTTCAAACACTTTATTGCGCCAGTAAATTTGGTTTACGTGGTTTTACAGAAGCGTTATCGCGTGAGTTGAATGGTTCAGGCGTTAAAGTGACCTATTTAGCACCAAGAGCAACAGATACCTCTATTAATAGCAGTAAAGCGCGGGCAATGAATAAAGAGCTCGGTAATAAAATGGACTCGCCAGAATTAGTTGCTCAAGAGTTATTAGCACTTATAAGTTCGAACCAAACAAGGCGCTTTATTGGTTTTCCTGAAAAATTATTTGCACGCATAAATGGCGCATTCCCAAGCGTTGTTGATAACGCTATTGCAAAACAACTTCCTAAAATCAAACGCTTTTTAAGTTAACAAACACATACAAGGGCAAAATTATGTATAAATTTACACTCGCATTATATTTAATATTAACGGCTGTATTTACGACCGCAGTACAGGCAGATGAAGCGCAAGACTTAACCTCAATTCAACAAAAGTGGGCAATTGCCAACTACGAACTTGAAGACGATGCGCAAATAGACGCGTTTACGCAACTAAGTGAGCAAAGCGCGTTATTTGTTAAAAACTACCCAAGCTCAGCACAAACACATATTTGGAATGGAATTGTGTTAGCTAGCTTTGCAGGTGCAAAAGGGGGCTTGGGTGCACTTGGTTTGGCAAAAGAGGCAAAAGTGTCACTTGAAAATGCACTCTCAATAGATGGCACTGCATTAAATGGCTCAGCTTACGCAAGCCTTGCAACGCTTTACAGTAAAGTACCTGGTTGGCCAATTGGTTTTGGTGATGACGACAAAGCTGAAAAATTATTTAAACAAGCGCTCGCTTTTAATCTCGAAGGCATTGATACTAATTACTTATACGGTGAATATTTGTATGACGAAGGCGATTATAAACAAGCTAAAGCACGACTACTCGTAGCACAAGCTGCGGGCATTCGTGATACTCGTGCAAAAGCAGATGAATATCGCCAACAAGCAATAAGCCAGCTATTGGTAAAAGTAGATAAAAAACTAAAAAGATAAACACATAATGCATTTATTACTCGTTGAGGATGATCATTTAGTGGCGCAAGGGCTTATTCGCTCTTTGCGTCAAGAGGGCTACAGTGTAGAGCATAGTGGCACAGTTAAGCATGCCTTAGAGTGCCTTTCTAGTGGTGAAATTGAGCTTGTTATTCTCGATTTAGGATTACCTGACGGCGATGGCTCGCAAGTTTTAAAGCATATTAAAGCGCAAAAAAAAGTAATACCGGTGGTTATTTTAACTGCTCGCGGCAGTATTGATGACAAAGTCCAAGGGCTTGACATGGGCGCTGACGATTACCTTGCAAAGCCGTTTGACCCCGCGGAGCTATTTGCCCGTTTACGTGTAGCAAGTCGGCGCATTAACCAAACACAATCAAGCTTATTACGCTGTGGTGATGTGGTAATGGATACATCTGCTCATACAGTTACACTAAGTGGGCAATCACTTACACTGCCGCGAAAAGAGTACATGCTTTTAAAAGCGCTGATGGAAAATCAGGGAAGGGTGCAATCAAAACAACAACTCGAAAACAAACTTTACCAATGGGGTGAAGAAGTTGGCTCTAATGCCATAGAGGTCCATATTCATCATCTTCGTAAAAAATTCCCTAGCGATTTTATTAAAACCTTACGTGGCATTGGCTACGTGGTTGGTAAGCGTTAGAGTGTGTTTATATTTCGAGGTTGAAAATGTCTATTCGTAAACGTCTGACCTTAATTTTACTTTCAATGATGGTGCTAACTTGCTTTTTAGCTTTAGTAAAAGGCTATCAAAAAAGCATGCACCACGGTGAAAACTTGCTTGATAATGAACTTAAAATAGTGGCTGGCGTTTTAATTGAGCAACCATTGACACTGAGCACAAATGCAGTACAAGTAAGTAATAATAGCGCTCAGTTGTTGTATCAAATTTGGCAAAATAATAATTTACTTAGTGGCTCATCGAGTTTAACGAATAACCAAATTAGTTTTAGCGAGGGCTTTCAAACAGCCAATGTAGCAGGGCAGCGTATGCGGGTATTTGTGATGAGTAAAAACACCCGTAAAGTCATTGTTGCTGAACCTATGGCAAAGCGTTTTGAATTAGCTGAAGCCGTTATTTTATCTGCAATGTTACCTATGCTATGGGCAGTCCCTCTGCTTGCTATTTTTATTAGCTTTTTTGTTAAATACGCATTAGCCCCTCTTACCCGATTATCTAAGCAGTTGGCGTCTCGCCAAGCTAACGACTTTACGCCAATTAACTGGCAAGTAACCGACGAAGAAATTAAACCGGTTATTAATCGTTTAAACGACTTATTTAAACGCGTAGAAACCGCTTACTTACGAGAGCGCTTTTTTGCCTCAGATGCAGCTCACGAATTACGTACCCCGCTCAGTAGCTTAAAAATTAATGTACATAATTTGGCTAATAAACAAAGTAATCTGCAAGACCATCAAGAATTACAAGCCATGTCGCAGGGCATTAACCGCTTAAGTAATATTGTTGAACAAATGCTAATTTTAGGGCGCACCCAGCCTGAGCAATGGCAGAAGCAGTTTAGCGAGCAATCATTGCTAACCATTACCCAACAAGCCGTGTCGGAGCAATACGATAAAATAGACGAAAAAAACCAAACGATTAGCCTCGAAGGCGATGATTTTGTAATTAATGGTGATGAGTTTACATTAACGACCCTTATCTCTAACTTGCTCAGTAATGCGATTAAATACACACCTAGTAACGGTCAAATTATAATTAAATTAGCATCAAGTAATAATGACTATAGTTGGCAAATTGATGATTCTGGTGCGGGGATGACTGAAGAGCAAAAAGACCGAATATTTAATCGCTTTTATCGCGTAGGTGGCGATCAACATCCATCAGGCGAGCAAGGTGCCGGTTTAGGTATGGCGATTGTTCAACACATTATTGCTATTTATGACGCAAAAATTCATTTAGCGAATAGCTCTTTAGGTGGATTAACCGTTAAGGTTACTTTTACAGGAGTAAAAAGTGACTAAACGTTTATTCAATCAATGTCTTTGTTGTTTGCTATTTTTGTCGTTTAACGCGGCGAGTAAAGAGTACCTTATTATTTTAAAAGATCATTTGTTTTATCCCTCGCAAATAATTATTCCCGCAAATAAAAAAGTAAAACTATTGATAGAAAACCAAGACAGCACACCAGAAGAGTTTGATAGCTTTGATCTAAACAGAGAAAAAGTACTCTACCCAAATCGTAAAAGCATTATTTATATAGGACCGCTAAGTAAAGGGCATTACGAGTTTTTTGGTGAGTTTTCGCCAAATACAGCAAGGGGCGTTGTTATAGTTAGCGATGAAGGGGCGCAGCATGCTAATAACTAGTTTAGTCATGAGCCTTAACCAATTACTACCTGTGGCTATTTTATTAGTATTACTACAAGTAGTTAAAAAACAGAGCTCTTTGCGAATATATTCTGCTTTATTAATAGGCGCGGTAATGTCGTTTTTGTACATGCAAAGTGCGTCGTGGGTGAGCCAGTGGTTTGAACACCAAGGGTTAGAGTACTCACAAATAGGGCTATGTATCACTATATTTATTGCTGTATTGGTATTTGCACTAAAGCAAAAGTCAGCGGCATTTTATATCGCAGTTATAAGCACAATAACGCTCTATTTAAGCCATTATATTATTTACCTCACCAGTTTTTGGCAAAATAGTGATGCAGGGCAAAGCTTATTTATTGGCACTTTATTAGGTGTTGGAATTTGTTTAAGTTTTAGCGTATTGCTGTACTTTTTAATGAATGCAATTAAGCACCGTTTTGGTATGTACCCGCTTTTTACTTTGCTTGCTTTTAACAGCGCGGCTAAGTTATTAGTTGCATTGGATTTGGCAAGCCAAATAGATTTAATTACAAACACCTCAACAGTGTGGGATTTACGCGATGTATTAAGTGAAAATTCTGAGCTTGGGCGCGTACTGCGTGCGCTTGTTGGTTACGAGGCCACTCCTGATTTAATGAGTGTACTTATATATAGTACAAGCAGCGTGTTATTTTTATTACTTTGTTATGTTATTCCGGCTTCAATAACTAAGGAACGTGTATGAAAGCACTTAACCTATATTTAGCGCTTAGTTTTACCGCTTTTTGTGTGTTGTTACTCCCAACCCAAGCGAATGCTGATGGTATTGTTGTTGATAAGGTATATCACCCCTATGTTTTGCCTTTTGAGCGTGAGTTTGAGTGGCGCTTAGTGTCGCATCAAACTGATAGTGGCAATATATTAGCGCAGCGTTTGGGTGGCGGTGGTGCTATTAACGATACAATGGCACTAGAAGGTTACATAGTTGGTGAGCGAGACGATAACGGCGATTTTGGCTTAGAAGCGTACGAGCTTGAGCTACGTTGGCAATTAATTGAGCAAGGTAAGTTATGGGCTGATTGGGGCGCATTATTTGAGCTTGAAAAAAAATATAACGAAGATGTATTTGAGGCAACCTCGGGTTTTGTTATCGAAAAAGAATTTGGAAAAACAAGCCTAACATTAAACGCTTTTTTGGTTTATGAGTGGGGGCAAGACATTAAAAACGAATGGGAAAGTGAGTTTAGAGCGCAATATCGCTACCGGTATCGTTCTGCTTTTCAGCCTTCTATAGAGGTTTACGTAGGTGAAGACTTTATTGGCATAGGGCCTGGCTTTATAGGTTTACAGCGCTTTGATGGGCAAAAGCAATTAAAATGGGAAGCGGGTTTCATCACTGAGATAAGCCAATCAGAAAAAAACCATAGTTTTAGGCTCGCATTAGAATTTGAATTTTAATAACCAATGATAGCTGTTTTGGTTGTTTATCACTCTGATCATAAATGTGTACTTGACATATTATTTAAACTCTATATAGTAAGCCGCAGCTAGAAAGAAAGCATGTAAGCTATAAATCTCCATTTCGATATAAGTAATACTTGTAGTACCGTCCTGAAGTTTTTAAAGTACCATCTCATTTTTTGCTACACCCGCTCTTATGAGCATATTTTTATTTTTATTTCAGGATATTACAATGTCTAACATCGTATCAGGTACAGTTAAGTGGTTTAACGAGTCTAAAGGTTTTGGTTTCATCGAGCAAGAAAATGGCCCAGACGTTTTCGCACATTTCTCAGCAATCAAAAGCGAAGGTTTCAAAACTTTAGCTGAAGGCCAACGTGTAGAGTTTACTCTTTCACAAGGTCAAAAAGGTCCACAAGCTGATAACATCACAGCTGTATAATTTTACTTTTTAAGTAAAATGAAAAAAAGCGCTTAAGGCGCTTTTTTTGTGTCTGAAATTTGACTCAAACCAAGTAATATCTATTATTAATGAAAATTAACCAAATAGTATTGCTCTTACCAAGCCTCTCTTAATATTTTTTTATTCTTCTTAGCCATTGTGCAAATGCAAATGAGTTTAAGCTTGTAATTTATACCGAACATTTCTCCCTTATAAATTCAAAACGACAAAGACCAGCTTGTTAGTAGTACTCTCGATATTGTAAAAGATATTTGCACAGCTATTGATATAACCTGCGAGTTTAAATTGCTTCCTTGGAAGCGTGCTTATAACTTAGTTTAAAAGCCCCTTACTTTGGCATTGTTTCAATAATTAAAAACATCGAACGTGACCCACCAATTGGCCGCTGGCGCGAGTCAAACTTTCTTTTATAAGCTCAAAGCTGATAAGTAAGTTATACCAATTCCATTAAGTATGCGGTCTAAATTTTACGCCGAAAAAAAAATTCAGCTCTAGGCGTAAATAAAATTGGTTTTAAAGCGGGCGAAAACTTACTAATGTTTGGAGGCAAAAACAATATATGGATTTGTTTTTAAAAAGAAAAATAGATCTAATTTTGGGCTCATAATGACAATAATGCATCAGCTGGAACCTTTGACTATAAAGTGGGGAAGGTGCTGAAAGGCTGTAAAAATTATATCTTTGTGCGCTTGCTAGCAATTGCATCGCATTTAATAAGTAAGTAGTTGTGCGTGTCATAAAGCGATTTAACAAAGAATATAAAAAGTTAAAAATGAAAGATGATTTTGTCGCCCATAAGCATACTTATCTTCAATGATTTATCTTTCGTAAGGCAGCCCTTTATTTTGCTTTATTTTTAAAAATGCAGCTTGCAGTGCTTCAATTAAACGCATATCTGTTTTTTTATTCGCAGCTAAATAAGCATCAATTGTTAGCTCATCTATTTTATAGATAAACCTTAAGTGTGTTGGTTTGAGCTTTAGGTAGTCGCTCATCTGCTGCATATATAATGGATCGTCTACTATTAAATCTACTTTTTTAGCTAATAGTAAAGAGTATGATTTTTGAATATCAGAGGTTAAAACAACTTCAAATCCAAGTTTCGTGAGGGTTTGTGTTGAAAAGTCATTGCGTTGCATTGCAATTTTATACACTTTTGCTTGTTCAGTATTATTTATAATAAGATCATAACGCTCTGATAAGCCGATAAAGCCCAGCTCAAATCGTCCAACTGGTCCAATCCAATAAAATTTATTTTCTCGCTCTACAGTGCGTGCAAGGCTGTATATAAAGGTGTTTTTTAACTCATCTGCAATTTTATAAGCACGTGCCCAAGGATACATTTGAATGTTAGGTGTGAGATCAGCCTCAGCAAATATATCTCTAATAAACTGAGTACCTTCACCTGCTACCTCGCCATTAATCAATACTTGGTTTGGTGGTGCTAACTCTGTAACAACAAGCAGGGCTTCCTTTGCTTGAACATACACAGAGCAAATTAAAAAAAGAGAATAAAGAATATATTTCACAATAGCGAATCGTCATTCGGTTAGCTTAAGTAATAATAAGTGTGGCTGAAAATATGAAAAACACAAAAATTATTTATGTGAACTTGTTACTAAGATATTGGTTTATTTGAGTTATGTATAACTATAAAGGGGGCTAGATAGATAAGTGGCTTGGGGTTTGAAGTAGTTGAGGCTAAAAATTAAGGCCTAAAACGATAAAAGGGCCTTGCGGCCCTTGGTGAAGTATCGTTCAAGTCAGATAGAGCTTTAACCCCTTAAAGCGCTATCCTCTTGTTTTGCAACACCGGTGTTCATCTCAATAAGTTTCTAAGCTAGCGAGAGGAAAAACCCAGCAATTGCTGCGCTCATAAGGTTAGCCATAGATCCTGCTAACACTGCTCTGAGCCCTAAGCGTGCGATATCCTTCCGCCGACTAGGCGCCATACCGCCTAACCCACCTAGTAAAATGGCTATCGATGATAAGTTAGCAAACCCACATAAAGCAAAAGTAACGATTGCTTGTGTGTGCGCGCTTAACGTATCGCGATAATTTATAAAGTCTAAGTAAGCAACAAACTCGTTTACTACTATCTTTTGACCAATAAAGCTGCCGGCTATAATCGCTTCATCCCATGGCACACCTAGTAACCATGCAACTGGAGCAAATACATAACCTAATATTTCTTGAAGCGTTAATGTTGGGTAATCAAACCACCCACCAATACCGCCTAATAAACCGTTTAATAGTGCAATTAGCGCTACAAAAGCAAGTAACATTGCACCTACATTAAGTGCTAAATGCATACCGTTTGCAGCACCTGATGCAGCTGCATCAATTACATTTACAGGCTTATCTTCGTCATCTAAATCTAAATCAGCTAAGTTATCTCTAGGCGTTTCAGTTTCTGGCACAATCATCTTGGCCATTAAGAAACCACCTGGTGCAGCCATAAAGCTCGCAGCAATAAGATACTTAAGATCTACGCCAATAATTACGTAACCGGCCATTACAGAGCCTGCTACAGTGGCTAAGCCACCTACCATTACTGCAAACAATTCCGATTTTGTCATCGTTGCTATAAATGGCTTAACTATTAACGGTGCTTCAGTTTGGCCTACAAAAATATTTGCAGTTGCTGAAAGCGATTCTGTGCGAGAGGTCTTCAGTAATTTTTGTAAACCGCCGCCTAAAATCCTAATTATCCAATCCATAATGCCAAGGTGATATAACACAGCAACAAGCGCTGAGAAAAACACGATAACTGGCAAAACTTGAATTGCAAAAATAAAACCTAATGTGTCTTGTGAGGCGAGTGGACCAAATAAAAACCCAATACCATCATTAGCATAACCAATAACCGACGAGACGGCTGATGACATGCTAGTTAACACATTTTTTCCTGCTTCGAAAAACAGAACAAAACCGCCTATAACAATTTGCATCGCAAATGCTATACCAACGGTTCTTAAATTAATTGCCTTGCGATTAGTTGACGCAGCAAAGGCAATGCTTAGTAGCACACACATGCCTACTAAGCTCATAAATGTTGTCATACAAATGTTTCCCGTTGTTATTCTTGTAGTAAATATTTAATTTTACTTTTTATTATATCAATCGCAACGCGGTTCATGCCGCCTCGAGTCACAACTAAATCAGCGTTATGCTTAGAAGGCTCAATAAATTGATAAAACATCGGTCTAACAGTTGCCTGATATTGCTCAACAACAGATTGTAATGTTCTGCCTCGTTGCTCCATATCACGTTGCATACGACGCATTAAACAAATATCTAAAGGTGTATCTATAAACACCTTAATATCAAATTCTTTATTAAGCGCTTTATCACTCAATAGTAAAATACCTTCAACAATGAGTATTTTAGCAGCTGGCACTCGGCGTGTGGTTGCGCTACGCGTGTGCTGTGCATAATCATACGTTGGTACTTCTACTGAGTTACCACAACGAAGTTGCGTTAAATGCTCAAGCATTAATGCGTGTTCAAATGCATCTGGATGGTCGTAATTTGTTTGCGTACGATGAGCCATCGGCAAATGCGACTGATCCTTGTAATAAGCATCTTCTTCAATAATGGCGATAGCGCCTGGTTCAAGCTCATTAACCAATTCATTGTAAATTGTTTGGCTAAAAAGAGATTTGCCCGACGCTGATGCGCCTGCAATGGCTATAATAGTAGTTCGTGTCACTAAAGTTCTCATCCACACAGAAAGATATATTGTTGGTAGATCACAATAGCAAAAAAGACACGATTAATCTCTTTTGCTTCGCTCAAGGGTGCAAATTTATAATGTTTAGGTTTTATGAAACAGGACTTTTGTCCTGTACGGAAAATTCGATCAGCGGATAAAGTAACCACCTAGAATCAAAGTGAGGTCAAAATGGCAAGAGCAATTATCTTAATGGCAGATAGCCTAGGAATCGGTGCAGCACCAGATGCAGATAAATTCGGCGATCTTGGGGCTAATACATTCGCTCACTTACTAAAAGCATATTACGACGAAACAGGCACTGCACTGTCGCTTCCTAACCTATCAAAACTTGGGTTAGTGGATGCATGTGAAGCTGCCGGTGGCGAACCGTGTTTAATTTCAGACCGCCAAGCTCCTCAAGGTGCATGGGGTTACGCTAAAGAAATCTCTAGCGGAAAAGACACGCCATCAGGTCATTGGGAAATGGCAGGCGTACCTGTGTTATTTGATTGGGGATATTTCCCAAAAACACAGCCAAGTTTCCCACAAGAATTTATAGACGAGTTTATTGCTCGTTCAGGTATTCCTGGCATATTAGGCAATTGCCATGCATCAGGAACTACCATTTTAGAACAGCTAGGTGAAGAGCACGTAAAAACAGGTAAACCAATCTGTTACACCTCAGCTGATAGCGTGTTTCAAATAGCCGCGCATGAAGAGTCATTCGGCCTAGAGAAGCTTTATCAAGTTTGCGAAATCGCACGGGCGCTACTTGATGAAATGAATATAGGACGAGTGATTGCGCGGCCATTTTTGGGTTCAAATAGCCAAGACTTTGCTCGAACGGGTAATCGTCGTGACTATTCAGTACTTCCGCCAGCACCAACATTGCTAGATGTACTAGCAAAAGACGGCGGCGAAGTAATTAGTATTGGTAAAATTTCAGATATTTACGCGCATCAGGGCATAACCCAAAAGCATAAAGCACCTGGACTTATGAACTTGCTAGAAAAAACCAGCGAAGTAATGGAAAGTGCGCCAGATCGTAGCTTAATCTTTACTAACCTAGTTGATTTTGATGAAAAATTTGGTCATCGCCGTAATCCAGTAGGATACGCAAAAGCATTAAAAGAATTTGATGACTATTTACCAACTATACTAAATCAGTTAAACGCAGATGATGTATTAATGATCACTGCAGATCATGGCTGTGACCCAACCTTTCCAGGCTCTGAGCACACTCGTGAATACGTACCTGTTATTGCATACCAACCAGGTATGAGTAACACACCATTAGGTGAACGCAACAGCTTTGCAGATATAGGTCAAACACTGGCACAGTGGTTTAGCTTATCTGCGCTTGATTACGGCGACAGCTTTTTAAATGAGCTAAAAACGCCAAATAAAAAGGAAAACAATTAATGAGTACTCCGCATATCAGTGCAAACGTTGGTGATTTCGCCGAAACAGTATTAATGCCAGGCGATCCGCTACGTGCGCAATATATTGCTGAAAACTTTTTAGATGATGCAGTACAAGTTACAGGCGTTCGTAACATGTACGGTTTCACTGGTACTTACAAAGGTAAGCCAGTAAGTATCATGGGTTCAGGCATGGGCATTCCATCAATGTCTATTTATGCACGTGAGCTAATTGTAAGCTTTGGCGTTAAAAATATTATACGTATTGGTACGTGTGGCGGTATTGGCACAGATATCAAAATTCGTGACGTAATTTTTGCACAAGGTGCAAGCACAGATTCAAACGTAAACCGTGCACGCGTACGTGGCTACGATTTTGCTGCTATTGCTAACTTTGACCTACTTTTAAACGGCGTAAACGCTGCTAAAGAGCTAGGCATTAAAGCAAAAGTAGGTAACGTATTTACGACAGACACATTCTATCAAGCAGATGATTCGTTCTATAAAGACTTAGACAAGTTAGGCATGCTAGCAGTAGATATGGAAACAGCAGGTTTATACGGCGTTGCAGCTGAATACGGCGCAAACGCAATGGCATTATTTACAGTAAGTGACCACGTAATCACTGGCGAAGCAACACCTGCTGATGAGCGTCAAAGCACGTTTAACGAAATGGTTAAAATTGCATTAGAGTCAATAGCTTAAATAACACATAACAGTTCCTTGGTAACGTATTCACTAAGTTTTGGAGACACGCCCAAAGTGAAGTGAGACTAAACCTCCAAAGCCGCATTTTATGCGGCTTTTTTTATGCCTGAAGAAAATGGGTAGCAGCTTCTAATTACTTATACCAATTCGCTTAATTAAGTGATCTATTTTGAGGATGGAAAAACGTGTTGATAGCTAGGCAAAAAATTCACTATTTAGTTGTTCTAAATGAGAATTTTTTAACGCAGGTAGCGACACGTTTAGCCCCTAAAAATGATTAAGTATTATTGCGGGTTGGTATTAATTCAACCATCTAAAAACTGCGTTTTTAAACGCCTGCAAGCAGCGCGTCTACAGGTAAATTAAACTGCTGAGTGTAAGTTTCTCAGGTAGGCGCTAAGCTTGCTCGCGCGCGAAGCACAGCTTCTAATTACTTAAGCTAACTACTCTAAAAGCGCAGCACCTCTAAACCTATTTGTGTATAACAGCCCTAAAAAAAATATGCACGCAGAGAAGAAAAAGAGGAGCAAATGAGAAGAGCAAAACCAATGCTGACTCGGCATTATAAAAGTACAAGCGTTGCTTTAAATGCTTGTAACCTGCGCGAATAGCAGTGTTTATACCAAGTTTAGAGTATGACTTGTTGCTCATGTTAGAAGCACAGTTTCTGATTGTTTTTATTATTTTAACTTCTAAGCTCTTCTCTAAAAGCGCAGCATCTCTAAACCTATTTGTGTATAACAGCCCTAAAAAACAATATGCACGCAGAGAAGAAAAAGAGGAGCAAATGAGAAGAGCAAAACCAATGCTGACTCGGCATTATAAAAGTACAAGCGTTGCTTTAAAAGCTTGTAACTTGCGCGAATAGCAGTGTTTATACCAAGTTTAGAGTATGACTTGTTGCTCATGTTAGAAGCACAACTTCTGATTATTTTAACTTCTAAGCTCTTCTCTAAAAGCGCAGCGTCTCTAAACCTCTTTGTGAATTAATCACTTTAGGTCTTAACTCTACGGTAGAGCAGAGTTTGTAGAGCGCAGTAAAGCTTCTAATTATACCAATCTGCTTATATATGGGGTCTATTTAACGTTAAGAAAATTACGCTAGAACTAGGCAAAAACTTTTGTATCTAGTTGTTCTAAATAAAAAATTTTTAACGACGTTATAGTGCAATTTAATTCGTTAAATTGATCAAAAATTTATGCAGGTTGGTATTACCCAACAAACATAACCTTTAAAAACAAAAAAAGGGCCAAGGCCCTTTTTTATGATGTTGCGCCTAATCATACAGGCCAAATACTGAGTGCTTAAACAACTTCACCAGCTACTATCGTATTAAAGCTGTCGTTGTCATGTAAGCTTGCAAATGCGCTCTCATGTAATAGCTCATTACGTAAATTTGGAGAGTATTCAAGTGCCATTTTAATGTCGGCTAATGCATCAGCATGCTTATGTGTTAGCGCATAAGCACATGCTCGTTGCCAATAGGCATAACCATAGACACTATCTATATCAATGGCTTGATTACACAACTCAATGGCTTGTGCTGTTTCATTTATTTCTAATAACGCATCGGCCTTATAAGCAATGGCTTCAACATCCTCTGGTTTGCGTTTTAAAATCTCATCAAATATTTCAATTTTATTAGCAAAATCACTTTCTAAATTGGCGCGCATCCATAACGAATGAACCTCGTTGGTAACTGATATGCGCTCTTGGTTACTGAGTATTTCTTCTGAGCGTACGCGTAGTTTTTCTTCAAGAATTTTTAATCGGTCTTCATACTCGTCAGTAATTACACTTACACGTGTATTTACAATATCTTCTACTTTGTTTTTAACATCGCGTAGTGAGTTCCAGCCCACTAAAACCAAAATAGAAGCCGTAGCGGTAATTATAAAAAATACATTATTAATAGTATCGGTAGTGTATGTTAATGCGCGATCTGCAGTATCAAGCTGTGCATGAGTAACTTGCTTAGTTACATCCTCACGGAGTTTTTGTTGATCTTGCCTTACGGCTTTTAGCTCGTCGAGTATGTAGCGCTCCATTAGCGGTTTAAACATAGACTCTTTAAGTTGTTTGAGGGCTTGTTGCTCTTGTTGTGCTGTAGGGGCTGCTGGTTTTTGTTCAGCAGAATTTACTATGCCCGAAAAAAAAGTTAAACAAACAAAAAGTGTAGATAGGTAATAACGCATCGGTACGCCTAATTAAATTAATTACTGTAATAACTTTAACATGCAGGGCTGAATGGCACTAGGGCGCGTTGACTTTTCAGGATTAAAATTGACCTAATTTAGATAGGAGTAATAGTTGTAAGAATTTTTTAGCCTAGTGAGCTTAGCAATAACAGGTTAAAGCATGAGCATTTTGCTAATACTTAGTTGGTTTTAAGAAAAAATAGGCAAAAAAAACCAGCTCAATATGAGCTGGCAAAAACTGCTTAAAACAACAATATGTCGTAGGGATTCACAGGAGAACAACTTCATACTAACTGAATCTTTATGAACAAATACTTAATTCAATTCAATTAGTTAAAAATATAAGAATACTCAAAGTATTCGGTTTATAAAGTAAAGGTGCATTGGGCTTAAGTAATGCACCTTTATAATTATAACTATATAACTACAATTTCATGGTGAAGGGGGGTATTCCAATGTGCGCTTCAAATAAATTAAAGCCACTTTCAAACCCTTCACATACCATTACGCCGAAATTTTTCAATTCGATCACAGGTCTAGTAAAAAGGTTAAGGTTAATTCACTAATTTTTTTTATCTTACGTAATACCTTACACGAGCGTCATCAGATTTATTTTTACTATTATTTTGAATGTAATTACAAAGCTATTGTTAAATACATCATTAGCAAAAGGCCAATCAAAAATATAAATTGGAGCAATCGTTTTAAATAGTATGTTGAGGCTGGCGTAGCATAATTTATGCGCCTATATTAAGGATACGTAAGTGTTTAGGCAGGCACACTAAATAATAAGTAAGCCGATTAAATAAAAATAACCGTTACTTTTTAAAAAGTTATAAATACATAAACAACAATACTGATTGATTAAGTATTTTACTTTTCTATTATAAGGATTCCAGAATGAGCAACCCTAAAGCAGGCCAATGTCCGGTCATGCACGGCAGTAATACTAAAACGTCTAATCCCAATACTGATTGGTGGCCAAATGCCCTAAACTTAGACATTCTTCATCAGCACGACACCAAATCAAATCCATACAATAGCGACTTTAATTACGCTGAAGCATTTAAATCAATCGATCTTGACGCGCTAAAAACAGACGTAAAAAGCTTAATGACCGATAGCCAAGATTGGTGGCCAGCCGATTGGGGACATTACGGCGGTTTAATGATTCGTTTAGCATGGCACTCAGCGGGTTCATACCGTTTGGCCGATGGTAGAGGGGGCGGTGGTACAGGTAATCAACGTTTTGCGCCACTAAATTCATGGCCAGACAACGGTAACCTCGACAAAGCGCGCCGTTTACTTTGGCCAATAAAGAAAAAATACGGTAACAAGCTTTCATGGGCCGACTTAATTATTTTAGCGGGCAACATGGCATACGAATCAATGGGTTTAAAAACCTTTGGTTTTGCCGGCGGCCGAGAAGATATTTGGCATCCTGAAAAAGACGTTTACTGGGGAGCTGAAAAAGAATGGTTAGCGCCAAGTGATGGTCGTTACGAAAGTGTAGATAAACCAGACACCATGGAAAACCCATTAGCCGCAGTACAAATGGGCTTAATTTATGTAAACCCTGAAGGTGTAAATGGTATACCTGATCCGCTTAAAACAGCGGCCCAAATTCGCGAAACTTTTGCGCGTATGGCAATGGATGACGAAGAAACCGCTGCATTAACGGTAGGCGGGCACACAGTAGGTAAAGCACATGGTAATGGCAAAGCAGAAAACTTAGGCCCAGAGCCAGAAGCTGCTGACGTACACGAGCAAGGCCTTGGTTGGAATAACACTACAACCCGTGGTATTGGCCGCGATACAGTTACATCAGGTGTAGAGGGCGCATGGACTACGCACCCAACACAATGGGATAACGAATACTGTAAGCTTTTATTAACCTACGAATGGGAACTCACTAAAAGCCCTGCAGGTGCTCATCAGTGGGAGCCTATTAATATTAAAGAAGAAGACAAGCCTGTCGATGTAGAAGATTCATCAATTCGTTTGAACCCAATGATGACAGATGCTGATATGGCCATGAAAGTGGACCCAACGTACCGTAAAATTATTGAGCGCTTTTATAACGACTTTGACTACTTTTCAGACGTGTTTGCACGTGCCTGGTTTAAACTAACTCACCGCGATTTAGGTCCTAAATCATGTTACTTAGGTGCCGACGTACCAAGCGAAGACTTAATTTGGCAAGATCCAATTCCAGCCGTTGATTACACATTAACAGACGACGAAATTAGCAATCTAAAAACCACATTATTAAATTGTGGTGTTAGTGCCGCTGATTTAATAAATACAGCTTGGGATAGCGCACGTACTTATCGTGGTTCTGATAAACGTGGCGGCGCAAATGGTGCACGCATTCGTTTAGCACCGCAAAAAGATTGGCAAGGTAATGAGCCAGAACGTTTAGCATCAGTACTTAGTGCGCTTGAAAAAGTGCAGGCTGGCTTGAGTAAACCTGTTAGCATCGCCGACTTAATTGTTTTAGGTGGTACAGCAGCCGTAGAACAAGCTGCAAAACAAGCCGGTGTTGATGTAAACGTGCCGTTTGCTCCAGGACGTGGAGATGCAACAGACGAAATGACTGATGCAGAATCGTTTGATGTACTAGAACCCATTCACGATGGTTTTAGAAACTGGCTGAAAAAAGATTACGCAGTATCAGCGGAGGAGTTATTACTAGAGCGCAGCCAACTAATGGGATTAAGTGCACCAGAAATGTCGGTACTTATTGGTGGGATGCGAGTACTAGGTACTAACTATGCTGGCAGCGAGCATGGCGTATTTACAAATAGCGTGGGTTCATTAACCAACGACTTCTTTGTAAACTTAACTGACATGTCAAACCGTTGGGAGCCAACTCAAAAAGGTTTATACAATATAGTAGACCGTAAAAGTGGCACTACTAAATGGACTGCAACACGCGTTGATTTAGTATTTGGATCAAACTCTATATTGCGCGCACTTGCTGAGTTTTATGCACAAGACGACAATAAAGAACGTTTTGTACATGACTTTGTAAATGCATGGGTAAAAGTAATGAATGCCGATAGATTCGATCTTAAATAATCTGTACGCTAAATAAAAACGGGGGAGTAATAATTTACTCCCCCGTTTTTGCATGTAGTCCTGGTCAGTATTACTTATAAAATATTGTAATTTATCTAAGTCATATAAAAATTAGGCATTAAAAAAGGCGGCAAAAGCCACCTTCTTATAAAACAATAAAACTTATAGAAGTGCAAAAAGCTTTTGTAGTTGTGGCATGTATTCGCTGACAAGTTCAAGGTTGCTTTCGCTTACTAAAGACTCTGTAGACTCCTCAGCTGCGCTTGACGATTTACCAAACGAACCCATTAACGAACTAGCGCCTTTATCTTTAGCACTTTTCATGCTTTGAAAACCGCCCATTACTTTATTCGCTGTTTCTTGATTATCAGCAGATAAACCCGATTTAAGGTTTTCGATATAAGCCATTGATACTTCAGAACCTACAGTTACTAGTTGCTCTGGTGTAAAGCCGTAGCGGCCTGTAACACCCGCGAAGCTTTTGTATAGGTCTTGCTCTTTAATCATGCTTAGTGCGCTATTAGCTAGAGAGCTTTGTTCGTCAACACTTTGATCTGCAGAACCACCTAGCATACTTGCTAAGTCTAAGTCTTTTAAAGACTCTTGGCTGCTTGCCCAGCTCGTTACAGCTGGCAGTGCTTTCATATAGCTTTGAAGTTGACCTTCGTTAATATCTACTGCAAGGCTTGAGAAACTCATTGCTAATAAGCTAAGTGATACAAGTATTTTTTTCATTGAGCATTTCCTAGTATTAAAGTTGTGCCAATTAGAAACTAATAAGCAACACTTGCCAACACAAAATAATATATTGGCTGATTTTATAGTACAATTTATGAGAATTTATTTAAGTTCTAAGAATTTAGTTCATTCACCACAAGCTAATGTACTGATGATATAATACATTTTTGACAAATAGAGCTGAACACAATGTTAACAATTTCAAATGCTGTCACTATCGATGAATGGGAACTAGAGCTAACGGCTATTCGTTCGCAAGGTGCCGGTGGTCAAAATGTTAACAAAGTAGCCAGTGCAATTCATTTACGCTTTGATATTAACCGCTCTAAATTACCTGATTTTTATAAAGAGCGCTTACTTGCCTTAAATGATACAAGAATTACCAAAGAAGGCGTTTTAATAATTAAAGCGCAAAGCCATCGTACTCAAGAGCTAAACCGAGAAGATGCCCTTAAGCGCTTAAAAGATTTAATACTTAGTGCTACCGTTGTTAATAAAGCGCGTCGTGCCACCAAGCCCAGCCGTAATTCACAGCGAAAGCGCATGGATAAAAAAACTAAACACGGGCAAAACAAAGCGCTACGCGGCAACATAAAGTTTTAGTTTTAAACGGTATTAATAAAGTATAGAAGGGACTTAATGCCTACATGCAGGCACTATTTTTACATCGTATTATACGTATAAAAATATAAGTGAGGGGTAGCCTCACTTATATTTAATAACTATTAAAACCTACTTAGCCATTTCTAAATCAGATTCTGCATTTGCCAACATTGCAAACTCTTCATCAGCGCTTTTAGCAACTAAGTGTTTTGAGCTATAGCCAAAGTAATATGCGGCGCCCACAATAAACAGCACCATAGTGTATAAAAATGCACGAGGGTCAAACGCATACACACCCGTTAATGCTATAAGCGACAGTACTAAAGCAATACTTGACGTAACTACGCCACCTGGAGTTTTGTACGGGCGAGGTAAATCAGGTTGTTTAACGCGAAGTAAAATATGGCTCAGCGCCATTAATGCATACGAGAGCGTTGCACCTACTACTGCCATTGCAAGTATTAAGTCACCCTCACCACTGAGTGATACTAAAAAGCCAAATACTGCCGGTACAATCAACGCACGTGCTGGCACTTTGCGATTAGTCGTAATAGACAACGAACGTGGTAAATAACCGGCTCTAGATAAAGCAAACACTAAGCGACTATAACCATAAATAATAGAGAAAAACGAAGCAACTAAACCCGCAAGCCCTAATATATTTACAACGGTTGCTAAGCCCTCACTACCCGATGCATTTAATGCATCAACTAAAGGCACTGCACTTGCCCCCATTGCAGCAGCACCGCCAGCACCAGGCACTAACACAACAACTAAAAAAGCAGTAAATAACAAAAAGATCATTGCACCAATAATGCCTTTTGGCACATCTTTAGCGGGATCTTTTGCTTCTTCAGCAGCAAGCGGTACACCTTCAACCGCTAAAAATAACCACATGGCAAACGGTAATGCAGCCCAAACCCCGTACCAACCTAAAGGTAAAAACTCACTGGCTCCCACTGCATCGGTTACGGGGACGTCAAATAAGCGTGATACATCAAAATTTGTGATTAAAACAAAAGCCGTTGCAATAATAGCTAATACCGCTAAACCACTTATTACCATCATTACTTTTAGCGCTTCTCCTACGCCCGCTAAATGAATTCCTACAAATAGTAAGTAAAATAATGCATATACCCATGGACCATTAAACCCGATGAGGGCTTCAACTGCCGAGCCTATAAAAATAACAATAGCAGCGGGCGCTAAGGCATATTCAATTAATACGGCAAGCCCGGTTAAATAGCCTCCCGCTGGCCCCATAGCTTGACGCGCAAAACTATAACCACCGCCTGCAGCAGGTATTGCAGCTGACATTTCAGCAAGCGATAGTATAAGCGCTAAATACATAACGGCCATTAATACTGCAGCAATGGCAAAACCACCCCAACCGGCTTCGGCGATACCAAAGTTCCAGCCTGCAAAGTCACCCGATATTACATACGACACACCCAAACCTGCGAGCAATAACCACCCCGCAGTACCCCGTTTTAACTGTCTTTTAGCAAGGTACTCTGTATTATTATTAGTAGACATAACCTTTCTCCGTTGATGTTTAGTTTTTATTTTTTTATTTCATGTGTTTTTAATTAAAATTACTCAGCAATTAAAAAGTTAGTGGTTGAAACCTGATGCTCAATTACATCATCTTGTGTGCGGTCTTTTAAATTAACCCCAGTTAGTTTTAGTTTTTTAGCTTCACGTAATAAGTACAGTGCGCGTCTAGCTGCTTCTGTATAAGGTAGGCCTGCAGGGCGAATATTTGATATGCAATTACGACATGCATCGTTAAGTCCTGTTTTGGGCTCCCATGTTAAATACAAGCCAAGGCTATCTGGCGAACTAAGTCCTGGGCGCTCTCCTATTAACACCATAACCACCTGCGCATTTAGCAGCTCACCTATATCGTCTCCAATCGCTACTCGCCCTTGCTCAACCAAAGTAATGGGGGCAATTTTAAATTGCTTGTCTGTTGTAAGGTGCGTTAATAGCTCTGTTATAAATGGGTATGCATTTTTTTGTACCGCCAACGACGAAAGTCCATCAACCACTACAATCGCTAAATCGTATTTAGCCTGCGCAGTGTGCTTTTGTTTATTCATATAGCTGAGAAGTACTTGCCTACCATTTTCATCAAGTTTGCGGCCTAAATCGGGTCGCTGAAGGTAAGTAACCCTGTCAACGGCTTGGCTGTGTAAATGCAGGGGAGGGGCAACCTCTTTTAGAGCATTAATACTGCCTAGTTGCTCAGTCATTTCGTTAATATCAAGCGGAAAACTCACCGCATCACGCGCTTGTGCATGAGATAGCTGAAAAGCCAGCATTTCTGAGGTTGGCAAACTTATACCAGCGCGACCAAGCCCAATACGGGCGTCGGTAAAACGCCGTAAATCACTCCAAGGGTTGTGCACTACATTACCGTTATTTTTATGCTCATTTACTGAGTTATCTAATGGAGTGGTCGGTTTTGAACGTGATTTCATGAGCCACCTCCAGCAATTGCACCCAGAGGTTTAGCAAAAGCGGGAGGCAAGGTATCTGAAAGTGTGATGTCGGTAGTGCTTTGCATAATTTTCATTTTGCTTAGCCATGCTTCAAACTCAGGGGCGGGTCTAGAGCCAAGAACTCGACGCACATATAATGCATCATGAAACGACGTAGTTTGGTAATTAAGCATAATATCGTCAGAGCCAGGTATTCCCATTACAAACGAGCAACCTGCAACACCTAATAGCGTTAGCAAATTATCCATATCGTTTTGATCGGCCTCTGCATGATTGGTGTAACACACGTCGCACCCCATCGGTATGCCTAGTAACTTAGCGCAAAAGTGATCCTCAAGTCCTGCTCGGGTAATTTCTTTACCATCAAACAAATATTCAGGGCCAATAAACCCCACCACGGTATTAACCAGTAACGGATCAAACTTACGAGCAACTGCATAAGCGCGAGCTTCACACGTTTGCTGATCAAGCCCATGATGCGCATTTGCTGAAAGCGAACTGCCTTGCCCAGTTTCAAAATACATCACATTATTGCCAACAGTGCCGCGCTTTAAACTCAAAGCGGCATCTTGCGCTTCAGCTAAAGTATTTAAATTAAAACCAAAACTTGAGTTAGTAGCCTCCGTGCCGCCAATCGACTGAAATACCAAATCAACCGGTGCGCCAGCTTCTATACATTCAATAGTGTTAGTAACATGTGTAAGCACACAGCTTTGCGTCGGTATGGCGTATTTTTGAATAACATCATCCATTAATGTCATTAATTTAATGGCCTGGGCAACGTTGTCGGTTGCTGGGTTTATACCTATTACGGCATCGCCATTACCGTATAGCAGCCCATCAAGCATGCATGCAGCAATACCGTTAATATCGTCAGTTGGATGATTGGGTTGTAAACGTGTAGATAAATGCCCAGGGAGGCCAATAGTGTTTCTAAAAGCACTTGTAACATGGCACTTTTTAGCAATTAATATGAGATCTTGATTGCGCATTATTTTGCTAACTGCAGCAGCCATTTCAGGCGTAATTCCTTGCCTTATACTTGCAAGTACAGCGGGTGTTGCAAAGTCGCTTAAAAGCCAATTACGAAAATCGCCTACAGTTAAATGTGCAATAGCCATAAAGGCATTGGCATCGTGCTCGTCAATAATTAAGCGTGTAATTTCGTCATCTTCGTAGGGAATAAGTACCTCATTTAAAAATGTTTTAAGAGGTACATCGGCCAATGTCATTTGAGCCACAGCACGTTCTTGTGCTGATTGTGCAATGACGCCCGCTAAGCGATCACCCGAACGCTGTGGCGTTGCTTTAGCCATTAACTGGGCTAAGTTCTTGAATTTATAAGTGTGTGTACCTAAAGTGTAACTGTACGCTTGCCCCATGATTTACTCCACATAACTAACATGATAAACCTTGGTATAGGTTTTGCTGCATCTTTAGCTATAAATCAATTTTCAATAGTTACAAGACAGCTTATTTTGTACCAAGTAACTATCGAATTTCGGCAAAAGATTATTTATTAATCCAATTCAATTGGTTACATACGCAAAGCGGTGTTAACTTAACCATAATAAAAGTGTAACGAAAAAGAGCATCCCCTATATGGCGCAGCAAAGTAGCTACAACGCACCACTAAAGAGCAAGGTGCAAACACACGATATAGACGAGCAAGCGCATAGCCTTACTCAATGGCAGCAAAAATACGATCAAATGAGCGACGGCAGCTTTTATGGTTTTATTGAAGAAACAGATTACGTCAATATTCATGTGTTTAAAGAATACACCGAGCGAGCGCTTCGTCAGCAATGTAACATCGCCCCCAATTCGGTTTGGCTTGGCATTCCTTGTCAGTCGCAGCAAAGTAAGATTAATGGTCTAAGTGTGGCAAGTAATCAATTTATGTGCCGCACAAGTGATAATGACTTTGAGCTGATAACCCCTGAGCAATTTAATATTTATGGTTTGGTAATCGATTGGAATTCAATTGAATATATGGCGCAGCTACAAGGCGTAACATTGAAAAACCTATCATCTGCACAATCAGCTCGCTTATCGGTAAGCAACTCATCATTGCAAACGGCAAGGCAAATAATTAATAGCATGGTTGTAGGCAAGGGCTTTGGACTTAAAACCGAATCACAGCAAGATATGCTAAACATGTTGGCACTACACTTATTACAAGCAGATAATCCACAACAAAATATTGCGCCAAGTTATAAACATCGAAAAGCCGTAGTAGATAAAGTAAAAGATTACGTGGCCACAAATCCACAAAACCCAATAACCATAACTGAGCTGTGCGAGCTTGCCTTTGTAAGTAGGCGCACACTTCAGTATAGTTTTGAGAGTGTTTTAGGAATTAACCCTTTGCGGTTTTTACGTTTAACACGTTTAAATAATGTAAGGCGGGAACTAAAAAAACCAAACCAAGATAAGCCAATTTCAGTAATAGCAGCCAATTGGGGATTTTGGCATGCGGGACAATTTGCTAAAGATTACACGCAACTATTTGGTGAAAACCCATCACAAACAGTTAAAAATTCAGCACAGCAGTTTAAACCACCGTGCTCTACAAACTTGTAGGTGCGAATTTACTTCGCGCTCATGTAACGTGGCTTTAATGCTCTAAAAGTGAAAGCGAGGTATAAAACCTCACCTACATCGTGCAAACACTAAACCCGTAGGCGCGAATTTATTTCGCGCTTATGTAATTTAGCTTTAATACTTTAAAAGTGAAAGCGAGGTATAAAACCTCACCTACATCTTGCAAACACCAAACCCGTAGGTGCGAATTTATTTCGCGCTTATGTAACATGGCTTGAATGCTCTAAAAGTAAGGTATAAAACCTCACCTACACCGTGCAAATACCAAACCCGTAGGTGCGAATTTATTTCGCGCTAATGTAACGTGGCTTAAATGCTCTAAAAGTGAAAGCGAAGTATAAAACCTCACCTACATCAACACTAAACCCGTAGGTGCGAATTTATTTCGCGCTCATGTAACATGGCTTTAATGCTCTAAAAGTGAAAGCGAGGTATAAAACCTCACCTACATCTTGCAAACACCAAACCCGTAGGTGCGAATTTATTTCGCGCTCATGTAACATGGCTTTAATGCTCTAAAAGTGAAAGCGAGGTATAAAACCTCACCTACATCTTGCGAACACCAAACCCGTAGGTGCGAATTTATTTCGCGCTTATGTAACGTGGCTTGTATGCTTTAAAAGTAAAAGCGAGGTATAAAACCTCGCTTACTATATTCAAAAGCCCTATTTGATCGGTGCTATTTAAGCCGCGATTAAATAGGACTCTTGTCCTGAATGCTTGTTGTTGCGTTTAAACGAGCCTTTGCCTTTTTTAGCTTTAACCACTTGTGGTTTAAATAATTTAGAGGTGACCATCGCCGCTAGTGCATTGTGGTTTATAACGCCTCGTCCTGTGTCTACCGCGCTGGTGTTTGCGGTTTTTGCTTTAGATTTTTTAGTCATATATTTCCTATCAGCCAATGGTTATTTTAAGTTAAATAATAAAAAGGCTTTTATATTAGCCTATTTAAGAGATGGCGATTGTAGGCTTAATTTTCAACCGCGCAAGTATTTTTAATGCCCAACAGGTACTTTTTTAGTAATAAAAAAGTATAAAAAAAGCGCAGTTAATAACTGCGCTTAATATTACTTTAGTTTGCTTTATAAATTAAAAACTAAAGCTTACTTTTGCATAGTACGTTCTGCCGTCAAAGCCGTAAGGTAATGCACGTACTGGGTATTTAAATGCGCCGTTGGTGATAAAGTTAAGTACTTCGTCGTCGCCTAGCTCGTCTGGCGTTTCGTCAAATACGTTATCGGCACCCACTGAAAGCGCAAACATGTCGTTAATTTGGTAGCTAACATTTAAATCAACTAACACAGCAGACTCAACCGTACTTGTTGGTTTAAACGATCCTGTTGGCGAAAGCTCACCTGGTAATGAAATATGGTCATTACCAAAGTATTTTACATCTGTTTCGCCAAAGTAGTTAAAGCGAATGGTTGATGTGTAGGCATCGCGTTCGTAGTCAAACGTAAGCGTTGCACGTTCACTAGGTTGTCCGTCGGTAAAAAAGCTACGTTGTAAATCATCAAAAGCAACCGCTTCAGGAATACCGTCTTCAGCATTTACGCCGTCAATTTTAGTATCGTTTAGGTTACCTGCAAAGGTTACTCCTAAATTGCCACCTTCAACTTCTGTACGGTACGATGCAATAATATCAACGCCTTGCGTAGTAGAATCAACCGAGTTTGAGAAGTAGTTAGCTTGCACAGCTCCAGTTGCTTGTAGCGCTGCAACTGCTTCTGAGCTAAACGATACGTCGTCAGCGGTAAGTAAGCTGCCAAGCGTAATACGGTCTTCAATTTCTACACGGTAAAAATCAACCGTTAACGAAAGCTCGCTTGTTACATCGTAAACAAAACCTGCACTGTAGTTTGTTGAAGTTTCAAGCTCTAAGCTATCTACGCCTAACGCACTTGGGAAAGCGGTCCCTGTGTTTGCAGTGAACGATTGCGTTAATGTGCCGTCTGAGCCTAAGTTAGTTGTAAAGGCTGTATAACCACTTTGTTGAAGTGATGGTGCTCTAAAACCAGTAGATACCGCACCACGTACAGCAAAATCATCTGAAAATTCATAACGTGTTGCTAATTTACCAATTAAATCATCCCCAGCATCTGAGAAATCTTCATAACGTAGCGCACCACTGACGTTCCATGCATCGGTGATCATAGTTTCTACGTCTACATAAACTGCGTAGCTGTTACGGTCGCTGTCGTTAGCTGCTTCAGGGCGTAGGCCGTTATAAGCCTGAAAACCACACTGTGCAAATTGGTCTGGATCGTTTACTGATGGGTACGAGGTATCCATATTTGCTAGTCCACAGGCGTATGATGCTTCATCGCCAGGTACTATTTCGTAGTTTTCTTTACGATATTCAGCGCCTACTGTTACATATAAAGGTTCACCACGGCCAATATCTACAATACCGTTTACATCAAGGTTAAGCGTTGTTTGATCAAATCTAAAACCACCTGAGTAACCGCCACTAGGGCCTGAGTTTGCTGCAATATCGGCATCGCTTGCACTTGGGTTGTTAAATAAATACTCAGCCGCGTAAGAAGCGTTTAATGTATTGCGTGATGTAAAGTCGTATTGGTTTTCACCATAAACGGCCGATACATCGTAATTCCAATCTGTGTTTATATCGCCTTTAAAACCAAGCGCGACTGAAATATCTTGTGCTTCGTTATATATGCGCGGTAAAAAACCATCGCTATATACTTGGGTTACGTTTTTAGACGCTTCGTTAAAATTACGGTAAAAACCATTACCCAGCGCCGTGCGCTCTGAGTAGCCACCAAACGAGTAAAGCTCGCCGTCGCCCATTGGTAATGCCATGTTGTAAAATAACGACGTAAATTCACTTTCTGAGTTACCTTGGCCCCAGCGTACGTCTTCACTTAACGTACCTGGTTCAACATTAAGCGACCCCCCCGTATCACGCTCGGCGCGGTTAGTGCCATCGGCATCACGGTACTCAAGCGATAGGTTAATAAAGCCGCCTTCGTTGCCTAATTCAAAACCACGGTTTAAACCTGCTGAAATAGTGTCGCCGTCACCTTCACTTGTGCCGCCGTATTGTATAAAACCCGTTGTAATACCGGTTGAGTTATTAAGAGATAAGTTAATTACGCCTGCAATAGCATCAGAGCCATATTGCGCCGCTGCGCCATCGCGTAATACTTCAACGCCTTTAAGGGCCGTTAGCGGAATCGCATTCATATCAGTACCCGCAGCGCCTGCGCCTACTGTACCGTTAAGGCCAAAAATTGATTGGTTATGACGACGTTTACCATTTACTAATACAAGAGTTTGATCTGGCTGTAGGCCACGAAGTGTTGCGGGTCTAAATAAATCAGAACCGTCAGATACTTGTGTACGCGAAAAGTTAAATGAAGGCGCTGTCGCTTGAAGGCTTTGGCCAAGCTCGGTAAAGCCACCTTTGGTTAAATCATCTGCGTCAATTAAATCAATAGGAGAAGAAGACTCTGTAGAAGTACGGTTAGATACACGCGATCCTAATACAGATATTTGCTCAATGTTTTTAGCAGCTTGCACTGGTGCTTCTTCTGCGTTAACAATGCTTGGTGCGCTAAACGCGAAAGCAACGGCTACAGCAAGTGTGTTTAAACGGTATGTTGGCATAGTGACGACCCTGTTTTTTTGTGTTCTTATAATATGTGTGTGGTTATGGTGCTCATAACCTGTTGCAAACATCCTAGCAACATATGCAAACAAAAAGAAATGAAAAAAACTAAATATTTGGTCTAAGTATGCAAATAAATTTCAAGATAAGAAAAAACCACCTTTAATCGATTAAAATACACGCTACAAGGGCATTAAACTTCAAAAAAAAGATCTATTAACTTTTTATTTACATTGTGATTTTGTTCGTTAGTTTACGCTTTTAAAGGTAATAGGCAGCGGATGGTCGTACCTGTCCCTAATGTGCTGTTAACTTCTATTTTTCCGCCATGATCGCTCACCATAGCGTATACAAGTGTCATACCCATACCGGTACCTTCTCCAACTTCTTTTGTCGTGTAAAAAGGGTCAAACATATGCGCTATTGTGTCTTCACTCATTCCACAGCCATTATCTTTTACCTCAATACAGATATTTGTGTTTAGTTCAAAAATATTGACCTCAATAATGCAGCCTTTTTCTAAATCAAGCTCGCATGCTTGCCAAGCATTCATTAATAGATTTACAAAAATTTGATTAATTGACGATAAATTGCACCAAATAAGTGGTAGTGGTTCAAACCGCGTTTTTATCTCGCATAGTTTGAGTTTGTTACTTAATAATCTTAAAGCATTATTAGCACCCGTTGTTACATCGGTTAGTTGTTTATCTTGCGAGGAGGAGGGGTGGGCAAAGTTTAATAAGTCATGCACAATTTGTTTTATTCGTTTGAGTCCTTCAACGCTGTCGTTAACTTGTCCCTGCAAATTGTTATAAAGCCACGCATACGGATACTGTAAATTGAGTATGTCGATTTCGTGTTTAAAACGGCTTTCTTTAATTTCATTGTTTAAGTATTGCTCGTTAAGCTTTAGCAACGTGATAAGCAAAGGAGTAGAATTTTGTAAGCTTTCTATATTACTCATTGCATAGGCAAGCGGGGTATTTATTTCATGGGCTACGCCTGCACAAAGCGTTCCTAAGGTTGCCATTTTTTCGGTTTGCACAAACAGCATTTGCTGGTGTTCTAAATCGGCTACTTTTTTTTGTAATTCATTATTTATGGCAACTAAAACGGTGCTTTTATCTTTGAGTAATTGTTCTGCGGCCAAGCGCAGCTTTTGTTCGTTTAAAAAAGCACGTTCAAAATTACCATCTGATCCATTCATTCCTTTCATCCATATAGATAACTTTATACTTAACGTTTAGTCGTCTACATGCAAATTTGCAACTTTAGTGTGAGCATTTATCTACTTATAGATAATAACCACATTAGGTGACTCCTACTCTATATAAAAGGTAAGCATAAACAGGTCACGGATGTTTTTTTAAGCTATTATTTAGCCAGAAGTAATTTAAAGGCGGCGCAATGACTCAAGCAACACCAAACACACCAATGAATCAGATCGATGTACTTTGTATTGATGATGACGAAATAGTACTACGTACGTTAACACGACTACTTGAAGTAAATGGCTTAACGGTTATTGTTTGCGATAATCCGCAAAACGCACTAACACTTTTTAAAAATCATGAATTTGGTTTAATTATTAGCGACATGCGGATGCCAGTAATGAACGGTGCCGAGTTTTTAGAAAAAGCGCGTGCGCTGGCACCCGACACTCAACGCATTTTATTAACCGGTTACGCCGATATACAAACAACCCTAGCGGCTGTTAACCAAGGGCAAATAAATGGTTATATTCAAAAACCATGGCAAAATGACTTATTACTTCGAAGCATTAAAGATAGCCTAGAAAAATTTGCGCTAAAAAAGCAAAACAAAAAATTAGAAACACAAGTTAAGGCGCAAAACCAAGAACTACTTGAGCTAAACAACACGTTAGAGCAACGAGTAGAAAAACGTACCTTACAAATCAAACAAGTTTTAAAAAAGCTTGAAGACGCCAACGAGCGGGAAAAACAAGAGCACAAATCAACCGTTGAGCTGCTATATAATTTTATTAACGCAAATCCTTACCTTGATGGCAACAAAGCACAAAACATTGCAAATACCTGCACACAAATAGCGCTTTACTTAAACCTGTCGCAAAAAAGCATTGATCTGGCCCCTATGGCAGGTTATTTGGCGCAAATAGGTTTGCTTGCTATGGACCCCGATCTTTACAAAAAGCCAGTAAATCGCTTAAATGAGCAACAACGCAAAACCTTTTATACTCACCCAAGTACTGCACAATTAATGTTAATGCCAGCAATACATTTACACGACTTATCGGATGCTATTTATTATCAGTTTGAACGTTTTAATGGTAATGGCATGCCCAAAGGTCTTGCCGGAAACGACATACCTATAGGCGCTATGGTGCTGGGTTTAGCGCGCGATTATTGGGATGCATTTGAGCAAAGTAATGCAAGCGATGAAAAGCAGCGCCACGATGACGCGCTCGAAAGTGTAAAGCTTTATAGCGGATCGTTTTATCATCCTAAAATTGTACGTGCACTTGAAGCAAGCCATGCAAAACTAAACGAGAAAAAAAGTACCGCAGGATCAGTACTAATTTGTAATGCCCAAGAGCTTAAAGATCAAATGATACTCGGCCATGCTCTGCACAGCCATTCGGGTATAATGTTACTGCCTAAGGGTCATGTATTTAGTAGTAAATCAATTGAAAAGCTTCAGCAGTTGGAGTCAAAAAAACCAACCCCGTTTAGAATAATGGTTAAAACTGCTAAATGATTGATCTAAACGACAGTTTTTTTCGTTACAATGTGCATAAAATACATTATTGAATTTGCTTGAAGGAGCACTCTGTGTCGCGATTTTCTGCAGTTACCGACAATCCCCACGACGGACGTTTTAATCAAAAGACGGGCATACTGCTTACTAACTTAGGTAGCCCAGATGCACCAACAGCTGCTGCGCTTCGTATATACTTACGTGAGTTTTTATCAGATCCACGAATTGTAGAAATACCACGCCTAGTATGGATGATAATTTTACATGGCATTATTTTGCGTGTGCGCCCTAAGCGTTCGGCTAAATTATACGAAAGTATATGGACCGAAAATGGCTCGCCGCTTACTCACATCACTCGACAACAAAGCGTAAAGCTAAATACCTTATTAAAAGAGCAAGGTTATACCAATACCGAAGTGGTAATGGCAATGCGCTATGGTAATCCCTCAATAGAGGCCGGTCTTGAGGAGCTTCGTGATAAAGGCTTAACGCGTATTATTATATTGCCAATGTATCCGCAATATTCTAGCCCAACCACGGGTTCAACGTTCGATGCTGTATCAAGCGTACTGCGTAAATGGCGCTGGGTGCCAGAGCTGCATTTTATTAATGGCTATCATAAAAACACCCGTTATATTGAGTCACTTGCTAATAGTATTAGTGAGGATTTAGAAGCGAATGGTATGCCACAAAAAATTGTTTTTTCGTATCACGGTATGCCTAAACTATTTTTAGAGCGAGGCGATCCGTACCATTGCCTATGTTTACAAACCACGCGTTTAGTTGTAGAAAAACTAGGCCTTGATAAAGACAAAGTAATTAGTACTTTTCAAAGTCGATTTGGTAAAGCCGAGTGGTTAAAGCCTTACACCGACGCAACGCTTGAAGCCCTGCCTGATGAGGGTATTACCGATGTAGCCATTATCAGTCCTGCTTTTAGCGCCGACTGCCTAGAAACACTTGAAGAGCTAGAAGGTGAAAACCGAGAAATATTCGAAAACGCAGGCGGCAAAAAATACCGTTACATAGCGGCACTAAACGACAGAGACGACCACATAGAAGCTGTGTTTGATGTTATAAAACCGATGTTGTAACCCAAGCTTACTAAAGCACATAGCTATAAATAGTTCGCATTAAGCGGTGTTAAAATTAACACCGCTTTTTTGTTTTAAGGGCTTTTAAAATATTTAGTTAATTAATTCACAAAGAGGTTAAGAGGCGCTGCGCTTTTTAAAGTAGTGATAAAACATAAAAATACTGTTTTTGGCTTTCTCATTTACTCCTCTTTTACTTCTCATTGTGCAAATAAAAGCTTTTAAAGGGCGAATTAATTCACAAAGAGCTTAAGAGGCGCTGCGCTTTTTAAAGTAGTGATAAAACATAAAATACTGGTTTTTGTTTTCGGCTTTCTCATTCACTCCTCTTTTACTTCTCATTGTGCAAATAAAAGCTTTTAAAGACCTAATTAATTCACAAAGAGCTTAAGAGGCACTGCGCTTTTAGAGTAAGTGATACATATTGGCCGATCTGGTTTTTCTCGGTTATTACTGATTATCTTATCTTTGTGGAAGAAATTACTTATACTTTTAATAATAATTAAAATAAATAAAAACGCATTGTGGAGGGGGAGAATACCTAAGCAACAGCAATTAAACGCTATCGCTTAAAGTATAAATCAATCGCTTTAGTGAGGAGCTCGTCGAGCTGTTCTTCAAATTCTTCTATATCAATATCAAAATGCTTTAAGTACGCATGAGCCTGAGCAAGTGATAAATTACGGCTGTTAACGCTATATTGTCGCTCGTCTATGGCTTTATCGTAACGAGGTAAAAATACAAATTGGCCATAAAATGGTGACTTAATATGTTTATTTGCAAAACGACAAAAATCTTCAACATGCTCAGCACCCTTAGGGCCAAGGCAACCGGGCTCGATGCGATACATTAAGCGAATTTTTTTATCGTCATTTATTTGCATATAAAGCCTTTATCTAAAAAACAGTACGCGTACTATTTTTCCATCTTTAATTTGGTAACTCGAAATAAGTTCTGAGCGTTTATCAACTACCTTTTCGTCAGTTGAGCAGGTTTCTGATAGTTCGTGATCAATCACTATATCGCCGTGCACTATGCGCTTAATTGGTGATGAGTGAATACACTTTAACTTTTTAAACATTAGCCCATAACGTTCTATTAGTTTTTCTTTACCTTTAAATAATAGCTCATTAGGGAAAATATAAAACTCAACATCTTCGGCATATACACGAAGAAACTCTTCAATGTTACGCGCGTTATACGCTTTAACTAACTGCTCTACTACCGCAAGTGATTCGCGCGATTGCTTAGCTTTAGTTTGTTGCTTAACTGTCAGCGCTTCTTTTGCTTGCGTAACTGCTTTTTCAGCTTCGGCTACAGCCACTGCTTTTTCTATTTTATTTTTCGGCTTTTCAGTAGGTTTAATCTGCTCGTTACCCAATACCTTTGAATCGTCTGGTTTAGTCGCATCAATTGTTGGCTTTTTAAGCTCAGGTGCTTTGTATTCAAGCGTATTTACTTTGTCGTCAGCTTTGACTTGAGTTACTGATTGCTCATCTTCAACTTTTGGTTTTTCAACGTTTGCTTGAGCTTCAACTTGCTGCTCTTTTTGCTCAGGCTCGCTTTGTTCTGCGGCGTAAGTAATAAGCGCAACGGTGGTAATTAACGAGGCAAAAATAATAGATAACGGTTTCATAACTTTCCTAAAATGAACACTAAACACGTGTAATACCAATTACATTAAATAAGTGATCTATTATAGCGTCAAGAAAATAGCACAATAACAAGGCGAAAATTGTGACATATAGTTGTTCTATATGAATAACTTTTAACGCAGTTAGTGAGTTATTTAATGCGATAGAATGATCATATTTTTGATAATATTGGTATAAGGGTGCAACATAGCAAATTTTAACGTTATCGGATAGTTAATACCACCACTGTAGCCTACCAGTACTGCTCTACAGTAATGTTACCGGGTGCTTTGCGGCGGTTACGCGTAAAGTTTTTATCGAGAAGTAGCGCGGTGGTGTCTTTTACCATTTGTGGATTTCCGCAAATCATAAATTGCGCGTTACTAGGCTCAGGATTTAATTTTACATGTTCAAACAAGCCGTTGCTCTCAATAGCGTTAGTAATCCGGCCACTTAAGCCTTGTAATGGCTCTTCTCTACTTACAACAGGAATGTAGTTGAGTTGTTCTGGGTACACTCTTAATAACTCGTTAATAAGTGCCTGATAGCTTAAGTCGTTATTAAAACGTACACCATGCACTAAGTTTATGCTTTTGTATTTTTTCCATACATCGGGCTGTTGTAATATCGATAAAAAAGGGCCTATGGCAGTGCCAGTACCTAACATCCAAAGCTGATCGCTTTGTGGTATTTCATCAAGGGTAAAAAAGCCGGTTGCGTGTTGTTCTATAAGTACGGTTTCGCCAGGTTGTAATGTAGCTAAACGAGGAGAAAGCAAACCGTCAATAACGTTAATAAGGTAAAATTCAAGATCGGGGTTTTCAGGGGCATTCACATATGAATAAGCCCGAGCAATACGCTTGTCGCCATCCATTATAGAAAGCTTTGTAAATTGCCCTGCTTTAAACGGCTCTACATTAGCATTAACGGTTAAGCTAAAGAGCGTTTCGCTCCACCATGTTACGCTTTTTACTGTTGCTTCAACCCAATTAGACATAGTTACCTCTTGGTTTAGCCATTAAAGTTTTAAATAACTCACCCCATAAACATTAGCATTAAGTGACAAAGACTTACAGGAGAATATGACTAGATTTAAAGCTGTGATGTATGCAGAATTTACCAATAAAATAATGTGAATAATTAGCTCTGAGATAGGAGCCATTAATTGCATAAGGAAAAGCGAAGCAGCAGTAACTAAGAAAAATAAAGTCAAAAAAACAGTGCTTTTTTATTTTATCACTCACTTTAAAAGCGCTGCGTCTTATATCACCATTAGTGAATTATTTACTTGAAAAACTATTGCACTAGGAGAAGCCAAAGAGGAGTAAATGAGAAGAACCAAGCCAGAAACGAGTATTTTATCACTGACTCTAAAAGCGTAGCGTCTCTTAACCTCTTAGTGAATTATTTATTTAAGCCTTTATTAATTAATTTTATAGTTAAACTCAAATTCCACACATAAAAAAACGGCGCTAAATTTAGCACCGTTTTTATAAGCAATTAGAAAAAGTTTACGCTTTTTTCTCTTCACAACTTGCTAGGTATTCGTCAAACGTACCTTGGAAGTCGATTACTTTTTTATCTTTAATATCAATGATACGCGTAGCTAATGACGATACAAACTCACGGTCATGGCTTACAAAAATAAGCGTACCTTCAAAGTCTTTTAATGCATTGTTAAGCGCTTCAATGGCTTCCATATCCATGTGGTTAGTTGGTTCGTCCATTACAAGCACATTAACGTCTTGCATCATTAACTTACCAAATAACAGGCGGTTTTTTTCACCACCAGAACAGTTACGTGCTTTCTTGTTTGAATCGTCTGCTGTAAACAACAAACGGCCTAACATGCCACGAACCATTAAATCGTTGTGCTTAGCTGTACGCCATTGCGACATCCAATCAAACAACGTTAAATCGTTTTCAAAATCTTTAGTGCTGTCTTGCGGGCAATAACCAAAGGTCGCATTTTCAGACCATTTAATTTCGCCTTCATTACTTTTAAGCTCATCTACTAAACAGCGTAAAAATGTAGTTTTACCCACACCATTTTCGCCAATTACAGCAAGCTTAGCGCCAGCTTCTAATAGTAAATCACCACCAGTAAATAACATTTCGCCATCAAAACCATGGCCAAGCTTATTAACTTCAAGCGCCTGACGATACATTTTTTTACCTTCGTCAAACGAAAGTGATGGGCTCATACGGCTTGAAGATTTAACTTCATCAAGCTTAATTTTATCCATTTTTTTAGCACGCGAACTCGCTTGCTTAGCTTTTGAAGCGTTAGCACCAAAACGGTTAACAAAGTCTTGTAGCTCGTCAATCTCAGCGCTCTTTTTAGCATTTTCAGCTAAAAGTTGCTCGCGTTGTAGGCCCGCAGCATCTAAAAACTTCTCGTAGTTACCAGGGTAAATACGCAGCTCGCCGTAATCAATGTCGGCCATGTGTGTACATACCGAGTTTAAAAAGTGACGGTCATGCGAAATAATAATCATCGTACATTTACGTTTGTTAAGCTCGTTAGCAAGCCACGTAATTGTATGAATATCCAAGTTATTGGTAGGCTCATCCAGTAGCAAAATGTCAGGATTTGCAAATAACGCTTGTGCTAAAAGCACACGTAGTTTCCAACCTGGAGCAACGTTTGCCATTAACCCGTAATGAAATTCTTTATCGATACCCGCTTCAAGCAAAATTTCTTCAGCGCGGCTTTCTGCCGTGTAACCGTCCATTTCAGCAAATACGCTTTCAAGATCGGCTACTTTCATGCCGTCGTCTTCGCTCATTTCTGGTAACGAGTAAATACGTTCGCGCTCTTGCTTTACTTTCCAAAGCTCCACGTCGCCCATAATTACCGCGTCTACAACGCTGTATTGCTCAAAAGCAAACTGGTCTTGGCTTAGGTTACCTAATTTCAACCCTGGAGTAATAGATACATTACCCGCACTTGGAACAAGCGCACCGCTTAAAATTTTCATGAAAGTCGACTTGCCGCAGCCGTTAGCGCCAATTAAACCGTAACGGTTACCGTTACCAAATTTAGCTGAAATGTTTTCAAACAACGGCTCTGCGCCAAACTGCATCGTAATATTTGCGGTGGAGATCAAAAAGGGTAATCCTAGATTAGTACTGACAGGAGTACGCTGCAGCAAAACGCCACAAACAAGAACCAGACAATAGGGTAAATTAGCTGGCGAATTATACAGATCAGCCACAACGAATGAAAGATAAAAGGCAGCTAATTTATAACCAAGCGAAAATAACGACAATTCTCAATTTTAAGCCACTATTTTTAGCGTGAGCGGTGGTGCTTACTTACAGTGGGGAATGTAAATAAGCACTAACGCCAGGCAATATTAAAGAAGTGTTGCAGCCAAAGAGCTAAGTTATTGCCCATGCTTTAATGCACAGGTTGATAAATTAACTTTATAGCAGCCGCATTTTTAGTAATTAATTGATTAATGGTCGCCACGTCATCAAGTGTTAGCGACTCCTTGCTTAGCATAAAATGCACATTGTTAACGTTAATCGGTGTAATAGACTTTACCTGCGTAATTGAGGGGTGTTTTTTTACAAAGTACTGCGCAACCACAGAGTCTTCAATAACATAGTCGATTCGTTTTTTATCTAGCATGCTAAATCGATTATTTGCTTGAGCAGTAAGCACTACCTGTGTTGAATACTTAGTTTTTAGTTGTTCAAGCTCGTTACCAAAAAAGCTTCCTCGGTTAATACCTGCTGTAAAATCTTGACTAAAAAGATCAGCCAAGCTGGTTACATCAGCTGAGTCTTTATGCTTATAAAGGTGCATAACTTCTTCGCGGTATGGCAAACTAAAGTGCGCATATTGAGCACGTTTTTTTGTGTAACTTGCCGCGTAGGTTATATCTACTCGGCCATTTTTAAGCTCAGCTTGAACACGCGAAAAACTCGGGAAATAAGTCCATTTAATACAAAATTTTGAATCTTTAAAAATAGCGTTTACAGCATCCACTTCTGTGCCTAAAAATGTATCACCTTGCTTAACAAGGTAAGGCGGCCAATTAGTTTCGTTAGTGCCCATTACCAATGTTTTTGAACACGCAAGGGCATTAACGTGAGTAAATAGCAGTGTAGTAAATGTTAAAAATAAAGTTTTCATTACACTCCTAGTATTTAAACAGCGCTTTAAGTGCTGTTTTGTTTTTGTTTATATGCTCATTAATTACTGCAAGCTCAGTAACCGACACCGTTTTTTTGCTAAACATTAAATAAATATCGTCTTTATTTACATACTCAATGTTGGTTACTAATTTTATATTTGAGCCCTTTTGGCCAAAATAAGCACCCACTAACTCGTCTTCAATAGCAAAATCAATACGTTGTTTATTAAGCATTTCAAAGCGTTTACTGGTTGCACTGGTGTATTCAATCTGCTTTTTATATTTAGTTTTATATTGCTCAAACTCCTCACCGTAATAGCTTCCAAAGTTAGCGCCAACAATAAAGCCTTGTTTAAAAATGTCTTCGAGGTTTTTAACACTATGCTGATTATTTTTGTTTTCGTATAAACGCATAACCTCAGTTCGGTAGTTATCACTAAAGTGCACGTATTTAGCGCGCTCGTCTGTATAACTTGCAGCCCACCCTAAATCAATACGGCCGTATTTAAGCTCAATAAAAGCCCGCTTAGAATTTGGTAGCAACTTAACTTCAAAACAAAAAGGGGAGTCAGCAAATATAATGTTAAGTGCATCAACCTCCGAGCCTTGCAGCTTACCGTTAATGCCCATTACATAAGGCGGCCAAAAAGCATCGTGCGATGCCACGCTAAAGGTTCTTTCACAAGCAAATACATTAAATGGAGCCGTAAACAGCAAACATAAAAATACGGTAATTAATTTATTCATTACGCCTCATAGTTATTATTTTTGCTCATTATTACAACAGTATAAACCAGCTTTTGTATTTTAGCGGCACGGGTTTGTTTAAATTTGTAAATATTTCGTTAAAAATTAATTTAAGGATAAAGCAACCAAACTAGCGTTGTTGGTAACCTTATCTATGGGTACACTAATAATAAATTTATACATAGCAGGGCACGTTATGTCGTCAACTAAAATTCGCAACAATGTTATAAAAATCAGTGAATTAAGCACTAAACAACCAAACTACTATTTTATACAAGGTTATTTAATGGGGTTAGGTGCATTACCCCAAATGCTTCCCCCGAGCGAGTGGCAACCTGATTTATTTGGAGATATTAACCTTCAAAAAGAGATCGAGCTAAAATACCTCGAAAGCTTAATGGCTCTGTATAACCAAAGCATGGATAAAGTAATTCAAAACGAATTAAAAATGCCAGCAAAATGCAGCCTAGCCAAGCAAGACTACCGAGATTCGCTAAAGCCGAATATGCCCCTACCAAGTTACTGTAAAGGGGTTTTACAGGCGCTTAAACACATAAATAAACGTGCACTTAATGCACTACAAAAACAGGCTGTTGATAGTCTAAGCGGCGTTTTAAAAGCGTTTACTAGCGAAAAAGCAGCGGCAAAAGTATTTGGTGAATTTGCCCAATATAACGCCCAAGAATATAAACGTAATTATGTGTATTTTATGGCCGACGCTATTTTTGAACTTCGATTTAGTAACGACCTAACTTTAAGTGATGAAGATGAGGCACAATTTAACAACAGCTTTTTAGACGAAGAATCAAATGAATTAGATGAGCTTGATGAACTACTTGAACTGGTACTTGCCGACACAGAACTAAAAGCACTTGAGCCAATGCTGATGCTTTTAGAAATGATGGAAGGGCACATAACAAAGCAATTTATTAAAGACAACACAGGGCACTTTTGGGGCTTGCACGAAACCCGCCCTTATATGATGCTTCGCGCGCATCGAGCAAAAGTACACGCACTGCATGGCTATACCCAAAAAGCGCAATCAGAACTCGAAGAGTTATTAACGCTAAACCCAAACGACAATCAAGCAAACCGCTTTTTATTAATGAATTGCCTAATAATTAATAAAGAATGGGACAAGTTAGACGCTCTATTGGTTAAGTCCGACAGTGAAGAGCTACACGCAACAGCAAGCCGTGCGCTAAGTGCTTTTGTAAAGCATGGTGATTCAAAACCAGCTAACGATTACAAAAAAATGCTCCAGCAGCAAAATAAACACTTTACCAAAATACTTACAGGGCAAGAAAAACTAAAAGAACAGCCGCCATATTACAGCCCAGGCAGTAAAGAAGAGGTAGGTGTTTATCTTGATTCGTTAGGTAAACAAGCGTGGATTTCGGTGCCTGCGAGCCTTTTTTGGCTAAGAAAAAAATAACAAAAAACGTTTAGCGTGGTTTATATCGCGCTATACATACCGCAGATTCAATTTTGTAGTGCATAACCGCTTTTTAAGTTTTTTTATTCAATAGTAGAAATCACGCTTGTTAAGCGTGCAGCATCAGTGTCGCTTATGTTCGCAAAGCGCTATACTTGAAATAATAAATTTCAAGCCCGTCAATAAACACACAACATTCAGAAGTCATCGTTAATAACCTGCGCTTTATTGGTTTTACATTGCCGCGCATTGTAGCCACCTACATCGGCGGCTAATTCATTAATTTCATCAAGGAGCGATCCTTGTAATTGCAGCACGACTAAAGCTTCAAATAAAATATCGCTTTTAACTGTCTCGCCTTGCTCAAGTTTTTGCACAGTAGAGCGCGACACACCAATCATTTTTGCAAAGGTGCTTTGCGTGTAATGCAAAGTGCGGTGCTGGCGTATTAAATCCCCTAATCGCTGCGCCATTTTTAAAGCTTGTTCCGATCTCATTAATGAGTGCCTACTCGGTCATTAAGGTGTTAATGATTATTTTAGCGGTATTTAGCTTGTTTGCAAATTATAGGTGATGATTTGAAAGTTATTGGTAATTTGTTTGTTGGTGTTTTAGATCAGAGATTTTTAATAAGAGGCGGCTTAATATCTCGGTACCAAGGATTGCAAGCGCCCTTGGAATCTGACAACACACTAGAGGAACACAGATAAGGTCGTGAGCTTTAGCTTTTTTAAATTAATGATTAAGTACTTTATGGTATTATTAAACGCTCAGATTAAGGATTAATTAAATGATATATCTTGATTCAGCGGCTTCGTACCCACTACTTCCAGAAGTTAAAACATCTTTAATAGATGCATTCGATAATTGTTATGCAAACTCAGCCTCAGGTCACATTTTAGGTGAAGCGGCTTTACAAAAAGTTGATACAGTAAGAGAAGAACTTGCTGATATGATCGGTGCATATCCAAGTGAAATTATTTTTACTAGCGGTGCTACTGAGTCTAATAATATAGCCTTCAAGAGCATATTACTTAATAGCGATCATCCAAAAGATAAAAATCATATTATTATTAGTGCTATTGAGCATAAATGCATTTTTGCTATTTGCGAGTATTTAAAAGGCGAAGGCTTTGAAGTGTCCATTGTTATGCCAAACAAAGAAGGAATTATTGAGCCTAAAAGCATAGTAAGCCTGATCAAATCATCTACAGCACTTGTTTCTGTAATGCATGTCAATAATGAATTAGGAACGATTAATCCCATTTTCGAGATTGGTGAAATATGTTTTGAGCACAATATTCTTTTTCATAGTGATGCAGCGCAAAGCTTCGGGAAAACTGAGATTGATGTAGATGATCTGAATGTTGATATTATGTCGTTTTCAGCTCATAAAATCGGTGGCCCAAAAGGTATTGGAGCTGTCTATATTCGAGACTTGCGCAAACGCTCTCTAACGCCTGTAATTCATGGTGCAGGGCAAGAGCAAGGAGTTAGAGGTGGAACAGTAGCAGCGCCGCTAATAGTCGGTTTTGGAACGGCAATAAATACATTTCCACACAGTTATCTAAGCTTTGTTGATAAAGGGATACGTAACTATTTGTTAACGCAGCTTACTATTGCTGAAATCCCTTTTTCTATAAACGGTAATGAAAAAGCTTTACCGCATATAGTTTCTTTAACTTTACCTAAAACAAATGTAGGTATTTTGATACGAGACAATGAAGAGCTCTTTTGTTTAGCTCAGGGCTCCGCTTGTTCTTCTAAAGAAATTGAAGCGTCACATGTTTTAACTGCATTAGGTTTGAGTCGTGAGGAAGCTGAATTTACTTTTCGCATAAGTTTTACGAACGAAGTCACAACCGCAGATATTAATCTATTGGTCTCAGCTATAAAAAAAGCGGCTATTTAGCCGCTTCCTTATTATTTATAGCATGTTACACAGGCTCCACCGCCTTCTGCTTCATCATAAATATCATCTAATTCATTGAATTCACATACACCGTCAAAGTCGCCTAACAGTGCATTGCGACGCTTTTTCTTGTTAAAGCGAGCAACTTTCTTCTCGTGATTTTCAATAATTCTTTTTTGTACTGCTGGGTCTTCTAATGTTTCTAATGGCTGGCCTTGGCCCATCCAATAAAAGCGTTCACCTACAGTAGTATTGTTGTCATCGCCTTTTTCAAAAGCTTTGGCTTCTTCAAATAAATCGGGGTGCTTTTCCATAAGCTTAACCCATTCAATTTTTCTTTGATAAAAACAAAATGTACAACCAGAGCGAGAGCGCCATTTATAATATTCAGGCAGTTCTAAACCATTGCGCTGTAATATATTTTCAATATCACTTCTTACTATGCCGTGTTCTCTAAATGGGAAGACAGATTCAATTGGCTTTTCAATTGTCATATAACCTACGCGTTCAGGTTCATCTGCTCTTATGCCAACATAGTTTTTTATTTTGTAACCATCTTTAATAAAGCTATCTAACCACTGTTCAAAAGGTTTTAGCTTCATTTGAACAGTACACCACCGATCTCTTTGAGAAGGTAAGTAATTACCATGCTCTTTTAAAAGGTGAGCAAAGTCTTTTTCACCACGGCCTTCAATATTATTTAAAGAACGCGCATTTAATCGATGAATATAACCAAGCTTTTCTTCAAGTTGATCAATAAACTCATTTGTTTCAGGTAACTCATAACCCGTATCGGTAAAAAAGTACTCTACGTCTAGCTCAGGATAAGTCTCTTTAACAAATAGAGCTAAAGCGCTACTGTCTTTACCACCAGAAAGGCCTAAAACATGTTTAACTTTCTGTGTCATTTGGCACCTCTATTTGTGTTTGATCCATCAAATTAGTTAATAAGTTGGTAAGTGCCGCCAGTTGCTTTTCTTTTGGCATTTCGGCAATAGCTCGTTGAATATTATCTACCGCAGCTTGTACATCACCATCGGCCACTAAATCATGCTTCGTGAAACTACTAAACTCTTGATGGTTACCATCGTCATCTGTAGTTATAAAAGCAATGGGTTTCGATGAGCCTTTAGCCTGAAAATTGCTAAAAGATTCAATACGTCTAAATTGCACGCATAAATTTTGTAGTTCATCTAGTCCAGTACGCAAAAGCTTGTCTGTCCATTTAGGCTCAGGCACACCCGTTAATATATTAATTACAAACTCAAATTTAGATTTACCATCAATGAATTGTGACAAGCGGTTTGCTAAATCTTTTACTTTAGGGCGTTTAGCTTCTTTTTCAACTATGTCGCAGCGGGCTTTTAAAACACTATTAAAATCTTCGCCTAGCATATTAATAATAATCTGCTTAAAGCCGTTGAGTAGCATTTCGTGCTGTGCGCTTAAATCTTCTATCGCAGTTTTAAGGTACGCACCTAGCTTCTCCTCAACTTCAGGGTCATCTTGTTTGAAGCCAAAAACAGCGGGTAAATCATCCAACACTAATTTATATGGATCATTTGCGGCGATCACTTTATTTCTAAAGTCTCTAGCTTGCTTAGTTAACCCACTTTCATTTGAGCTAGTAAAGCTTTCGCCGCTTGTTTTTTTTACCCATGTAGGTAGTTTATGAACAATACCTACAATATGCTTAGCAATATTTAAAATGGCATCATCTTTTTTGGCTTCACCTAAAGTTGCTTTAGCAAGGTTATCCAGTAAATGGCTTTGGATTTCTGATATTTTAAAATACCTAACGCCAGCTTCAATCGGGTGTTTATATATTTTATTAACTAATTCTTCATCAAGTTCAGGTATAAAAACAAACTGCTTTGTCGAATCCCAGTCATAAAAAGCTACTTGCCCTTCAAGTGCCTTCAATAATGCTAAACCATATATACGGCACAAGCCTGCGGTTAAACCGAATGGTGGTAACATCCACATTTCATAAAGCTCGGCCATTGTTACATGTTTTGTCGCTGAGTTATTTTTTATGAACTCAAAACCACTTTCAAATAATTCATGCATTTTGGGATTAGCACTTATAGACTCTTTACTCCACTCACTCGGGAATAAGTAACCCTCAGGCGTTTCGCAGTGCCAACCTTTACTCTTCAAACAAGATAGGTAAAGACCCTTTTCTGGAGGGAATGATTTATCATCAAACCCAAGATCTTTTTTATCGCCGTTCTCAAACATTGCATTCATTAATTTTCGTATTGCACTGTTTGCACTGCCCGAAGGTTTAGATCGGTTAACTAACTCGTTTATTACCGGAGGCGACTTACTAAATATGACCTCCGCAATATCAGACGCTATTTTTGTTACAGGAAGTAATGCTAATTTCTTGCCTAAGTATGACCAGCGAGCATTTTTATAAGCATTTTGTAGTTCAGTCTCTACATTTGATTGCGCAAACTTTATTCGGCTCTCAAGCTCATTCTTAGCAATTAGATCATGAGCAATTTTTTTCTCATCTTTTAATATTTTGCGAAGGGCTATCAACTCAATTGCAGCGGTTTTTAAATTGCTAAAATCATTAAAAGTACCAATTACAACAAATGGCATTGTTTTAGCATTTTCTTTAAGTGTTTTGGCAACATCAGGATTTGTTGGTAGAACAAAAGATAAAAATGCTTCACCTGTTTTAGGTTTTGTGACAAACGACTCAAATACTTGAGCATCAAACTTATTTAAAAGTTTAGTTGTTGCCCAGCGCATGGTACCTGTTTTATGGTAATGCGCTGTCGCTAAAATATTCTGTGGTGTCGCACATGCTTCAGTCCAATCAATACCTTCACTAACAACCTCAACCTGTTCACTAATAAGGTTATTAATATCTATATCGCTGCCCTGAAACACAAACAAAGCGTCATGTTTCTGGCGATAAATAATAACAGTACTAGCTTCTAATTCCGCAATCGCATCATCAACATCTTCAATTTTATAGCCACGACATACAAAATACTCTTTTATAAAGTTTCGTTTTGCATGTAACTGATGATGAAAACCAAAAATAGTTAATAGCGCAATTAGCTTAGTAATAGCTATATGGAGCACGCCACCTTTTTGCTCTGCTCTATATATTGCATCAGAGCCTTCGAGCCACGCTTTACTATCTTGAGAGGTAACAATTAAATGGTGTAAATTATGGTAAAGGTAATCCCAGTACATTTCTGGGCGATACAAAGCTAGCTCTTCATTAAGCTCACTGTAGCTATTATTTAAAAACTCTCTAAAACCATGTTTTTCATGTGAGGCTAAAAAACCAAATAAGCTACGCTCGTTCTGAGAAAAACGACGACGAGAAACAGGGCCAAGCAATAAACTAACAATAGGATCTAATGGTAATGTTTTACTAAGTGCATTGACGTTTTTATTTTGATTAGCAAAAGCACCGCTTACAGTATTAACTAAATTGGCATACTTTGATTCAATAGCATCAGCTATTTTCGGTGCTCTATAAATAGAGTCACCAACGAGAGTTAAAGATTCATCAATTGATGGGTTAAAGCTCAAATCACGGTAGCGACCTTGTACTTTGCTCCATTCTTTTTGAGTTTTAACATCTTTATTTTTAGCATAATCCGAAAAAGCTTGATGTAAAAAACCCATAAGCAGCACAGGGCGTTTTGCTTGTTGTACAATATCGGCTAAAGATTGAAATAAATGTAGGTCTTTGTTCTCACGGGATTGGTAATCTAAAGCTTTACCCATTTCATCAAGTAAAATTAAAACACCGTCTTCATTTTTACTGGGTTTCTGTAATAATTTTTTTATTTCAGCTAAGCATTTATCATCATCAAAATCAGCTATTTCTGTTTTATCAAAGTCTTCATCAAACGCATTAAGTAAGCTAATTAAAATACTGTTCGCTGGCGCTTCTAAACCACATACATGCTTAACTGTTTGCCAGCCATTTTTTAATGCAAAGCGTTTATCAAAATCAGTAATAATATTTTGAGCACTATTCAGCTTTTGCAATGCATAAGTACGTTGCTCAACATCTATAGAAAGTAAGCATGATAAAAATAAGGCCACGGTTGACTTACCAGACCCATAAGGCCCAGTAATAGTAAAAGCGCGTTGAGTGCTATTTTCAAATTCACGACTAATAGTATCAAGTACATTAATGGCTGTACCATGCAATACAAATTCATCAATAAACGGAGAAAAATCAGTACTCTCAGTATCAATTCGTGTCGAACTTTTGTAGCGTTGATTTATTGTAATTAAAGTATCTGACATATTATTTACCGTAGTACATATCTAAGTGTTTGATAGCATTGCCTTTTATATCATCTGATATACTTACCTGTCTCAATCCTAGTGAATCAACCCAAGTTACGTGCTTATCAGTAAATTCTTGAGCTTCGTCTAACTTTTGACCTAAGCCCGACTCTGAAAGCCTAAAAATCCTTCCCGGAGAGCAAGGTTTTGTCAGAAGCGAGTCAAAATCGATAGTGCCAACATTTGAATCTTGAGTTTCGTTATTAAAAAATTTAAGTAACGCAAAAATAAATATCTCAACAGGTAATTCAGGGCGCTCAGACAGATTACTTATATAGAATCCGCCCCCGTTATCTTGCAATAAGTTCAACTCAGAAAGAGGCGAAGTAAAGTGATCTTCATCAACTTTAGTTACTTTTTTAGCAGTACTATTTTTTTGTTTTTTACTGTAAGTATTTAAAAAGCAGTCCACATCTTTTTTTAGAGTACTAGGATTACCAACTTCTGTTTTAACTAATCGTTTTGCATCGTCATAGCAATCATCGGTAAGTTTACTTTTTTCAAAATATTGAACATTAGAATAATTAAAAAAGTAACGATAAGCTGTGAGGCTTTCATTATTAAAATTTAACCAGAAGTGCAGTAACCAAATAGAACCAGGCAGTTCTAAAAAAGGATCTTGTCCTTTTTTATCTAAGGCGCCAAACAAGTATTTACCACTATCAGTCACATAATGACCATATTCACTTTGAGGACTTCTTTTTATTACGTTGCTTGATTCAGCCCAATACTGAATCGCCTTTACCATATTTTTACCAACACCTAATTCAACAACAGAATTGCGAATACTGTCTTCGCTAGACGAAAAATTGCTTTTATTATTCAAGTGATTAATAGCTTTGAATAGCCATCCGTAGCGTAAAGGGAAGGTGTCATGCCCTGTAAATTTCGCTTTCATGCTAATTTTGTAACCTTTAATTGGAGAGAATGTCCAAGAGCAATATTAACTTTATTTTTGTAGCAGCGAAAGAACTTTATCTCAGAATGTGTATTTATGTACAGTAGTTATTAGTTATGATTATAACACCTTGTTAGGTACATACTTTTGTTGTAGTCTCTGGAAATATGAATGCAAACTTAATTGTGTGAAGTTAATAAATGCTTTTAATTTTAAATCTTAAGGAGAAGATGTGTTTCAAAAGTGTCTAAACTGTTTTAGTGTTAATGCTTTAAAGTTTCTCGCAGGTCAAGATTCATTGTCATTCTTTGAGAATACTTTGAACATAGACAAGTCATACTATGATGAAAATAATCAGCAAAAGTTATTAGTTCAAGCAATAATAAACTCAAATCCAGCGCGGTTACTTTTAGCTAAAACAAGCCGTGAGTATTTTATTGATAGATTGAGTAAAGAAGACCTTAATGAAATAATTTTTAAAATAAACGGCTCTTATGTAAACGAAATTAATCCTGAACACTACGTAAATGTAAAAAATTTCTGCAACTCACAGCTCGGGCTAGTTACATTTTTAAATTCTTTAGGGTTAAACTTTATAGATTCCAGCAATAAAGTCGAAGAATATAAAGCGTTCCGCACTGTAAAGCCTGAGTATGGGTTATATCCTTATCAAATAGAGATATCTGATAAGGTATTTAATTCGATAGAGTTTGGGAATAATAATAAAGCGATAATTCACCTACCTACTGGCGCTGGTAAAACCCGAACAGCTATGCACATAGCATGTCGTCATTTAATGACAAAAAAAGATGCAATGGTACTTTGGTTAGCTAATTCTGAAATTTTATGTGAACAAGCATCTGAAGAATTCAGTAAAGCTTGGCAAAAGTTGGGTAATAGAGAAATTATCCAAGGTCGTTATTATGGTTCTAATAACTTTTCACTGGAAAGTATCAAAAGCGGCTTTGTTGTAGGGGGATTACAAAAGTTAGTTTCTTATTACAACTCAATGACACCACACCAAACCGCCGCATTTGATAAAAAAATAACATTAGTTATTTTTGATGAGGCTCATCGAGCATTAGCTTCGACTTATAAAGACGTTTTAGAGCGGTTTTTGGAGTTTTCTCCACAAGCTAAGTTAGTTGGTTTAACGGCTACGCCTGGGCGTGTTTATAAAGACGATAAACCTGAATTAGATCCAGAAAATAAAGCTCTTGCTGAGCTTTTTGGTAATAATAAAATTACTATGGATGTTGCGCCTTATCAACCAATGGAGTTTTTGATAAAAGAGAATTATCTAGCTGATCCTAAGTTTATTGAACTAAATTATGACGATATAGATATTTATAAAAATACAGGTGCTGTAAGTCATTTCACTGAGAGTGAGTTGTTAAAAAAACTTAGCAGTTCAAACAATCGTAATTCTATTATTCTTAAAACAGCAGTTCATGAAGTAAAAAGCAATCAGTCAAAATTGATTATTTTTGCTTGTGATATTGAGCATGCAAGAAACTTAGCCTTTTCTTTATGTTGCATGGGCGTTAAAGCTGCATCTGTTGATAGTAAAAGCACTACTTCTGAAGAAAAAACTCAAATTATCGATAATTATAAGAATGGTGATTTAGATGTTTTAGTGAATTGCGAAATGCTTACTACGGGCTTTGATGCTCCAGAAACAAATGTTGCAATTATAGCTCGACCCACTAACTCCTTAGTTTTATATCTACAAATGATAGGCCGCGCATTACGCGGTAATCCCTCTTTAACTCCTAAAACGGCACGTATTTATACAGTGCTAGATGAAATATCAGAGTTTAATAATGTTAATTTAGCTTTTAAGCATTGGAATGAAATGTGGACAGAGCTTGAAAATGAAAAACTTTAAAGGATTATAGAATGTCTTTAGTAAACCCTAAACAATATATTATTTCCGCGCGCTCTAACGGCTATAAAGATACCGCTTACGCGATTGCTGAGTTAGCAGATAACTCAATTCAGGCGGGAGCAGATAAAGTTGAAATCTTAATTTTTGAAAATCAAAAAAGAACTATTGAAGAGATTGCTATTGTCGATAATGGGGCTGGGATGTCACAGAGCTTATTAGCTTCAGCTTTGGGTTTTGGCGAGTCTGGCCGTGAGAAAGATAAAGATGGCAACTTATTAAATGACGATACTAAAGGAATGGGTAAGTTTGGTATGGGTTTACCTAATGCATCTGTTTCTCAATGTAAAAGAATTCAAGTATGGAGTTGGAAAAATAAACATGAGGTTTATTATACATATTTAGATGTTCAGGAAATTATAGACGGTATTTATAGTGACTTACCTGAACCAACTCTAGTCGAAATGCCCGAGAAATACTTAGATTCGATGTTTGACGGAGACATGCCTGAGTCAGGTACCTTTGTTTTATGGTCAAATCTAGATAAATTAAAGTGGAAGCGCTCTTCAACATTATTTGCTAAATCACAATATGAAATAGGTAGAATGTACCGTAGGTTTATCTCTAAAGGTCAGTGTTCAGTTCAATTTAAAGTTTTTGATACTTTTGGTGGTTCTAAAATGCAGGCATTAGAACGCGAAACTAAAACAGGTTTTATTAAAGCAAATGACCCACTTTACTTGATTGCTGACTCTGCTCTACCAGAATTGCCGGGCCTACACATAGACGAGGAGCCTACATTTTTTGAAGAGCTTGAAAATTTTAAGTTTCAAGTCGAATTTCAAAAAGCAAGACATACGATATGCATACGTAGCTCAGTTGCAAGAGAAGAAATTATAAAGCGAATTTTACAAAGTAGCCCTGAAAATAAAGCTGGTAACACGATATATGGAAAAAACTGTGAGCGTAACTTTGGTCTTTCAGTGATGCGTGCTGATCGAGAAATTGAACTTATATCAAATGAGTTTTTTTTGAAAGATGATGCAACTAAAACACGGTTCATGGGAGTTGAAATTGATATTCCTCCTTCATTAGATGAAGTATTAGGCGTCACTAATAATAAGCAGCATGCTCATAATTTAAAAGAGTTAATTGCTGAAAAAATGGATATTGATGATGAGAGTGTTTTAGATAATGAGGGGGCAATAATAGAGTATCTCCGTAATAACAATGATGAAGAGCGCGCTGTTCTTTTTGAGATTTCAAGTAAATTAAAAAAAGCGATTAACAATGCAAGAAAAAGAGCACGTGCTTTAACTACTACAAGAACTAAAAGCGAGAGTGAAAATCTAACCGAGGATGATAAAGTTAGTCTCACTGTTAATAGTGTTATGAATAAGCGTGATGAGATAAGTCCAGGTAATACTCTTTCACAAAAACCTAACTACCAGGAATTAGAAAAGAAATTAGTAGATGATTTTGGATATAATGAAACAAATGCAAAATTAACTGCCAAGAAAATGGAAGATTTACAATCTAGAATAAGTGTTCAATATAGTAAAACTTCTAATCAATCTTTTTTCGAAGTAGAAAACCTTCAAGGTATTGCTGTACTTATTATTAATCCTGAGCACGAGCTATACACAAAATTCTTAAGCCAAATGTCAGATAAAGATAAAATGATATTTAAAGTGCTGCTAGGAGCTTGGGCAGTGATGGAAGACTCTACAACTAATGAAAATAAACGACGCCAACTGGAACGAGCACGTAATGACTGGGGTGAAGTTATTGAAGAGATGTTTGAAGAGTTAGACCTTTAATATGGGTAAGGCTAACAATATTAAAGTTGTTAGCCTTAGATAAGGCGTAGAATATGAAAACACTATTTGATCCCGTAAGCTATTTTTTAAAAAAAAGAACAAAAGATCCTATAGTTCGTAATGCTCTAGAACAGCAAGTCGCCGAAGTAGCTTTGCAGTTTCCAAAAGAGTTGAATACAAGTATCCAGATTGTAAAAAATAAATCACATGATGCTTTTGAGTTTAATTTTTTAAATAATCATTTGTATATAGATATAAATGGAAGTCACCCTTTTTATGAAAAAGTCTATTCAAAGTCATCAAAAGAACAAAAACAAATAATAGATTTTTTCATCATTAGTATGTGTCAAATGACATTTGAAACAACTAATGAGAAGGTACAAGAGCGAGATATAAAGTATGTTTCTCGATTGAGTGAGTTTCTTGAAGATAAATTGGCGAGTATAAATTTTGAGTAATTTATTTTCGGGTGATAAATTAAAAACTGATTTAGAAGTCGTTCTGCCTTCTTGTAAAAAATTAGTTGTTGCATCAGCTTTTATTTCTAAAGTTGGCTTTGATTGGATGGATAGTTTACTTACTGCCGACTGCTCGAATGTTTCACTTATTGGTAGGTTGATACCAAGTGACTTTTTAAGTGGGGCTAGTGATTTTGTCACTATAAAGCGAGCTGTTCAAAAAGGTTATCATGTAAAAGCGTTATTAAACTTACATGCGAAAATCTACCAAATAGATGATGATTTAATATTCAATGGTAGTGCTAACCTCACTGGTAAAGGGCTCGCTATTGTTGCTGAAAGTAACTACGAAGCATGCACTAGAGTTGAAGGCTGTACAGAGTCTAATCGTTTTATTAATAAACTAGTAAATGCAGCAGTACCTTTAGATATATTAACTCTTGAAAGAATGGACTTGTTTTTAGAGCAATACAGGCATCAAGAGGCGTCTTTTATTCCCTCTAGTTGGCCTGAAGAAATACTCCCCCAATCTTCTGATTTATTCGTATCTGACTTTCCTTTAACCCCACCCGGTATCAGTACTTATGAGTATGAGTTAAATCCCTCTTTACCATTTGCTCAGATAGAAGCTAATAAAGGTAATTCATTCGAGGCTGCTAAGTTGTTCAAACGAAGTAAAGCTTATCACTGGATAAAAAAACAAATTTTAGATAATAAAACGGATAGGAATTTAGGGTTTGGTCAAATATCAAGGCTGTTACATGATGAATTAGCTGATGATCCTGCACCTTATCGTCAAGAAATTAAGAGCCTACAGGCTAATTTATATTCTTATATCAAACAGTATGCTTACGATGAGATAGAAGTTTATATGCCAGGTAGAAAAAGTGAAGTTTTAAGAATTTTATAATTATAAATTAGTAAAGGAAAAATATGGCCAGCCAGTTAGATAAAGTTTTCACAGCTGATCCAAAAAGTGTATTCGAATTATTCCTATCAAAAGGAACAGTTGGATTTTATATACCAGCCTACCAGAGGGAGTATTCATGGGATGAAAACAATATAGCGAGATTATTTGAAGATATTTGCGGTGGGATATGTTCTTTATATGAGCATGAAGATGCTATTACTTTTATTGGTACTATCATTTCAATTTTGGATACAGACCACAAAACTATAAAACCATATATACATGGTGAGCTACCGTCAGAAGTTATGTCCGTTATTGATGGCCAGCAAAGGCTTACAACTCTCTCTTTACTTGCTACGTGTTATTATCAAAAGCTTGTCGCATTACAGTATGAAATAAGTTCAACTTCTATGGAGCTGAATTCTTGGATACAAAATACTGTAAATCCAATATTAAATCGTTTAAGACAAGTTTTGGAAATTGATCGTTTTTCTAGTGATGAAAAATATCGTTATTATCCTAAAGTAACTAGATCTTATGCGGACCAATGGTCAACAGACTCTGAGACAGCACAATATGATTCTCCAATTGCTAGTTATTTATTTAATTTCCTAACTTATATTCACTCAGATCTCCAACTTAAGCCGAGAGGAGTACTTAATTATGAAATACCAAAGCATATTCCTAAGGAGAATTTAGCTAAGCATGAAAGAGTGATTGATAATGTTAATTCATTAAGTAAAAAAATAGATTTGATAATAAATAAAGGAGGAGATGACACTTATCGCTTCCCAGCAATAGAAGATATTCTTTCTAATGATGAAATACAAATTCGTCTTTTAGATAAAATAGTACCAAAAACTATCCTAGCATCTGTTGAGAACATTACCGAGGGTGAAAAAAGTAAATTTCATAAAATCATTCGCTTATTTATTTTAGTTAATTTTTATCTAGACAGAGTAGCTGTTACAAGTGTAGTTGCTACCAACGAAACCTATGCATTTGATATGTTTGAGGCTTTAAATACTACAGGCGAGCCATTAACTGCATTTGAAACATTTAAGCCCAAAGTGATCGACTTAGTTGGAGTTAAAGCTTATGAAAATTCGCAAGAAAGAACTTATATTAATAATATTGATGAAACTTTAGATAAATATAAAAAAGCAGAAGACAAGCAGAATGCAACAACTAGGCTGCTTAAGCCATTTAGGCTAGCTTTAGAAGGTGATTCCCTATCTAAGCATCTATCAGACCAACGACGATTTCTAAACAAAGCTTTTGATAGTTTAGATAGTGTCGTGAGCAAACATAATTTTGTAAAAAGTATGTATGAAACATCTATTTTTTTAAAACAATGTTGGCCAGAAAAAAAGCAAGATTTTCCTAATTTAAAGTGTTTCAATGGGTTTGAAAGTAAAGAGTTAGAGCTATGTTTAGGGATGTTGCGAGATGCTAACCACAGTATTACTTTAGGAATTTTTGTAAGATATTTTTCCGAATATAATTCCTCAAATAAGACTGAGGAAGATTTTAATAAATTTGTCAGCATTGTTCAGGCTGTAACTGCATTTTTTGTTCTATGGAGATCTACAAGGCACGGTACTGATGGTATTGATAATGCTTATAGAGACTTAATGAAAAATGGTCATACGCAGGATGGCACTTTGATATGTAAACCTATATGTTTTTCGATGAATAAAGATATTGTTGATTTACCAAGTGTAAAAGATTTACAACAAGCTTTATATCTCAAACTCAATGATAAATTTAAAGGGCCTATTAGCCGAGATACTTATATTTCTAGAGCAAAAAATATTCAAACGTTTAAAAACAATAAAGCTTTAACACGTTTTATGCTTCTTATTGCGAGTGATGATGTTGTGTGTTCAAGTCAATATAATGGACTTGTTGAAAAAGGCGTTTCAGGTTCGGCTCCTAATTTTAACTCAGAAAAATGGGAATATTTTAAAACAATAGAGCATATATATCCTCAGTCAAAGCCGAAAGGTTGGTCTGATTGCTTATCTGAGATTAGTAGTGAACATGTTATTGGTAACCTATTACTACTTCCTCAGTATATAAATAGCTCATTAGGGAACAGAACATGGGAAGAGAAAAAGTTAATTTTGAGACTTCTGTGTTGTAAAACTGAGGATAAAAGGAATGAACTAATTGATTTAGCAAAAACTAAGTCTATAGAGTTATCTTTTTCTACAGGATCTATTGCTATAGGCTCTAAGTATATGTCGCATGTGGAAGCTGTCTCTCAAGTTGATGATTGGACTAACGACTTTGTAAGCAAAAGATCTGAGAATATTTATGGTTTAGTTTGGGATAATATAATTCAGTGGCTAAAGTAATTAATTAGTTTCTAAGCTAACTAGTTTATATTTATTGATTTTTACATTTTTTTTATGCAAAAAGACTTCAAGTTGAAGCCTAGATATATTCAGATCACCTGCTTTTGCTAACTCTTTATAAAGGCGTTTATTAAACGCCTTTTGTTTTTTATAATCTTTAAACGTATCATCAATATAGTCAATTTTATTAAGAAGTAGTGGGCGCTTTTCCTCAAGAATGTAATCAAAAAAATCAACGTCCTGATCTGCCATCTTGATTTTAACTCGTTCTCTAAGTTGTGGAAGAGGTGAATCATAAAACCCTTCATAACCGAGCAGTGTCACTTTACCTGAATGTATGTGAATTTTAATAAGCTGGATATCATCAAGCTCACCGTACATTTGCAGTGCTGCGCCTATATAAACGCGAAGTATTAAAGGTAGCAGGGTTATAAAATCCTTATGAAGCGTTAGAGAGTGTGGTAGCCTATTTTCAAAGTCGACTTTACTCGCGGGTAATATTTTCTCTGCTTCTAGGCACAGTGATTCAATTAATGCACTGTCTGCTATTTGAAAAAGCAGTTCAGTGGCCTGGTGCTGCGCTATTTTGTAAGTGTCGAAGAATGCTTTTATGTCACGCTTTAAGTCTTCTGGCTGTTGTGCGTAAGGTTTACGCTTTTCAAACATAGCAAGTGCAAAGTAAAGCAGTAAATCTTCTTTACGCATTGTTTCTGCTGTTTTTAGTTCGTCTTCTTCAAACCACTTTAATACGAGTTGCAGCGCTTTTTTATTAGAGCCGATTACCTCTTTTACTTTCTCACTTTGCGCAAATTCATTGTTAGCTGGGCAGCGGCCAAGCGTTAAGCATGTGAGCCAAAACGATTCAAAAAGTTGCTGGTGCTGAGTAAATAAAATTCTCGCTTGTTCTTCATTAACAGGTTCTGGCGCTGTTAGGTGCTGCCATTTATAAGCGCGTTTATGGCGATTTTGTAAAAAGTGTTGTTCGAGCTGCTTATCTTTAAATATGTAATAAATACCAGGAGCAACAGCAATGGCGTTTTCGTCAACGCTCATTTCTATAAATGCTTTAAGCTCTGCTTGCGTGTAGTATTTTTGAAAGGTGTTACGACTCGTAATTACGCCATCTTTGTATGGTTGAAACTGGCTTATTAGCGTTTCGTTGCCTAACATTGCCGACACAACAAGTAACTTTTTTGAAAGCTCCCATGCACCAATTAATGCTTCTATTCGCTCATCTCTGTCTTCTATTACATTAATTACAAAACCAATATTAACAATGTCAGAAATAACTTTATCAGTATCCGGGCGGTAGTTTAAATCCCAACCTAATGCATCTATTCCATGGGCTTCGAGTTCGCGCAAGTCGTCGCCTCTGCCGCACCCGTAATCAAATATTGAATAGTCGCCGCTCAAAAAGCCATTTTTAGCGAGTGTTTTTAGAGGAGCCGAAAGTTCATGTCGTACAATGGCCGTTAAATGTCGATCTATTGTTTTATCGTCATTAGGGCTTTGTACGGCGGAGCTTCGAAATAAACGACCATCAACTAGCTCATATCCTTTTTTAGTAATTAAACGTTCCCATGAGCCTTTAAAACCGATCATACGCGTGTTTTCGTATAATCCTGCTTGTTCACCTTCAGCAGTTAGGTCACAAAATAATTGGTAATACTTACTAGCTGGCGAAACCATGGTTTCTTTTCGGTGCAAAATAGGTGGATTTTCGCTGTTATTGTATTTAGTTATTCTATGACTAAGTTTTGCTAGATCTACAGTTACGCTTTGTTTAAGCGCAGGGTATGAATCTTCATAAAAGGTTGGGTAGCTTAACAGTGATAGCCTAAAGTCACTTTTAAACAGCTTGATTAAGTCGAAATCGGATTCATCAACCTTTAAAGCTTGCGCAACAACTTTAATAAATTTAACTAAATCGACAGGTGCATCAGCAAATGCATCTTTATGGAAATAAATTGCATCAGGTAGCTTTTTTGCTATTTTTACTTTTTTTACAAGCTGCTTAAATTGCTCTGCGTTCATAGTTTAATAATTTGCTAAATGTAGTGCCTGCACTTTACAGGGGCTTAATGTATCCAAACTATATAGTTCATCTTGTTGATTTACAATGCAAGGACACTCAGCAATATAAAAGTTGATACCATTTTCTGTTTTTATACTTCTTAAGTAAACGGGAACTATAGGCATAGATGAAGGAAGTTTTTGCAATAAGCTTAAACTAGGGTAAAGCAATTTGTGTTTTGCTAGTGAATCAAACTTATCGCCATGTTTTGCTTCTATCACAAATAAGTGTTCTTTACCGTCTCGCTTAGCAACAAAGACAGCATCGATTTCAACTTGGCCATTTATATGCTCAAGGGCAACGTCTTCGTTAGTGAGTGGCTTAAAGTTAAACGTGAATGTACTTTGCCCCGTTGCTGGCACTACTATAGTTTTGTCATCTTTTAAGTTAAGTGCTTCAGCCATTAGACCGGATGCTATAGCTAGATTAACAACGGAGGTTTCAGTGACTTTAGGCAGGAGCTGAAATGCAAATAAGCTTCTTATTGATACGTTTGGTAAGAATAGCTCTGGTTGCAATTGGCCAAACAGAGCTTGGTCATTAAAAAAGAAATCGTTTACATCATTTGATTTTACAAGTGAAAAATAAGTTTGATTATCGCCTAAGCGAGAGCCAAGCCTAAGTACCATCGTATTACAATCTCGTAAAGTTTTTGGCAGCTTTTTTATCGAATCTATAGATATTGATGCTGCTGTGTTTGCCTTTAAATTATTGGTACTTACATATTTTTGAAAGCTTTGAGGAAAAGAAACTTTTTGTTCTTTGGCTTGCATTTTTTGTAGTAAATCGTGAAATATCACTTATTCATCCTTGATTTCAAAATAATAAAAGTACGCACGTCCGCGTTTTTCAAACTTAAGCTCGCCACGTTCCCGACGATGCATTAACTCACAGTCTGATATTTTTAAGAGCTTCATCGTTTCTTTGCTTGAAAACCACTCTCCTTGTTGTTTTTGGTTAGCCATTTAAGTTACTCAAATTATGTATAAATTTAATATACCTAACTCTAAGTACATCGACAAATTTAGCTTAAACGCGACAGTTAATACATCCCCCGTGATCACACCCGAAATTAAATGAATGATGAGTAATTAACAGCATGGATGCTGTTAAAAGCGTAGCTTGGCCATGGATGGCCTATCTACGCTGGTTACGTTCATATCATTAATTTAAATTGAGGAAATAGTGTGATCCTCGGGGCGCCGCGGGGTTCCAAGGGGCGGTCGGCGGTATCCGCCCCTTGGTTGCCATCGCCAATGCGATATTAAGTCAATTATTTTGAAATTAAGAACCAAAAGCGCGAGGTAAACTCCCGCCTACGGCTTTTCGCGCGAGCAAGCTGAGCGCCTACAGCAAATTTTAAGGCTGGTGCTAAGACAATTCCCCCCTTCAACTTCACCTGAAAACACATAATTAATGAGTAATTACCTCGCATGGAGGCGAGGAAAGCGATGCTTGCACATGGATGTGCTTTCATCGCGTTTACGTTCATATTAATTTAGTGTTTAAAGATAAGTGAAATTGAGGGGCGCCGTGGGTGACGAATGATCAAAGCGTAGCTTTGCAGCTTGAGGAAGTGGAAGCATGGATGCTGACAGGAACCCGGCTTCAGGGATGAATTATTAGCAGCAGAGCTTATTTGAAGAAGACCGCCCCTTGGTTGCCATCGCCAATGTGATATTAAGTAAATTATTTTAAAAGCTACGCTTTTCGCGCGAGCAAGCTGAGCGCCTACAGGTGTTTGGGTGAGCTTTATAGCGTTAATTGGGATTATGAGCTAGTTACTAAAGAGCTAGTTGCTAAAGAGAAAGCGCGATGTAAAATCGCACTTACGCTTTTGTTGAGTGCGGTGGTTTAATTATTGTAGGTGAGGTTTTATACCTCGCGGGTGCTTTGTAAAAACCAAGCACAAGGTGAACTCCCACCCATAGCTTTAATTTTTGCTTTTTGGATTAGTAATGTTGATGTGTTTTTTCACATTTATAGGTACACTCTTTTAAAGTTTTAATTCAGGGAATGAATAATGATCAAATGGATTTTACTGGTATTTATTAGCGTATTTACAACTTTTCCTCAAGCTGGTGAGGCTTACACACAAGCCCAATGCGATAGCATTAAAAAGCAGCGCGAAGCTATTCGCTCTCAATTTAGAAGTGGCTACAGTAATAAAGAAGGTGAGCGTTTAACTGCACGCGATAAAACGCTATTTACCTTACTTGCTAATCACTGCAGTAAGCCTAAAAAGAGTGGTAACGCTTATCAGGCTACTTCTTCTAACCCAACTCGTACGCCTAATAGCAATTGGTTACTCAATCAAAAAGTATCAAACATGTCTTTGCACAGCGATAGCTATAAAGATACCGCTAAGCTTGATGCTTGGTCAAAATTTTATAAATTGCCTAAACGTTGCCGCAAAAAAGGGATGGAGTCGGACGACTTTGTATGGTGTAGCGAGTATCGGGGTAAACAAAAAGAGTTATTTGAAGCACAGTGGCAAGGGCGCCCATAAATATGTTTAAAACAAAATTACGCGTGGTGTTTGTATTTTTTGTGCTGCTAATTGCATCGGCGCTCATTGCTAATCATTTTACTGGGCGGGTATTTAATTATCATGATCCTATAGGCGAGGTTAAACGAATTTATAGTAGTTTATCGTCACAGATAGCTACTGAACCGCTAGCAACTAAACAGCTCAAAAATATAAGCTCGGCAACTTTACAAAATGCATCAGTATCTGCCGATAATCATTTATCGCAAGCTAACAATACGCGCTGCGTGGATGTATCGTTGGGTAAGGTTAAATATAAACGTAATGGCGATATATTTACGTGGACAGACAGTGACGGTGTGCCGCATTTTAGTGACAAAAAACCGGATTTTGCGGTAGCAACTTACGATCCTGGTTTTATTGAACCGTTAGATTACTTTGACCTCACTTTAAATACGCCTAATTTACCTTCGTCATTTAACCAAGCGTTACGCATAAAACTCAATACTGTATTTAAAGTATATGGACAGATTATTGGCGTGCACGCACTTAAAAAGGTAAAGCTTAATTTAACGGTACTGCCTACGCGCCGCGCTTATGAGGCCGCAATTAAGCAACGCAGTGCTGACCCTGCAAACACTGCGGGTATGTATTTTCACGCGAGTAATTCTGCTTTTATTCATTATAAAAATGCACACAGTGCAATGCGAACTGCGGTACATGAGGCAGTGCATGCCATTAATAAAGCGGTTTTAGGCTACACCCCTAGATGGTTTAATGAGGGATTTGCTGAATACTTTGAGCTTACTAAAAGTAATATGCAAACAGCTATTGTTGAGTCGAATAGTTCATGGACGAAAAGTAACAATATTACTAAAAGTGTATTTTCAATTGATTCGTTAGTGGGTTTAGATGACTCGTGGAAAAAAGGTGATAACAGTAAGCTGTATGCAAGCAGTTGGGCTGCAATTTACTTCTTAATGGATACGCAAGCAGGGAGAGCATTACTTAAGAATATAATGCTTGCTGAGCAAGAATTTCTCTGTAATAAATTATCTGAAAAGCAATTAAAAACAATAATATATAAGCAATTTCCTAATCTTAATCGTGAATATTCTAAGCGGTTAAAAAAGCCTTTAAAAGCGCATATATTTTAAATTACAAACCAAAAGTGCAAGGTAAACTCCCGCCTACAGCTTTTCGCGCGAGCAAGCTGAGCGCCTACAGGTGTTTAGCTTGGCCTAATTTAAAAGCCAAAGCGCGATATAAAATCGCACCTACGCTTTTGTTGAAAGTTGTGTTTGCAATGATGTAGGTGAGGTTTTATACCTCGCTTATAAATACATTTTTTACCACAGAAAAGTGAATTATTGTTCTATGTAGCGCTTAAAAGTAATGAGGCAATTAACTCTGCTATTCGCCTCATTGCATGAGGCAAATAAATTGTTATTCGCCTCACCATGTGAGGCGAATAGGTGTTTAGGTGAGCTTTGTAGAGTTGATTGGGGTAATGATCTAGTTACTAGAGGGCAAAGCGCGATGTAAAATCGCGCCTACAATTTAAAAGCTTCGCTTTTCGCGCGAGCAAGCTGAGCGCCTACAGGTGTTTGGGTGAGCTTTGTAGCGTTGATTGGGGTGTTTGAATTGTTGTAGGTGAGGTTTTATACCTCGCGGGTGTTTTTATAAGAGCTAAGCGCGATGTAAAATCGCACCTACGGGTTTGTTGAGTGTGGTGTTTGAATTATTGTAGGTGAGGTTTTATACCTCGCATGGTGTTTTTATAAAGCCAAAGCGCGAGGTAAACTCCCGCCTACAATTTAAACGCTTCGCTTTTGCGCGATGTAAAATCGCACCTACAATCTAAAATACTGTGCAATCTACTATTCCAACCGCGTTACTTTCACTTTTATTTTACCCGCATTAGCGCCATAAAAGCGGCTTAGGTCGTTTGCAAATGGGCAAAACTCGCCTGATTTATCTATTTTAATATCGGCGCCGTTGGCTATTTCGAATAGGTGGTCGTCGTTTTTATTAATAGCACCAATGAGTGAAAACCATTGCGCGCGAGGAAATCGTCTAAATGGTTCAAGTACAGCCATTGGGATTTCTTTTACGCCAAGCTGTACGTTGTCGCGGTTCCAGCCTAATGGCGTGCACTTTATGCCATCGTCAAACCAGTATTGATTTGGGTATGGGGTAAAGCGATACGTAGCGCCTTGCTCTAGCATGAGGCCGGTTGCGTTGTATTGCTCAGAGGCAAATACCACTATATCTTGGCTTTGGTTAATACTCAGCACACTCATGTTTTGATTAGCCAGTTCTATATGTTGGCTTAAACCAATAAAGCTAAGCGTGGTGTTGTCGTTGTAGCTAATTTTGTAATGCAGTTTTTTAAGCGATTCTGGGCGATAGCTGGTTAGTTTATTAATACGTTCGGCTACGCTGTAGTGCACTAAAGGCTCAAGTTTGCTGGCTTGGTCATCAATTAATACATAGCACTCTCTATCTACTAATTTAAAAAACGGGTTAAACCAAAAGTAATTTTGCTGATGACTTAATGCAAGCGGATCGGGTGTTACGGTTACGTCATCTTGTGCTACTAAGTTGCTATCGGGGAGTAGGGTTTCGTAATCTATGTCGTGGCTAGTGAGTAACGATATATTAAGCGGTTGTTCTATTAACCACTCAAGTGCATAGCGCAAGCTAATATCGGCTAGACCATCGCGGTAGTAACCGCCGCCAATGTCTGAATGCGCACCTGCAAACCATAGCTCAGTAATATTGTTTTGATGGTTCATGAGTGTGGGTTCAAAGGCGCGGCGTTTTTCGTCAAGGGCTACGCAGTGCAGCGCCTGAGTAATGTTGTTGGCAATGGTGTGGTTTTCAAAAATAACGTGCTCTGCGCCGCGTGTGGCTTTACTTACTTTTGATAAGCCAATAGAGGCGACGGTATCAAACACACATATGTAAACATTATCAGCAATTAAAGGTTCTAGGATTTTGGCAAAACGCCTTGCAAGTGCAGCGCCTCGGCTAAAACCTGTTAGCAGTATGGTATCGCCTAACTGATAGTGAGCTTTAAAGTCGCTTAACGCTTGATTTAAAATACTGGCTACGTCGTCACCGCGAGGTGCAAGGGTTTGGTTTAAAATACGTTTAAGGCGGCTGCCTTTGGTACCAATACCTTGATAATAAAAACTGAGTTGGTTTAAAAATGGAGTAATTGGGGAGTCTTCTAATTTACCGCCAAGCAGCAAATGCAATTTTAAAATGTTGGTAATATTAGAGTCTTCTTTAAAATGATCTGAGCTAAACTGTTCTGCGTCACGGGGCTCGTTTCCTGTGCCGTCAAAGTTAAAAATTAGCGTTTTACCCGTCATAACCCAATTCCCTTAGTTGTTTTAAATACTCTACACAGACAATGTTAAAAATTAAAGACAATATTCATCAGGTAATGACGAGCTAATTTATGGCTCGCCTGCTATGAAGATCAGTGATTATAAAAAGTATAGCTATTTAACGTTGTTTCCTCTAATGGTTTAAGCGCAGAGTTAAGTTGTACCAACTGCTGATAAACTTCAGGGTAAAATATTTTTAATCGGGCAACGCGAGAAAAGTGGTTTGGTTCAAATTTTTCAACAAGCTGCAAAGCTAAAGGAACCATTGGGCTTAACTCACCTTTGGTGTAGCTTTGTTCTAGCGCTAAGTCGAGTATATCTACGCCAAGTTTACTGGGAACAGTCGGTATTTTGTTATCAATTAGAAATTGGACTGCTTCGACAGAAGACGACGCAGCTTGTGTATAAACGTCGCGTCCATGTATATCGGTAATCGAAAAATCAAAACCAAGTTGTGCAAGTTCTTGCCATTGACTAAGCGGAATCCAGCTTAGTCTAACCAACTCTGTTGGAGGGATAGGTAGCGTTCGACTATTCCAAATAGGCACTAAGTCATATGGATTCTTAAGTAACCTAATAAATAGCACGTTTGTCTCTGTTTGATTTAGTGGAGTTGTCTGGCTGTATTCATGTGCTTTTTGAAATTCTTTTTTAGCTAAATACTCACGAAATACACTATCGCTTCTATCTGAAGAGGTACGGCGGGCAAGAGTGTTCCACCAATAATTAACTAAAACAGGGTCTATATTTTGTAATACGTCTTCAAAGTTACTGCCATACTCTTTTTCAATTTTGCGCACTTTGTCGTAAGCATCACTATCTCGTATGAGCTTTTGGGCTGCAAACAGCTTTTCTGTTAATTGATTACAATTGCTTGAGGCTGAATCTAGATCTTCTTTTTTATGTTGTAGCTCTAGTAAAAATTGAGATATTTCAGAGTTATCTGGCTCAGTTACTCTAGGCAGCATAGAGTTTTCAATTATAGATATTTGGCTAAAGTAGAGGTAACTTAAAGGATTTGTTTGCTCACTAATAAAAGTACCTTGTTGATATTTAAATTTGTTTTCAAAAAGTAGAGTCTTATCTGATGAATTTTTATAATTAAACTCACCATGGGCTTTATATCCTTCGGCGATTAAGTAATCCAGCATATCAGTCTTACTTTTATCTAAATCTTCTAAAGTTAAGTTTCCGTTTTTAGGTAAATTAATTATGGCAATATCTAACGCTGTAAATAGGCCTGCTTTATTGGTTGGCGAGACTCCTGCTTGTTTTAATGCTTTTACTAAGGGTAAATTAAATTGGCTAATAGCTAAATCGGCTAAGTTATATAAAACGGTAAAATTGTCATAAATAGGCATATCATTAAGTGAAGGTACTTGCTTCATTAACGCAAAAATATACTCATTAGGTAGACCGTTATTTATAGCTACTGCGAGTTCATTTACCGTAAATTGATTTACTACGATTACATGCTCAAATTCGTCAATTGAAAGTTTATTTGCATTGAGCATAAGTAGCGTGGCGGGAGAGATAACATTACTACCTTCAATACGAATAAACGACTGCAAATAAGTGGTAAACGTGTCGGAATTGTTTAATAGTGCATAGAGGGTTTCTTTTTTTACATTTTCATCAAGTGGAACGTTAAATGTTAAACCAGCAGGGCTTTGGGTAGCCGAACCTAACTGCTGCACCATCTCTTTTACTTTATCAGTGGTGAAATTTTGAATAGCTTCAATGCCTTGCCAGTCAGCTAAAATAGCTATGCTTTCAATTATTTTATAGTCTTTTTTTTGTTTATCTTTAATCGCTTCTTTAAGTAGCGTTGTATATGACTGATAAGATGCCTCATACAAACCTGAATACATTAATAGGTCGGCGACAGAAGTACCTTTGTTGAGTTCATTTTTAAAAAATAAAGTAAGCGATTGGTTTATTTCATTTATTTTGTATGCTTTATCAGCCGATTTATTTTTACAAAGGCTAATTTCGTGTTTTAGTTTTACTACTTTCTGTTGTGGGGATGCTTGAACGATCTGCTTTTGTTGTTTTATTTTGGGCTGAACTATATTTGAGGCAGGTTTTAAATTTTGCTTTACTACTGGTGAGCTGGATTGAGCTATAAATATATAAGTTGCCAATACAACCGTAGCAATGGCAATAAGCGCCAGGGGTCCTTTTTTCATAAACGTTAATCCTTTAGGTTCACTATTTCAATTATCCACATGGTACTATTTTAGATACTAATAGTGTAAGAGGCTTTAATAAAGTATTAATTTATTAAAGCCATTTTATAGGCTGCTAATTCAGTTTGCTTTTAATGCAATTTCATTTTAGGGCGCACTACTCGCAGTACTTTTTCGCTTATCCATAATGCAAAGGTTTTTGCGCTACCGTGTATGGCGCGTTGGTGCATACGATATAAAGATATATACATAAAGCGGGCAATTTTACCTTCAATAAAAAAGGTATTGCTGGTTAGGTTGCCCATTAAGTTACCTACCGTGCTGTAGCTCGATAAGTTAACTAGCGAGCCATGGTCGCTGTATTTAAAGCCGCGTAGTGGTTGCTGCTTTAACGTGGCGATGAGATTTTTTTCGACGCATAACGCCATTTGATGCGCCGATTGTGCGCGTGGTGGTACTTGCTTGCCGTCGGCTTGGGTAAATGCGCAGCAATCGCCTAATACAAAAATGCTTTCGTCAACGGTGCTTTGTAAAAACTCGTTTACTTGAATTTGGTTGCTACGAGTAAGCTCAAAAATACCTAAGTCTTTAATAAAATCAGGTGCTTTTACGCCTGCCGCCCACACCATTATATCGGCATCAATGTGTTCTTCATCTTTGGTTATAAAGCCTTGTGCGGTGCCTTCTTTTACTTGCGTTTGTTCGCGCACGTTTACGCCAAGCTTTAATAGCTCGCGTTTGGCACTTACGGCAATACGCTCTGGTAATGCAGGTAAAATACGCGGGCCGGCTTCAATTAAATGAATATGCAAACGCTTAGACGACATATTTGTTAAGCCATAAAGCTTTAATAGCTCAGACACATGGTAAAGCTCAGCTGAGAGTTCAACACCCGTAGCACCGCCGCCTACAATGGCAATATTAAGTGATTGCTGTTGGTTGTCGTCTTGATGAAGGCGCGTAAAGCTATCTAGTAATGAGTGCTGAAAGCGCTCTGCTTGTTGGCTTGAATCTAAAAAGTAGCAGTGCTCTTTTATACCAGGGGTATTAAAGTCGTTACTTACGCTGCCGATGGCAATAACAAGGTGATCGTAACGAACTGTACGCCCAGGTAAAATAGTGTGGCCTAACTCGTCGTTTAATGGGGAGAGGGTAATTGTTTTATTGCTTTGGTCTATATTGCAAAAGGTACCAAGTTGAAAACGATAATGATGTTTTGCGGCATGGGCTGAATACACAACGCCATCTAAATCAGGGTCAATAGAGCCTGTCGCTACTTCGTGCAGTAACGGCTTCCATATGTGGGTACGGTTTTTGTCTATTAACAGTATATCTGCTTGTTTTTTTTTCCCTAGCTTATGCCCCAGTTGGGTTGCAAGTTCTAATCCGCCAGCACCACCGCCAATAACGACGATTTTAGGTATTGTAATACTCATAACGTTGCCCTTAAAAATAATATACCCAAGTGATCTGTATTTTTATTAGTTTTTTAAGGTGACTTGGGTATCAATAAATTATTTTGGCAACAAGTAGTTACTACTCATTTTATGGGTGCCTAGTTTGCGCCTAAATAAAACCGATGTCAGCAATAAATAATGTTATTTGTTGTATACTGAGTTGCAAATATTTCATACACACCGAGTTGCAAATATTTTATCTACACCGCATTTTTATAAGCATGACTATTGTTTAGCCATCAAAAGGACATTTATGACCACGCCACTAATTCAATCACTTGAGCAGCACTTTGGTTTTAGCCAGTTTAGAACAGGGCAACAACAAACTATAGAGCAGCTTTTAAATGGTCAATCGTCGTTGGCTATATTTCCGACCGGCTCGGGTAAATCGTTGTGCTATCAATTAACTGCGTTGCATTTACCAAATTTAACCTTAGTGGTTTCGCCTTTACTTGCATTGATGAAAGATCAAATTAGCTTTTTAAATAGCAAAGGTATTTATGCTGCCAGCCTTGATTCGAGCCAAGATCAAATGCAAAGCAGCACCGTAATGAATGATGTGCGAAACGGTAAAATTAAAGTATTAATGGTGTCGGTTGAGCGCTTTAAAAACGAGCGTTTTAGAGAGTTTATAAGCCAAGTGGCGCTTTCGATGTTAGTGGTAGACGAAGCGCACTGTATATCAGAATGGGGCCATAACTTTAGACCCGACTACCTTAAACTGCCGCGTTACCGCGAAGAGCTTAATATTCCTTTAGTGTTGTTACTTACTGCAACGGCCACTAAAAAAGTAAAACGCGATATGGCAGAGCGCTTTGCTATTGCGCCTGAGTGCATTGTGCAAACGGGCTTTTACCGCGCTAATTTAGATTTAAGCGTGCTGAGCGTTAAAACCGCCGATAAAAACACCGAGCTTGCCAACATTGTACGCGCGCAAAGTGGCCCTGGTATTGTGTATGTAACGCTACAGCAAAGCGCTGAGCAAGTTGCTAATGTGCTAAGTGCGCAAGGTGTGCATGCCGTTGCTTACCATGCAGGGCTTGAAGATACGCTACGCTGGCAAATTCAAGATGACTTTATGGGCGGTAAAATTAACGTTGTAGTGGCAACCATAGCCTTTGGTATGGGCGTTGATAAATCGGATATTCGCTTTGTTATACATTACGACTTACCTAAATCGATAGAAAACTACAGCCAAGAAATTGGCCGAGCAGGGCGCGATGGCGATCCATCAAACTGCTACACGCTTGCTAACCTAGACGGCCTAAATACGGTAGAAAACTTTGTATATGGCGACACCCCTGAGCTTAGCGGGATTGAATACGTAATTAACGATATTCGCCAAAGCGACCAGCAATGGGAAATGCAAGAATACAGCCTTTCAAGCGAAAGTAATATTAGGCAACTAGCCCTTAAAACCTTGTTAGTACAGCTTGAAATGCAAGGCGCAATAACGCCACAATATGCTTACTACGCCGATTTTAAATACAAATTTTTGGTTGATAAAAACGAGCTACTTGGTCATTTTGATGAGCAACGCCAAGCATTTTTAACGCAAATATTTAGCCATACCGATTTTAAAAAAATATGGGGCACGCTAAATTTTGACTCCCTTACGCAAGCCGCGCAGGTTGATCGCAAACGCGTAGTGGCTGCTCTTGACTACCTAGCCGAAAAAAACCTAATAACGCTCGAAACCAAACGTATTACCCAAGTATACAAAGTGCATGGAGAGGTTATAAATAACCCAGAACTTGCCCAGCAACTTCATGACTACTTTACCGATAAAGAACAGGCCGAAATTAAACGTATTGCTGCACTGGTACGCTTTTTTGAGCTACAAAGTTGCTTAAGCTATAACTTAGCGCGCTATTTTGACGATCAAAATGCACCTGAGCAATGTGGGCATTGTAGTGTGTGTAGAGGCCATGCGGTTAAGCTTGAATATTCTATAGAGCCTGCATATATTGACGAGCAACTTATTTATCAAAAGGTAGATGAGTTTTTAGCGCATATGGCAGGCAAGGGTAATCATAATGTGGGTATTGAAACCCAATGCCGCTTTTTAGCAGGGATGAGTGTGCCGTTATTTGCGCGTAATAAAGTGCGCCAGCTGAGTGGTTTTGCGCTGTGCGAGCAAATGCGTTACAGCGATATTAAAGCAAAACTACTAGCGCGTTAAATTAGTTACTGTATCCTAGTGGCTTATTCAAAAAAGTAAGCCACTATGCCTCAAATTGTTATCCCCGTTGAAAATATTGCTACTACCGCAGAGCCCGTTACGTGTGCTAACTGCCAAGCCTGTTGTTGCCAATTAGAAGTGCGCATAGTAACCGACACCGGCGTGCCTTTTAACTATATAGAATACGATAAATGGGGCAGTGAAGTAATGAAACGCGCTGACGACGGTTGGTGCCAAGCACTCGACCGCAATACGCTTATGTGCTCTATTTACGAAAACCGCCCATTAGTATGTCGCGAGTTTGAAATGGCCTCAGACGAGTGTATTACCGAGCGCGATTTAGCAGGTATATAGTCCGCTATTATTAAAGTACATAAACAAAGGGGCTTAAAAGCCCCTTTGTTTATTACTTACTATAAAAATTAAACTTTAAAGTAGCTAATATACTTTTTAAGTGTGTTTGAAAGGTCAGCTAATGCAACGGCTTCTTGTGCGTTACTGTTAAGCGACATGCTGGTTTCTTTGGACATACTGGCAATTTCTTCTACGCCAGTACTAATTTGCGCCACGGTGGCTACTTGGTTTGATGTTGATTCAACAATTTCAAGCACGTTACTTAATGAGTCATTAGCTTGTTGCTGTATTTGATGCAGTAGCTCGTTTGCTTCGTGAGTAAGCGTTAAGCCATTTTCTACTTGTGGTACTGTGGTTTCCATAGCTGTTACCGACGCTTGCGTGTTTTCTTGTACTTGCAAAATCATCTTTTCAATATCGCCTGTTGCATCACCAGTACGCTGGGCAAGTTGTCTTACCTCGTCAGCAACAACAGCAAACCCTCGGCCTGTTTCGCCTGCTCTTGCAGCTTCTATTGCTGCATTTAGTGCAAGCAAGTTTGTTTGATCAGAAATACTGCGGATCACACTTAAAATATCGCCAATGTGTTTTACATGTTCTTGCAGCACGTTTACTTGGGTAACCGTCGCTTTTACAGTTACTGAGATTTGCTCAATTTCGGCCGCTACTTTTTGCACAGCAATACTACCTTGCTGCGATAATTGTGCGGTTATTTTTGAGTTATCTTCTGTTTGCCTAACTGAGTCGGCTACGGCATGAATACTGCGGCTCATTTCTTCTAGGCTGCTTACTGCAGAGTTTGTATAAGTTACTTGTGCGTCAGCGGCACTAAGTGCTTGCTGCGAGCCAGATGCTACGCTTGCAGAGTGCGTAGAAAGCTCTTCAGATGAGTTAATAATGCTATCTACAATGGTTTTTAATTTAGATTGCATCACCCCTACAGAAGCCATCATGCTATTTGGGCAACACGACTGTACATCACCTCTTAAGTCGCCTTGCGCAATAAGGGCAATTACTTCAGCAGCCTCTTGTGGTTCGCCACCTACTGAATTTCTGATCAGTTGGCTAATAACATACGCAACGCTTATGCCTATTAAAAAGGCAAGTGCGGTGAGCGAAATCATCCAAATTTTAAACGAGCTGGCAATATCGAGAGTATCAATAGTGGTGGTTTGATTTGCTTGCTCTTGAAGGTTTATAAATTGGTTTATAACATTTAGCCACTGGGTAAACGCAGGGCGCGCATCGGTTAATAAAATGCGCTCAGCTTCGTTTAGGTTTCCTGCATTTTTAGCGTTTATTACACCTTGAATGAAAGGTTGAGTGCGCTGCTCTATTTGATTTATTTTATTAATTAGAGCGCGCTCTTCATTATTCATATTACCTATTAGCTCGGCCATAGACCGGCTTGACGTTTGGTAAAATGCGTTTAGCTCTTTTATGCTCTTTAACACGGAGCTTAAACTGCTTTGATCGGTAATTAGCACTACATCGCGCACGGCTATCGCTCTGTCGTGTACGCTGCCTCTAAAGTTAATTGCGTAACGTTGCTTTACCGAATTTACGTCGGTCATGTGGGTAATGTTATTATTAATGAGGCTAACGCGCGAAATGCCAATAATGGTTAAAATAAGCATCATTGATAAAATTACGCCAAAGCCGGTCGTTAAACGCATGTTTATGGTCATGGTTGATCCCAAGTGTGAGTCAATACGCGCAAGAGCAGCTTGTATTATTAGTGATTATTCTAAAACAATAGCAGCATTATGCCTTATTAATTAAAGTTTTATTAGCAATAAGGGATTGTTTGTTAATTTAGTTTACAAGCGTAACTTTAATGAGGAGTGTTTTTCAGGCATTAAAAAAGGGGCTAAATGCCCCTTGATGTTGTATAAAAAGATTATACAAAAAGATTATATAAAAGTAGTTAGTCGTACTTTGCTTCTAGCTCATTAGCTGTATGAAACTTCTCATGACTTTGTAATTGCTCGTCGTATTTAACGAGGTTTTTAAAGTGCGCTAATTGACCTGAGTTTTTAACTATTTCAACAATAAACGACATCATAAAATCAGCGCCCGTTAGGGTATCGCCCACTAAATAACGTTTACCTTCAAGGCGGTCGTTAAAGTAGCTAATTACTTTAGCTGTTTCAGCGTCAGCATAGCCTTCTAAAAACTGCGTTTTAGCGCCGTCTTTTAGTACAAACATTTTAAGTAAAAGCGGTAAAATTGCTGAGCTTTCTGCAAAGTGCAGCCATTGCTGGTAGTCAACATATTCAGCGGTATCTACTTTTGGAGCAAATTTACCATTGCCGTATTTAGTAATAAGGTAATCGGTAATAGCGCCTGATTCAGCAATAATTAAACCGCCATCTTCAATTACCGGTGACTTACCAAGTTGATGAATATGCTTTAATTCGTCAGGGGCTAAAAATGTGTCTTTATTACGCTGATAAGCCACAATTTCGTAGTCAACATTTAGCTCTTCTAAAAGCCAAATTACGCGTTTAGAACGTGATTTATTTAAATGGTGTAGTTTGATCATGTCAGTCCTTTTTTGGCTTGTAAGGACTTGGCCTTACAAGCCGTTTAAAATTAAAGTGGGTTATTAATTTTAACCACAGTTTTACCAAAGTTTTTACCGCATATCATATCGTTGAACGCGTCTAATGTATTTTCGATGCCTTCTACCATGTGCTCACGGTATTGAATTTTTCCGTCTTGCAGCCATTTTTGCATATCTTGTGCAAACTCGTCGTAACGGTCGCCGTAGTCATCAAAAATGATAAAGCCTTGCATTTTAATACGCTTAGTAAGCAATTGACCCATTAGCATGCCTAAACGGTCTGGGCCTTCTGGCAAGCTAGTTGCGTTATATTGCGATACTAAACCACACAGTGGTACTCGTGCTGCGGTATTTAGTAGTGGTAATACGGCGTCGAATACTTTACCGCCCACATTTTCGTAGTAAACATCAATGCCTTTATCACAGGCTTTTTCTAGCTGTTCTTCAAAGTCATCTGCTTTGTGATCAATACAGGCATCAAAACCTAGCTTTTCAACAGCATGTGCGCATTTTTCACTACCACCAGCAACACCCACTACTTTACAGCCTTTAATTTTAGCTATTTGACCAACCGTTGCGCCCACCGGGCCTGTTGCTGCTGCAACTACAACTGTTTCACCTTCTTTTGGTGCGCCAATATCAAGTAAACCCATGTAAGCGGTAAAGCCAGGCATACCCATAATACCTAATGCGTACGAAGGGTTTGCAGGCTCTTTACCTAACTGCATTAAGCCTTCGCCATTGGTAATGGCGTAATCTTGCCAACCTGTGTAGGCAAGTACCCACTCGCCCTCGCTAAACTTATCGTTTTTAGACTCTTCTACTTGGCACACTGTTGCGCCAACCATTACATCGCCAATATTAACAGGGTCAGCGTACGACTTAGCATCGCTCATACGACCACGCATATACGGGTCTAGCGATAGGTAAATAGTGCGTAGTAAAACTTCGCCGTCTTTTAATGCAGGAAGCTCTACCGTTTTTAATTTAAAGTTTTCATCTGTTGGAGCGCCATTAGGGCGTGATTCAAGAGTAAGTTGGCGACTAGTCGTAGACATAAAAGATCTCCTATTAATATAAATAAACTACTTACCGAATGTTTACGCTTTAAAAATCGTGATCAGCTAAACAATAATGCGCGGCTAAGCAGTATGAATATGTACAATGCGTACCTTAATAAAGGAGTTTTGGGCGGGTGGTTGATAATTCAAGCTTTGCGCAGATTTAATTAGAGTAATTAGTCTGCTTTGAGCTTACTAAATATATGATTGTTGTAAAATACCCCGTTTTTATAAATGGCCTGTTTAAGCACAGCCTCTTGCTCAAAGCCACTTTTAATAAGTGCTTTCATAGAGCCGGTATTACCAGCAAACACAGCGCCAAAAATTCTATTTAGGTTAGATTGCGCAAACGCTTCTTCGCATATAAGTTCAATAGCGCGAGTAATAATGCCTTGCCCCCAATAGGCTTTATTTAGCCAATAACCAATTTCGCCACTGTGGCTGTATTCAAATTCGCCGGGAGTTACACCAATACAGCCCGCAAATTGCCCATTTACCTCAATGGCTTTAACTGTTGCATCAATTACGCCGTTTTTTGAGCCTTGGTTTATCCACCAATCAGCATCGGCTTGCGTATACGGAAACGGAATTTTTGACGATAAATAACGCGTTACCTGTTCATCATTTAAGGTGCTAATAATAAAAGGCGCGTCTTGGGCTTTAAACTCTCTGAGGGTGATCATATTTTTTCATAAATTTTTAGTATGCACACTAACTTAACAATCATTTTAACGTTAAACAATCAGAACCTAAATTAAACGGTTTACGGCTATTACTTTGTTTTAAAGTCCTCTAATATAAGCAAAATATTACACCTATTTTAGATGCCATTATGCACCCTCACATTAAAGCGCTTTATAACAGCGCCCAAAAACCAAGCCGTTTAATTATTGGTTTAATGAGCGGTACCTCGTTGGACGGGCTTGATGTTGCACTGTGTAAAGTAACGGGAGCGGGCTTAAATACACACATTGAGGTTTTAAATTTTACTACTGTTGATTACAACGACGATTATAAAACTAAAATAAAGCAGGTATTTGCTAAGCGAGAATGCGATTTAGAGCTTGTTACTTTACTGCACCCGTGGGTAGGTAAACTCCATGGCAATATGGTTAACCAGTGCTTAGCTAAGTGGAATATAACCCCTGCAAGTATTGATGTAATAGCAAGCCACGGGCAAACCATTTATCACTGCCCGCAGTCGCAGCATAACCACAAAAGCTTTACTAATGGCACCTTACAAATTGGCGATAGTGACCAAATAGCCGTTACTACGGGTATTACAACCATTGGTGATTTTAGACAAAAACACATAGCCGCAGGAGGCGAGGGCGCACCACTGGCTGTGTATGGCGATTATTTGTATTTTTCGAGCGCTGCTGAGAGTCGGATTTTGCTAAATATGGGCGGCATTGCTAACTTAACGTTTTTACCCAAAAATGGTGATGCAAACGGTGTGTTTAGCGCCGATATTGGCCCCGGTAATACCATTATGGATGCCTACGTACAGCAACATTTTAAAGATATGCATTATGACGATGGCGCAAAAATAGCAAAAGCAGGCAAGATAAATACACCATTATTGAATGCATTGTGTAATAACGCATTTTTTAAACTCCCAATGCCTAAAACCACAGGGCCTGAGGTATTTAACTTAGCGTATTTAAATGCTGCACAGCAGGTTACAAATACTCACCATTTAAGCCATGAAGATGTAATGGCCACCTTAAATACCTTTACTGCAACCGTTATAGCAAATGCATTAAACGAGTGTGCAGAGCGCGCACAAAATTGTGTGGTGTATGCAAGTGGTGGCGGTATTCATAACCCGTTGCTAATGGCGCAACTTACAGCGCTTTGCCCACGTATTAAGGCTTTTAAAAACACCGACGATTTAGGTATAAACCCCGACGCAAAAGAGGCTGTACTATTTGCTATTTTAGCAAACGAATGCCTAGCAGGAGAGCAGCAACACCTAAGTAATACTGCACAAGGTATTGCGGGAGTTACTATGGGTAAAGTAAGTTTTGCAGATTAATAACTTATAGGTCGCGTCGCGTAATTTAAGTGCAGCCAGCACTAAAACAGCGATAAAAACGTAGAACCCATACTCGCAAAGTAGCTACGAACGCCCTGAGGCTTAGCATGTTCAGTTGTTATGTGTTCAGGAATATAGCCTTGCTCAAATGCTTTAATGTACACATCGAGTTGTTGGCTTTCTTTTAAGGTCGTGTTTTTTCCGTGCAGCATCATTTGCACTACAAAACATTGGCTTTGTGTAATGTTACTTAAAGTAAGGTTTACAGTACCAGATTCAAGGTCTGCATTGCTCAGCGTTTTTTCAGTAAAATACTGCGCCCCACGCGCACTGGGCTGCGTAGCACTTAGTGAAATAACATCGCTCTCATTTGCGCCATCAGGCAACACACATTGCAGCGTAATGTTATGCGCAGCACTGGCTTTTAGTGACAGCTTTTCATATTCCATAGCGTGGCTCATCGCCGCAGACATAGAATCATCAAACGATTGCTGTGCAAATGTTAGTTGCACTAAGGGTGTACTCATCTTACTTAATCTTCTTGAGTTTATTCATTTATCGGATAGAGATTATCGCGGATCAAAGTTACAGATTTATGACTAATTGCACTAATTAGTACAATTATTGAGTGGTTTGATCAAAGAGGATCTTTGCACTTCTAATATGAAAACAGTTTGTGATACATTTAGAGTAGATAGTTATATACAGCAAGGTCAGGCGAGTGAGTATTGACTAGATAAAGCCGCTAACCAGTAATGCTATGTAAAATGAGTAAATAAAAATATAATGTAAATTATATTTTAGTGTAAACACTTTATCCCACAGTAAAAAATAATTTAAACTCAAGCAACTTGCATCAGAACGAAAAAACCCACGCCTAAGCATGGGTTTATTTTTTATCTTTTGTCTTTGGTGGGCTGCATAAGCAGGGATATCCAAAGCTCTCAATAAACATATTACCAGAAAATGTATTATGATCAACCAAAGATAAAGAAAAACTTATAAGATGGAAAGTTAATGCGATACAAAGCAATTGAAAAGACCATATCAATTAGTCGATTTACAACATACAGAAATGCTGTCATTGCGAGTACTGGTGTTGATTGCGGTATAAAAGCTCTCTCGCTATATGAATGGAATGCAAATTTATCATCTGATTTTTTATTTCCTTTACATATATATGAAGTGGTATTACGTAATGCTATTAGTGAAGCTATTGCAAAAAGATATGGTACTGATTGGCCTATTAATACGGTATTTCAAAACTCACTGGCTTATAAAAATAAAAAAGAGCTATTAAGCATTGTTAGCAATAATTACCAAGGGTTAGGCAAGGTGTTACCAGAGTTAAAGTTATCTTGGTGGGAAGAAATGCTAACGCGAAGGCATGATGGGCGTATTTGGAACGTTCATATTCAGACTGCATTTCCAAATGCTGATAACCTAACTGCGGCGCAAATTAGAACGCTATTAAAAGAAGCTTGCTTTGTAATAAGAAAAATAAGAAATCGAATCGCTCATCATGAGCCTATTTTCAATCACAATAAGTTACTTGATATTTATCCTTTAATTGAAACTACTGTGGCAATGCGATGTAAAGAAACAAAAATATGGTTGGATGAAATAGAAAAGGTTAATAATTTACTTTTGAACCCAGTTATATGAAAGTATTAAAAAATTTATTTGGCACATAAAAGGGAAAACTGAGTCTAAAAAATGAGAAAAAGTCATAACTCCATCTATGCCCAAAGATCTCTCACCAAAACAAAGTACATAGGCTCATTAATATTTTTCCTCTCATAGTTTTGAAGATTGAGCGGATACAGTTGATTAGCTCACACACTTGACTATTTGTAGCGAGCGGAAAGTACAATCTTAGTTGAAAGCTGTCTAGAGGAATGCTTGAAATCCACGATTGTAATTTATTAGCCAAAGTAAATACTCCGAGCTAGTTTTTACAACGACCAAATAAAAAGCAGATACCTAATTAGCATCTGCTTTTATATTTAAAAACCACAGTGCTAAGCGCTGTGGTTTTTAATTTTTAACGAAGAATATTTAATTAAGCTTGAGGTTTAATTAAGTACTTTTCGCCTGTTGCTTGTTTAGAATAAGCCGCGATTGATTGTAAATGTAATACCTCAGCTAATGACACTTCGTGCGTGTAGTTGCTCGCAAATGTAGTGGTGATTTCGTCTGCAATACGTTTGCGCATTTTTATTACTGTATCTGTGCCTAATTTACCTAAGGCATTAAATAACAAGAATCCGTTTACACCCCATGCAAAACCAAAGTTACGGTTTATTGTGATAGGGCCTCGGTTTAATGCACCATAAATATACACTTGTTTGTAAGTGTCTGAGCCATAAACACTGTGCTCTTTCATATCGCGTGCAGCTGCAACTTCCATACAGTTAAGAATATCACTTGTTAGTTGGCCGCCACCGATTGGGTCGAACGCTATAGTTGCACCCGTTTCAATTATTGCAGCGGTTAGATCAGCAAGAAAAGTGTCGTTGCTTGAGTTAACAATATATTTTGCACCCATATCGCGCAGTAATTTTTCTTGTTCTGGTTTACGAACAATATTAATTAAATCAACGCCATCAGCAATACAAATACGGTTTAGCATTTGGCCAAGATTAGAGGCTGCAGCCGCGTGAATAATAGCTTTATGACCTTCAGCGCGCATGGTTTCTACCATTGCTAGTGCGGTAAGTGGGTTAACAAAAGATGATGCACCTTCTTTAGCGGTAGTCCCTTCTTTTAGCTCTAGGCAACTTTGTACATTGGCACAAATAAATTGACGATACGTACCACCGCCAATTACAGCAACGGTTTTACCCATTAATGCTTGTGCGGCTGGTGATGAACCTGCTGCTACAACGGTGCCTGCGCCTTCATTACCTACTTGTGTGGCTTTACCTACGCGTGTTTTAAGTGATGGCATAAATTGAGCTGGAACATCGGCAGTAATTACTGGGTTTTCATCAGTACCCGATTGCTTTGCAGTAGACATATCAGCTGCGCTGAATAAAACGCCTAAGTCTGATGGGTTTAATGGTGCAGCTTCAATACGAATAACCACTTCATCGGCACTAGGCTTTGGCATCTCGATGTTTTTTAAGGCAAGTGTTAGTTTATTGTCTTCGCTGATAGTTGAAGTAAGTTGGATATTTTTATCTGTCATTATGTTTGCTCCCACAAAATGAGTATTGATTACTGTTATAGCTAAAGGCTTCTTATATAGCTAAGGGCTTCTTATATAGCTAAGAGCTATTTAGCGTTTGCTGCTTGAATTTGAGCTTTCACTTTTTGCATAAAGTCAGCCATATTTTCTTGGCGGTCGGCCTCTATGCTTTGGGCAATGGCTAATTGGCTCATTGATTCGCTCCACTCCTTCATGCCGGGAACTTGTGCTAGTACATCCCAATTAAGCTGAGTAGAGCCAAAGGCGCTAACAATGGTGTTTACGTAATAAACGTAAATGTCTGCCATTGTGAATTGCTCGCCTGCAATCCAAGGTGAAAACTTACCTAGTTTGGTTAATGCAGTAACGCCACGAGTTAATACTTGGCGTACTTCTGTTTTAAGAGCCTCAGGAACTTCATTACCCGAAAATACATAAGGGATGAACCGTCTGCTTGGCAGTTCAAAATAAAGCTCTGCTATTTTCATAATTTGACGAATAACTGCGCGCTCACCTGCATCTTTAGGGTATAGCGGAGTTTGTGGGTACGACTCCTCTATAAAGTCGCAAATAACACTCGACTCAGAAATATTAAGGCCATTAGCTGTTGTGATTGCAGGCACTTTGCCTGCAGGGCTTATTGCTAGTAACTCTTCACTACCGCCGTAAACAAGGTGTTCTTTAAATGGCAGTCGTTTGTGTAAAAGTACATGTTTAACTAGGTTGTAATAATTGCTAGCAGCAAAACCGTGCAAAGTAATCATAAGTCAGCTTTCCATTATTAACGTGAGGATACTCATTGCCAAATAATGCAATTTTGGTCCCCGTGTTTAAGTTGAGCCTATTATTACTTGTTTTAATTTGCTTATATATAAGGGAAAATGCGAATCACTTTTGTCTTTAAGACAATAAAGAATTTTATTTAATGGAGAAGCGACTTGGATCAACTAAAAGCCATACGGTATTTTATTAAGGTGGTTGAAACAGGCAGTTTTACCAAAGCCGCAAAAGCATTTGGTGTGCCGCCTTCGTCGTTGTCGAGGCGAGTGGCCGATTTAGAAAAAAGCCTAGGGGCGACGCTTTTAAAACGCTCAACCCGCATAGTTAAGCTGACCGAAGTAGGGCAAATTTACTACAGCGATGTACAAAAAATAGTGAACCAGCTTGAGCAAAGCCACGAAACGGTTCGAAGTTACCAAACAACCCCAAAGGGGCGTTTATCTATAAGTTGCATGGTAGGTTTTGGCGACAAAATGCTCATGCCGCTGCTTGATGAATTGAGCGCGTTATACCCTGAAATAATACTCGATGTAAGCTTAAGCGATGAGCTGTCGACACTCGGGCGTGACGATGTTGATATTGCTATTCGTGGTGGTTATGCACCCAATGAGCGCGTGATAGCAATAAAACTTATGGATAATGGCTTTATACCTGTGGCGTCGCCCTGCTATTTACAAAAACACGGAGTGCCAAGTAACGCCATGGAATTAAAGCACCATAATGGGCTTTATTTTAAAACGCCTTCAGGGCCAACGCCGTGGTTATGTAAAGTAGATGAGCAATGGCATGACGTTTCTGGGCCTGCTGTCGCTATTTCAAATAACGGGTCGTGGCTTGCTAAAAAAGCATGTAACGGGGAAGGTATTTTAATGTCAACTCGATGGGCACTGGCTTCATATCTTGAGCTGGGTGAGTTACAAGAGCTTAAGTTTGAGCATGAGGTGGCAATAACTCAAAATTCTAATATGGCTGTTTATTTGTTGTATCAAAAACAACGTTATTTGGTACCAAAGGTAAAAGCGGCGGTCGATTTTTTAGTACAAAGAATAAAAGAAACAGGTGAAGGTAGTAAGCAAATAAAATAGCCTTTAAGAGTAAGGTGGGTAGATTAATAGAGTGTCGGATGGCGCTTCGCTTATCCGACCTACGCTTATCCGGTTTATTTTTACCAGATATATATTTATGTTTGTTTAACTTATTAATAAATTATTTGTATAAATAATAGGTAAAAAATGCGCCTTTAGGCTAAAGCTTTTAACTAAGCGCCCGATAAGTTACTTAATAGGGTTTAGCGATTAGGGATAATCATGGTTAATAATATATTTGGCAGTCAGGCTAATCTAAGCACTATGCTTGCCCAATCAGTTAATAACGCCAACCAAATATCTGCGACACCTTCACTGCATAGCAGTGGCGACCTTCAAGCTATTAATGATTTACAAACTAATGCGCCTAAAATAACCGACGAGTTATTAAGCCAGCTAAATGATGAAACGATTTACGAAGCACTAGCCAGTAATCAAAAAGTAGGGGATATTTTACAACAGCAACTTACCTCGCTATTTATTATTACAAGCACGCCTAGCACGCTTAACTATAAACTCTCCGATGAAGAACTCGCCCTGCGCACCGTAATAAGTTCTCAGCATGAGGGGTTATTAAAAAATGAAAACAGCACCCAATTAATTGAGCGATTAAATACATCCGTTAAAAATATTCAGGGTGCTTATGCTAATACCAGCGATATTTTATCAAGCTTGGGGCAACTTGGGCATGAGCAAAAAACGTTTTTAGCCTCAAGCCAGCAACGTGTTGAGCGCACGCTTAATCCATACATGGAAAGTGCTAACCGTAGCAAGTACGAGGATGACGATAATTATTTATTTGAGCTCTCGGTAAAAACCAAAGAGGGTGATGTAATAAATATCACTTTTAATTCGTCACAAGGCTTTGATGAAAAAACGGGCGAAGCCGTTGATGGCTTTGGCATAAGTTACGAAGTAAATGGCGATTTATCTGAGGCTGAACATGCGGCTTTAACGCAGGTTATGGCGGGTGTTGGCGAAATGGCCGATGAGTTTTTTAAAGTGAGTGAAAACTCATTTAATCCTATTATAGTGCCAAACCAAACAGACATGAGTTTAGACTTTTTAGCAGGCTTTAATAGTGAGCAGCTAGCGGGTTTTAATGTGTCGTTTTCAACAACGCAAAATGATGCGCTTGATACAGGCGAAAACACGCTTGATTTAAGTTACTCAATAGATGAAGCGACAAATCAACAAGCACTTGTGTTTAAGGCTGAGAATGGGAAAAACGAAATCGACTTTGCACTCGATATGTCGACCATTGGCGCTAAAGACACACAGCAAATGCAGCAGTATTTAGCGTCCCTCGATCAAAGCTTAGAAGATAGCCGAGTAAACAGTACCGAGGATAGTAAAGACTCGGCATTTGGTCGTAAAGGGGATGAGACAATGCAGCAAGGTTTTGCATTATTTAAAGGCGCTTTTACAAGTATGTCGTCAGCGGCTGAACGTTATAGCAATATTGAGTCGCTTGCAGATAAGCAATTTAATGACGGGCGCGCTATGGTTGCCGATTTAGTTGATAACATGATCGCAAACGATCCCCGTTACCAAGGGCTTGGTAATAAAGCACCCAATACATTGGGGGCGGGTGTGTCTAAGCTCGCTGATTTTGATGCTACGTTTTCTTACGCACTGGATAGCGGTGACTATCAGCCTAAAAGTACCATTGAGCTAAGCCAAGCGACTGAGCAAACCCAATTAGGCGAGCTTAGCGGTTTAACACAAAGTAAAAATGTAAGTAGCCACTTTGATTATCAATACAGTCGCCCCGACTACTACGACAAAGAAGAGAGTTATAACGTAGGTACCGCAGTTAAAAATAAAGAACTTGTGGGGCTTGACCAGTCTCACGAAGTTGATGTTGATACAAAAATGTATGCGTTTAACCCTCAAACAAATCAATACGAGCTGCAAATGGCGATGCAAGAGCAAACCATTAGTAAAAGTGACATTCGCTTAATTGACGATATTTGGCTTGAAGAAAACGAAAACAGCTACAACATGAATAAAAAAGAGCGTGTTGAGAGCGACGAAAAGCAAGATGACTTTAAAACAACCAGCAGTCATTCTCATAATAAGTTAGTTACCTTAATTGGTGATTTAGACAAGCTGGCTGAAAATAAAGACGTAAGACGCGAGTATTTAACTAACTTATCGCAAGTTAACTTTTTTATGGATAAAAAGTAACGGTCTTGAGCTGTTCACTCCACACTTAATATTGGGTATAGTCGTTTAATACCTAAATTAATACCTAAATTAAGAGCAACCTTATGTTTAAACAATTAATTTTACTGTGCGCTTTAAGCATGCCGCTTGTAAGCTGCGCTGCTACGGCGCCATTTTCGGGCGAGATAAGTACGCAAGAACTGCTAAGCGACTACAACAAGTTTAACGAGCAATACAAAGCGTATACACCAACAGCACAAGATATAGCCCTAATGCAAAAGCTAGAAGGCAAAGAGCTTATTGTATTATTTGGTACGTGGTGCCACGACAGTGAGCGCGAAGTGCCAAAGCTGATTAAGTTACTTGATGCGTCGAAAGTTGAACTTGCAAGCATTGAATATGTGGCCGTAGGTTACAACAAGCAAGACGATGCAGGCATTGCACAGGCTAATGACTTGCAATACACACCAACGTTTATTGTTAAACAAAATGGCAAAGAGTTAGTACGCGTAATTGAAAAACCAACGGGTACATTGGCGCAAGATTTAACGCAGGGTTTGTAAATAGAGCTTGTTCGTATTTGGGGTTAACGATTTAGCAAATAGGTTTATAAGTTAGCTGTTGGGCTGCTATGAGTAGTCTCCTGATACTTTAATGTGTAAAGGCCAAAAATTTCCCCCTTTGGCTGAGCAAAAATAGGAATTCAGCTATGGTTTGCATATCAATTAAAACAAATAAAAAACTAATTAATCTACAAGCTCGTTATGGTGTTTCTTAATATGTTTAAGGATCTCCGTAAAAATTTGATTGCTGCGATCCTTAGTCCTTTAATTGTATTACCAGTCCTTGGTTTTTGTTATTTTTATGCGGGTATAGAAAATTATACTTCTCTTAGTTCATTAATTTCAGGTGTTGGTTTTGGTGTGTCAATAGGGATGGGAAGTTTATTTTATTTCTATCCTTTAATGTTCATTTACGGATTACCTATTAGCTTATTACTCCAAAAGTTAAATTTATTTAAATTACCTGTAGTTTTAATCTTAAGTATACTTCCAGTTTTTTTACTTAGTCTTTTTAGTGAATTTAATCGTGCAACATTGGTTCTTCATTTATTAGTACTTTCAATGGGTTTAACTAGTTGGCTTATATATAATAAATTAAGGTAACACCACAAAAAGCGATTAATGTTACACAACCGTTTTCTTACTCGACTTACAGCTCAGATCTAAATCTACTCATACAAAAATTATTCACTAAACAGGCTTTTTTCGAATGCTTGCGCAGCATGAGAAGACGGTCTGTCTTTGTAGTGTAATTGGTATAATGGTCTTGATAACTCGACGTCATTTGGCTGTTCTAGCCGTGTTAATTTACCCAATTGTACTAAATCGTCTGTGACTACATTAGGCAATAAAGCAACGCCCATTCCTTGTGCTACTGCTCTTGCTATTGCTTCATTACTTCCGAGTTGCATACAGTTTTTTGCCGTAATACCGTGTTGCTGTAATAACTTAACCGACACCTCTAAAGTGCCCGAGCCAGGTTCGCGTAGTAACCAAAATTGATTGTTTAACCATGCTTTTACATTTTTAGCGGGTTTTAAATTGCTTGGTATAACCACACTCATTAAATCGTTTTGCCAGTGCTTACTAATAATGTGTGGCTCGGTGGGTGTGCCCTCAACCAGTGCTAAATCGATGGTGCATTCAAGTAGTGCGTGCTCAATTTGCGCAGTATTAGCCACTTGTACTTCTACTTTTATATGTGGGTACTGCGCGCAAAATTTAGCTAAGTAAGGAGGCAGCCAATAGCTGGCAATGGTGGTGCTGGTGCCTATAACCAATGTGCCGCGCTTAAGCCCTGTGCGCGATTTAATATCTTCAATGGCGGCTTTTTCTATGGCAAAAATACTACGCGCATGTTCAAAAAGCGCTTGCCCGCCTTCACTTAAAGTGAGTTTTTTGCCTTTAGATGCACGTTCAATAAGTTGAATATTTAATTGATACTCAAGCTCTTTTAGCGCTTTAGATACCGCAGGTTGGCTTATAAAAAGCGCCTCGGCTGCGCTTGAAAAACTACCAAGCTTTGCTACCGTATAAAACACCCTAAGTGCATGTAAATTCATTGCGCCTCTCAAATTACATAACCTTAAGTTATCGAATCATGATTTTAATATATTGGAGTTATATTTTGGCCTTTATTAAAATGAAGTCAACTAATTAGAGTTGTTTGATTGAGGGAATATTATGCTTAGCGCTATTAAAAATGGGTTACAGCCTTTAGGTGTTAACACTAAACAGTATGGTGACTCTCGCTGGTGGATTGGCATGTTACTGGTTATTGTACTTGCGGGCGTTTCTGTTGCGCTTAGTAAATTACCAATAATGCAAACTGCGCAATTTAGCTCACTCACTATTGGTATTGTGGTTGGTATTATTGTGGGTAACAGTATTTTTTCGGGTATAGCGACTCATACCGATGTGGGCGTTGATTACGCTAAAAGTATTTTGCTCAAAGCGGGCGTTGTGTTGTTTGGTTTTAGAATAACCTTTACGCAAGTAGCGGGCGTTGGTTGGAGTGGCTTACTAACTGACATTGTTATGCTTGTTGGTACATTTATATTAGCAATTCAACTTGGCAAACGTGTATTTAAGCTAGATGAGCAAACAACTATATTAATTGGCGCGGGTAGCTCTATTTGTGGCGCTGCAGCGGTGATGGCAACCGAGCCTGTTATAAAAGCACAGGCGCATAAAGTATCAGTAGCGGTAGCAACGGTGGTGGTGTTTGGTACGCTAAGCATGTTTGCCTACCCAATAATGTTTGAGTACATGGGATTGAGCGAACACGCATACGGTATTTTTGTAGGCTCAACCATTCATGAAGTAGCGCAAGTGGTTGCAGCGGGCACTGCGGTAAGCGCTAACGCGGCCGACACCGCAGTAATAGAAAAAATGCTAAGAGTGATGATGCTTGCGCCATTTTTAGTGGGTTTATCATTTTGGCAAAGTAAAAAAAGAGCAAAAGCAGGTGATGCAGCAAGCAGTGAGGGCGATAAATCAGGTATTACTATCCCTTGGTTTGCGGTGTTATTTATAGTGGCCAGTGGTGTGCATTCACTCTCTATTATTCCTCAAGTGACTACAAACGCAGTTGTTTGGTTTGATAATATATTACTCACCATTGCGATGGTGGCTTTGGGTTTACGCACACATGTTGGGGCAATTCGCCAAGCGGGTATTAAACCGCTGTTACTGGCACTGTGTTTATTTTTGTTTTTAACGTTAGGCGGCTTTGCCATTAATATAGGTATTGCTGAGCTGTTTTAAACGTTATTTGGTAAAAGTTGATTGGCTTAAATTGGCCAATCAACTTCGTTTAAGTCATCCAGCTGCGCGCTGGTATTTTTATTACCTTGCCATTTATTAGTGTAAATACCGAGCGGATCAAACTGTAACGTTTGTTTTTCAATATTAAAGTGCCTACCGCCACGCGGATCTACACCTACGCCCGCTATGTATTGCCAGTTGCCCCAGTTTGCGGCTACGTCGTAATCAATCAATTGCTGTTCAAAATAAGCCGCGCCATAGCGCCAATCAAGGCCAAGTTCGTTAACTAAACAACTTGCCGCAACTTGCCTTGCTCGGTTTGATATATAACCAGTGGCATTAAGCTCATTCATAATGGCATTGACCAATGGGAAGGGTGTTGAGCCATTACACCACGCAGCAAAGCGGTTTGGCATAAACGTTGTTAGGGGTTTGGTTTGTTTTTGGCCTTTAAAGCTAAATAAGCTGTTGCCCGCATTGAGTGCATGCCATTTAAAATACTCTCGCCATAGCAATTCAAACTTAATCCAATAAGTAGATTCGTTGACGATATGTTTATGTTCGTACTCTTCAACCGCTTTATAAACTTGCCGTGCACTTACACAGCCAAAGGCAAGCCAGGTACTAAATTTTGTGGTGTTATTAAAGCCATCAAGCTCGTTTCGAGTTGTTTTATAGGTACTTGGCAGTAAGCCCGAAAAGTACTGCGCTAAATGAGCTTGCGCACTTTTAAATCCGCCGTGCATTATCGCGTTGTTGTCATCAGTATGTTCAGTAAGCTCAATTGGTTTGGCCGCACATAATGTTATAGGTTGAGGGAGTAAACCTTCAGGTAACATTGAGAGAGTTATAGGTATATTGGCTGCCTCTACCTTTTTACGAAACGGCGTAAAGCTTTTAGGCAGCTCGTTTAAATTAAAAGGTAGGTCGCTTTGTTTAAATAGGGTGTCTTGCAGCACGCCTGTAAATTCTGTATTTGGGCAATGCGCTTTAAGTAAACTTATTTGGCGTTGCTCGTACAAACCGATTTGCTTGCTAAATACAACTTCATCAATGTTTAGATCATTTATACGCGCTTTTAAAAGCGCTATTGGTTCACCTTCAAGCACGTGCAGTGTTTGTCCGCGTTCAATAAGCGTCTGCTGTAGCTCAAATAAGCTTTGCATTAAAAACTGTTGTTTATGCACGCCATATGGTTTTTGTTGGTAGTTATTATTTTTGAACCAATGCGGATTTATTACAAATACAATATCGAGTGCGCATTGCTGCGACGCAAGGTCACTAAAAATAGTGTTGTCAGTGAGGCGTAAATCGTTTTGTAGCCAATATAAAATGCGTTTGCTCATACTTATGCTCTGGTTTTTGTAAATCATTAACTTTACGAAGTAAAAGCCGGTAGGGATTAGTCAGCTGCAAGTTTTAGTAATGAAGCGGTGAGCAAGTATTACTTACTCACCTGCTTAGGTTTTATTTAACTGGTTTGGTCGTGTTAGTGAGGTTAATAGATACATAAGCAATTAAATACACAAATACGCTAAGCGGTAAACTACAAATAAATAAAGCAATTTTGTACTTTTTAGCAATAGATGGTTTAGGCAATATGATTGCAAAAAGCATATTCATTGCTAACCAAAAAATAGTAACGAGTGGTGATAGCGTTGTTTTAGCGCTTGATAAATCACACGTGCCGAATGAAATACTGGCAATAGATGCGTTACCTATTTCAATACATTGCGCATTACCTATTAGACTGATGGTAACTAATGTTGTAATTAATAATAGTGCTAGCGGCAGTAAATGTTTCATATTTTTTCCTTAATTATTTAATTTTATGGGTCGCTCTACAGCGCCTAAATAAATTAAAACGTTAGGTAAAAAATAACGATAATAAAGCCGTTAACTAGTTATTATAAAGTTATAACCACGATATTACCTCGGTTATAACTTTAATAAATCATTACTATTCAGTGGGTTGTGATTTAACTTCTGCTATGAGCTGATAACCTCGCTTCATTACAGACTTTATATATTTGGGGTTTTTTGTGTCGTTATCGTTAAGGGCTACACGTAGTTTGCTAATAACTCGCCTAACTGCAGTGTCGGTTACTATTTGATTCTCCCATACATTATTATGTAACTCTTCTAGGCTAACTATCCTTGGTTGTTGTTCAACTAAATAGCTTAGTACCTGCATGCATTTAGGCTCTAATGTGAAGTGGTTATCTTCTTTAATTAAGGCCTGTTGCATGCTGTCAAAAGTGTACTCACCAATTATTAGCTGCTTAACGCTCGGTTTTTCTATAACAGGTTCCGCGCAATCATGGTTAGGTTGGGCTTTGTTTTTTGCGGTGTTTGAATGTTTTTTATAAATGCGAGATACCATCATTCCAGTTAAATTCATTAATAGTACTAACGGGCTCAGTGGGAACGTACAAAGAAAAAGTAAATATTTAAATCCCACGTGTATATTTGGTTTATTAAGCATTTGCCCAAATAACACGTTTAAAAGCATCCATATAATAAAATAAGGCGTAAGGGAAATTGAATCTGTTTGCTCCCCACAAACGCCATATTTTACGCCCTCTATGTAGTTTGATGCGTCTAAACAAAACGCATTAGCTTGGCTGCTAAATAAAATGAGTGGTATGAAAATAATGATTTGTTTCATTAAAAAGTCCATTTAGAAAGAGGCGGTAAATAATACCGCCTCCTTTAATGTTAAATAGCCGATTTTTGCTCTGCTATCCAATCGTTTATTACATCCTCAAGTACTGACATAGGCAATGAACCTTGGCCGATTACGGTGTCGTGAAAGCTGCGAATATCAAACTTAGCACCTAGTTCTTGTTCAGCTTTTGCGCGTAGTTCGCGTATTTTTAGCTCCCCCATTTTGTACGAAAGCGCTTGGCCTGGCCATGATATATAACGATCTATTTGATCCTCCACCGCGCTTTGTGGCAATGCAGTGTGATCTGCCAAGTAGTCTATTGCCTTTTGGCGGCTCCAGCCAAATGCATGAATACCTGTATCAACAACAAGCCTCACTGCGCGCCACATTTCGTAACCTAAACGACCAAAGTCGCTATAAGGGTTTTGATAAAAGCCGGCTTCTTTGCCTAAGCGCTCGGTGTAAAGCGCCCAGCCTTCGCCAAATGCTGAGTGGCTAAGTGTGCGTCTAAACTGGGGCACGTCTAACTCCATTGCAATGGCGTTTTGTAAATGATGCCCTGGTATTGCTTCGTGTAGGCTAAGTGCTTCTAAATTATATAAAGGTTGTAGCTTAGGTGTTGAGGCTAAAAAATAAGTACCCGGTGAGCGATTATCAGCCGGTGGCATATAAAACGCGCCACGACTCGCTGAGCCTTTTATTGTAAAGGTGTTACGTGGTAAATGGCCAAAGTAGGTGGGTAACTTGCCATACATTTTTTGCGTTATAAAAGCTGTTTTTTCAAGCAAGTCTTGCGCGTCTGTTGCGTAAAATTGCTCATCGGTTGCTAAAAATTCTAAAAACTCAGCATAAGTGCCATCAAAGCTTACTTTATCAATAATGTTTTGCATTTGCGTTTTTATACGCGCCACTTCTTTTAAGCCAAGCTCGTGTATTTGCTTGGGTGTTGCATTGGTTGTGGTGTAATAATTTACCGCATATTTATAATACTCAAGCCCGCCTTTAACGCTTGAAATACCTGGCTCTGCTCTACAGTTAGGCATGTAATCGTTTTCAAAAAAGTCGTAAAAGTGCTGATAAGCTGGTACTACTTTTGAGCTAATTAAGGCTTTTGCTTTATTTTGGTATGTGGCCTTTTGCTCTGCTGTAAACGTATTTGGTATACGTGTAAAAGGCTCGTATAAGGCACTGTTTTCAGGTTGCTTAACTATATGAGCGTTAATGCTCTGGCTGTAATTTTCAAATGTTTTGCAGTAGTGCGTATACCCCAGTTCAATTCCTTCCTTCATCAAGTTAATGTTTTCTTGATTAAAGCGAGGGTAGTCGGCAAGGCTTACTAAAAATGCGTTGTAATCATCAGGTGTTAAAAATGCCATATTAGCCGGTGCTTCGGCAAAGTAGGTATGCCAGCCACTTAAAAAGTTAACCTGAAAATACTTATCTTGAAAAAGGTAACTTTGCTGCTCTGTTTCTCGCTCGTATTTAAATAAACGGTAGTTCATTAACTGCGAGCTGCTCAGCGTTTTAGGATCTATTTTACTTAAGTTTTTTAATACATTGTTATTATAAGCTTGGCGCTTTGCAATGGCTTGTTCGGTCCAATTTGGTAATGTACCACTGGGTTTCCAACCATCAGGGTCGGTACGAAAGAATATTTTTTCGGCTTTTGCATTTTGCCAATGGTTATCAATAATGGTTTTTAAATCTGCATTGCTATCGGCTGCGCTCGGCAGTGATGCTACAGCTAAGCAAATAGCTAAAATTGTTTTTTTGAACATATTATTCTCATTTTTAGCGCGTTAATTTTTATTAGTGTACGCACATTTATCATTTTTGTTTTTAATATAGTACCAAGTTAACTTTATTAATGCGCTTACTTTTATAACCAGTATCAATTGGTTTTACTTTTTGATTGAACAAATTTCACCGCTGAAGTGAGTGGGCCACTAGTTTATTGTTTTATCAGCGTTTAGAATGATTAAAACTAATTACAATAAAAGACCGTCATGTTTAATAAAGTAATAACGCTGATTGATGAAGCTAATAACCAAGACCCTAATACTGAGCAGCACAATGGGCAAAGCTTTCCAAAAGAAAGCTTATACGGCTTGCGTATGAGCGAAATGCTAACTCGTTTTAAACCAGATGCCGATGAACTCATGCAAGTTGCAGTGCGTGCACAGCATATTCAGCGTTGGAAGTCGCCACGTAGTGACTTTGAAATGAACAAGCAGGGTTATCATCAATGGCGCAGCGCACTTTATATTTTTCATGCGTCACTAGCCGTTGAATTAATGAAACAAGCTGGGTTTAACGATACGGACCAAAACCGTGTTTATAACGCTGTTGCTAAAAAAGATATTAAGCGCAATCCAGATAGCCAATTAGTAGAAGATGTAGCGAGTTTGGTGTTTATTGAACACTACATGCTTGGGTTTGCCAATGCAAAACCAGATTACAATGAAGAAAAATGGATTGGTATTATTCGCCGCACATGGCAAAAAATGTCAGATGAAGCCCATGAGTTTGTACTTACAGGTAATATTACATTACCAGATCCACTTGTTGGGCTTATTCATAAAGCGCTTGAGTAAAGTAGTGTAAGCTAGGTATTAAAATAAAAAGGATTTTTAGAATGTTATGCCCACGTACAAATGCCTCTCTTGAGCCGTTATTAATTGGCGGTATTACTGTTTACACTTCAGTGCAAGGTGGCGTATTTTTTGATAACAGCCAAATTTTTAAGTTTAGCTCGCCAGAGTTAAAGCACGGTCAGGTATTACTTAAACACTTAAGTAACTATATTGAAGGTGAGGGCGATGTCTCAATGCGAGTAAATTGTCCTAAATGCCCAAGTATTGTGATGATGCGCCGGTATTTTTCACCGCTTAAAGTGGTTGAAATAGACGAATGCCCAGGTTGTGCAGGCATATGGCTTGATAGCGGTGAACTGGCAAAAATACACGAAAACCATTTAACACCTAAAGAGCGAAAGCTATTAGCTCATGAAATGGCAACCAATCATGGCTTTATAACTATTAAATCACCTACTTCTAGGTTTATGCCAACTAATAAAAATAAAAGTGCACATGAAGCCACGGTGGAAAACTTAGTGCGCTTAGCTTTACTTGGTTTGTAACTCTTAATAACATATTAAAACAAAAACGGCGTACTAAAAAGTACGCCGTTTTTATTGTAATAAACTAACGCTTGAAAAGTTTATTTATTACGGTTTTCTTTAGCAAATGCACGTATTTTACGCTTTTGCGACAGTGTTACTTTATTAACACGACCAGCAAATGGGTTTTCACCTTCTCTAAATTCGATTTTAATAGGTGTGCCCATAATTTTAAGCGCTTTACGGTAGTAGTTCATCAGGTAGCGTTTATAACTATCTGGTAAATCTTTAACTTGGTTACCGTGAATAACAATACGTGGTGGGTTATAACCACCGGCATGCGCATATTTGAGCTTAACACGACGACCACGAACAAGTGGCGGCTGGTGATCGGCTTGAGCCATGTCCATAATACGACGTAACATTGCAGTACTTATACGTTTAGTAGCTGATTCATACGCTTCGTCAACAGACTCGAATAAATGACCAACACCTGTACCGTGTAGTGCAGATATAAAGTGTAGGCGTGCAAAGTCAATAAAGCCTAAACGGCGATCGAGCTCTGATTTAATACGATCTTTAACGTAATCGTCTAAGCCATCCCATTTGTTCACTGCAATTACCAATGAACGACCTGAGTTAAGCGCAAAGCCTAATAAGCTTAAATCTTGATCTGAAATACCATCGCGAGCATCAACAATCAATAACACAACGTTACAATCTTCGATTGCTTGAAGCGTTTTTATAACTGAGAACTTCTCAACTACGTCACTTACTTTTTTACGCTTACGAACACCTGCGGTGTCAATTAACACATACTCTTTTTCATTTCGAGTCATCGGAATGTAGATAGAGTCACGTGTTGTACCTGGCATGTCGTATACAATTACGCGATCTTCACCCAGTATACGGTTTGTAAGCGTTGACTTACCAACGTTAGGGCGACCAATAATTGCAAGCTTTACAGGTTTGTCTGCAAATGCCTGGTGATCGGTATCGCTGTCTTCATCTTCTTCGTAAAGATTAATAAGCTCTTCGTCATCGCCTGTTACGTCTTCGTCTTGTGCAGCTAATTCAGCAATAAGCGGCTGAAGTGTTTGCTCAAGTAATAACGTAATACCACGGCCATGCGATGCAGCAATATGATGAATTTCACCTAATGATAATTGGTAAAATTCAGCACAGTTTGAATCTGCATCAATACCATCGGTTTTATTAGCAACAACAAAACACTTTTTATCTTGCTTGCGCAAGTGATTAGCAATTGCTTGGTCAGCTACGGTCATACCTACACGAGCATCTACTAAAAACAGAACAATGTCGGCTTCTTCAATGGCTAGCAGAGATTGATCTGCCATTTCGATTTCGATGCCTTCTTCTGAGCCATCAATACCGCCCGTGTCTACCACGATAAATTCATAGCCATCGTAACTAGCTTGGCCATATTTTCTATCTCGTGTTAAACCTGGAAAATCGGCTACGAGTGCATCACGAGTACGTGTTAAACGGTTAAATAATGTGGATTTGCCCACATTGGGTCGCCCAACTAGAGCGATCACGGGAAGCATAAACTACCTCTTTAAAAAACAACAAAAGGCTTCGCAGTGCGAAGCCTTAAAAAAACCATATGACTATTAGTAACTTAGTTTGGTATTTTTACCATACTAACTTCACCATCACGGGTGTATAAAATTAGCTTATCGTCGGCAACAACTGGCTCAACAAAAAAGCCCGAGCTGTCAAAGTCTTCACGAGATACTAGCTCGCCATTTTCTTTATTTAGCCAATGTAGGTTACCTTCTTGGTCGCCTAAAGCTAAGTGGCTACCTGCAACTGCAGGCCCTGTTAGGTACCAACCACGTAGAGCGGGTTGGCTCCAACGTTCAATACCTGAATTTTTATCTAATGCGTAAATAACACCATCGCTATCTACTAAATAAATTGTTTGTGCATCCATCGCAATTTCGCGGTAGCTGCTGTACTCACGTTTCCATACAACATTGCCAGAGCGAATATCTACAGCAGCTAAGTTGCCGTTGTAAGCTATAGCGTAAGCGTATGGACCGCTAATAAGTGGTTGAGTGTCTACGTCAACTAGGCGTTCAAATTCTGATGCGCCTTTAGCAACCGCAATTTCTGCGCTCCATGCTGAGTAACCACTGTCTGAAATTAATACGCTTAGCTTGCCTGTTTCAAGGCCTACTAATACACCACCGTTAGCAACGGTTGGCGAGCTTTGTCCGCGTAATGTTAGTGGTGGAACTTCTTGTTCAAAGCTCCAACGCTCTTCGCCTGTATCTGGGTGAAGGGCTAACAATTTACCAGAGCCTAAATTTACAAATATTAAGCCATCGCCTGCTGTTGGTTTAGACAGTGATTCGCCTGGTACGTTTTTACGCCAAACTTCTTCACCGGTTTCGCGATCAAGAGCAATAATAAAGCCGTGTTCAGAACCTATATAAATTTTACCATAGGCTTGCAAAATACCACCTGATAATTTTGCATTTCCGTTGTTAGCCCAAGGCCAAAATGATAAGTCTTGGCGTACATCGGTTTCCCATTTTGTATCGCCATTATCAAGCGAAAGCGCTTCTACTTGGCCTTCGCGGCTAGCAACATACACAGTATCTTTGTAAACTGCGGGTGTTAAACGAGAAAAATAATGCTCTACGCCATCACCTACAGATTCTTGCCAAACAACGTCAGTTTCAAATTGGTTTACAATTTCAGGAAGTACTAGTTCATCTTCATCATCACTTGATGAACAACCCATCAATGTTGCCATACATAGGGCAAGAGCTGCTGTTGTAAATTTTTTCATGCCTAAAACCTTATGCCGCTGGGCTAGTTACTGCTAGGTCATCTAACTTAATTTGTAATAGTGGGTTACTTGTTAATCCACCCGCATCTATTGCTGCTTGGTATGCAGTACGTGCTTGATCTTTATTACCTTGCTCAGTGTAAATGTCGCCTTTAAGCTCGGCCACGTTTGCATTGAACGCTTCAGGTAATGGTGCATTTAATGTCGTTAATGCATCGTCATATTTAGTTTGCGCAATTTGAACACGTGCTAAACGTGTAATCGCAATTGCTTTTAATTCTGTATTTGGCGTATTAGACACAACCCAGCTTAGCTTTTCGCTTGCTACGTCTAGTTTTTTCGCTTCTACTGCGTCTTTTGCAGCAACGAATGCAGCAAGTGTTGCGTAGTTTGTGTCTTTATTTTCGCTAATAAACGCATCAGCTGAAGATAAAACATCATCGCTTTCAACAAGCGCTGTATATGAATCTGATGCTTTTTCAGCGGTAGTAATTTGGTTTTGGTTATATGCTTTCCAGCCATATAAGCCACCTAGGCCAACAAGTATACCTAGCGCAAGTGAAATGCCGTTTTCACGGAAAAAGCGTTTAATGGCTTCTGCTTGTTGTTCTTCTGTTGAATAAATATCCATTCTTACCTCTAATGTTCGCTTAGCCGTTAATAAGCTCAGCTAATAGCGCTTTAGCTTGTTCTAATTCTAATGTGACTTGTTCTTTACGCTCGCGTAAATACTTGATGGTCACAACGCCTTTTTCTAATTCATCTTCACCAATAATCACTGCAACAAGTGCATCGCTTTTATCAGCACGTTTTAATTGTTTTTTAAAGTTGCCGCCGCCCGCATGTACCATAACGCGTAAACCCGGTACGTCTTTACGTAGTTGCGCTGCAATTGCAGGAGCTTGAATGCTTGCTTTGTCGCCCATTGCTGCTAAATATACATCAGCATTACGACGAATGTCACCTACACACTCAAGTGCTTGTAGTAATAATACTAAGCGCTCTAGACCCATTGCAAAACCAACTGCTGGCGTTGCTTTGCCGCCAAGTTGTTCAACTAAGCCATCGTAACGTCCGCCAGCACATACAGTGCCTTGTGCACCTAAACTGTCGGTTACCCATTCAAATACAGTGCGGTTGTAGTAGTCTAAACCACGTACTAACTTTTCATTAACCGTATATGAGACGCCAGCAGCGTCTAAACGTTCACATAAATTTTCAAAATGTTCTTTTGATTCAGCATCTAAATTTTCAGACAATTTAGGTGCATCAGTTAAAATTGCTTGTACGTCTGGATTTTTGCTATCAAGTACGCGTAGTGGGTTTGAATACATACGACGTTTTGAGTCTTCATCAAGCACATCAATGTGTTGCTCAAGGTAGGCTACTAACGCATCACGGTAATCTGCACGCGCTTCGTTAGATCCTAGAGAATTTAGCTCTAAACGAACGTGGTCAGTAATACCAAAGGCTTCCCATAGTTGCGCTGTTAATAAAATAACTTCTGCGTCTATATCTGCTGTAGCAATACCAAATGTTTCTAAACCAAATTGGTGAAACTGGCGGTAACGACCTTTTTGCGGACGCTCGTGACGAAACATTGGACCCATGTACCAAAGGCGTTGTTCTTGATTGTATAGTAAGCCATTTTGGTTGCCAGCACGTACGCATACTGCGGTGCCTTCTGGGCGAAGTGTTAATAAGTCGCCATTGCGATCGGCAAAGGTGTACATTTCTTTTTCTACTATATCGGTAACTTCACCAATAGAGCGTTTAAATAAGTCGGTTGATTCTACAATAGGAAAACGAATTTCTTGATAACCGAACGATGCTACTGTCTCGCGTAAAATGTTTTCTACTTTCTGCCAAACTTGTGTATCGCCCGGCAGACAATCGTTCATACCGCGAACTGCCTGAATTTGTTTTGCCACTGATAAATCCTAAATGCTGTTTTTTGTGTAATAAAAAATGCTTACACAACAAGAATGCTAAAAATTGACCCGTCATTATATACCCAAATGACCCCATGATGCGAGTTTCAGTTGGAATTAAAAGCGATTTAGGCAAGGCATTGATTGAAAGTAATAGTGGTTCTATTGTTAAAATCAATAACGCAGTATAAATCGCTTTTAAACCAACCCGTTGGGCGGTTCACAGACACTTACTCTCATCGTTGTTACTTTTTAAAAGGGGTTGCCATTCTTGCAAAGTAACGCCTTGATATTAAGAGCCTGTGAAACGCTGAATTCTGTGTCTTGGGGTCGTTTGGGTATCCACTAGCTATAAAGGTAAACGGCAAACCACGCGGTTTGCCATCTTAAACGGTATTTATTCGACTATTTTTATGTCAATCGGTGTTTGGTTCTGCTTTTTCTCTATAAAGTCGCGTACATAACCTTCAAGCTGGTCAACAATGTTGTTGTTATCAATACGCGCTTTTTGGCGTTCGCCATTTATATACAAACCAGAACGACGACTTGCACCGGCAAGCCCTATATCACTCACAAGCGCTTCACCTGGTCCATTTACAACGCAACCAATTACTGAAACTGACATAGGCTCTATAATATCTTCAAGGCGCTCTTCAAGTTGGTTCATGGTGCTTACTACATCAAACTCTTGGCGTGAGCAGCTAGGGCAGGCAATAAAGTTAATTCCACGCGAACGAATGCGCAATGAATTTAAGATATCAAAGCCTACTTTAATTTCTTGTACCGGGTCGGCAGCAAGTGATACACGCAAGGTATCGCCAATACCTTCGGCAAGAAGCATACCTAAACCTACTGCAGATTTAACAGAGCCTGAGCGCATGCCGCCCGCTTCGGTAATACCTAAATGCAGTGGTTGGTCTATTTCTTTAGCGAGTAAGCGATATGCACCTACAGCTAAAAATACGTCAGACGCTTTTACTGATATTTTAAATTGATCAAAATCAAGGCGGCGTAATATATCTACATGGCGCATTGCTGATTCTAATAGAGCTTCTGGTGTTGGTTCTCCGTATTTTTCTTGTAAATCGCGCTCTAGTGAACCGCCATTTACACCAATACGAATAGGAATGTTATGCTCGCGTGCAGAATCGACCACAGCTCTTATACGCTCTTCACTACCTATATTACCCGGGTTTATACGCAGGCAATCAACGCCGTATTTTGCCACTTTTAAGGCTATACGATAATCAAAGTGAATATCTGCAACTAGCGGAATCGTTACTTGCTCTTTTATACTTTTAAACGCTTCGGCTGCATCCATTGTTGGTACTGATACACGGACTATGTCGGCACCTGCATCTTGTATTGCCTGTATTTGTGCAACAGTTGCATCAACATCCATGGTGTCGGTGTTGGTCATTGATTGCACTGCAATAGGGGCACCATCACCAATAGGGACGTTACCTACATTGATTCGGGTGGATTTTCTGCGTTTAATTGGAGATTCTGAAAACATAGCGACTACTCTGCTAGTGGTAATGTAAATTTGGCTAAACGGTTTAGAGGAAATGCAGACACATCTACAGGTTCACCGTTTAAAGTAATGTTTACAACGTCATGCTTACCAAGCACAACTGAAAAAGGAGGCGTTCCGCTTACGGTCATTATGTAGCCTGCCTTTTTAACACCGAACGCTATTTTTTCGCCTTCGCCATCGTAAATTTCCACCCAGCTTTCGTCATTAAAGTTCATAACAATAGTACTCGTACTATCATCTTGGCTATCGCTAATAGAAGCAAGAGGAGTTGTTTCTACAACTACCTCAGGTTCACTAGGTGTAAGCGCACTTTGCGGCTCTAACAATGGCTCGTCATCAATCTCAGCTTGTTGCTGTTGCTGCAAAAAACTTGGTTGGGCGGCCTGTCGTTCACTCATTTTTGAATTGGCGACATTTATGTTACTGGTTTGCTCTTCAATAGGTGTCGCGTTTTGCCAAAACCATAAAGCAGATAAGCCAATAACAATCGCTAAAATTAAGTAGCTAAATAGCATTAAACGACTGTCGTTTGCTTCTTTCTCTGTTCTGCGCGAAAAACTCTGCATATTTTCTGGTTTTGTTGGCTCTGGTGGTGCTGGCATCATTGCTAAAATAGGTGCGCTATCTACTTTTAATTCACGGCAATAATTTTTTATATAGCCTTTAACAAAAGTGATAGGACCTAGTAATGCAAATTCATTGTTTTCAAGGCGTTTAATTTGCAACTCAGATAGTTTTAAAGGTGCAGCAATAGTCGCTATGCTAACGTTGGCTTGCTCCCTGTGATTTTTTAATATTTGGCCTACAGTCGGCTGCTCTGTCTGTGTTTGTGTTTGTATATTTTCTTCATTCATAATTTGTATGAGTCTGGATCCACTAGTAAAAGTCTATGCCCTGGGTTTAGTGCTATATCAGGACTTAATTTATTCCATCGCATTAATTCATCAATTAACACATGCCGCTGGGTAGCTATATCGTAAAGAGAATCACCAGCTTTAATTTCATAATAAACATTCGGATCGTTTAGATAAATTTTACTTCCATTCATTACTCTATCCGACTCTTTTAAACCATTCCATTGTAAGAGTTTTTGTAGTTTAACATTGTATCGTACCGAAATGCTAAATAGGTTTTCGCCAACGGCAATTATATGAAATGGTACTTGTAAAGCTGGTACTTTAGGGTTAAGCATTGGGAGCTCAGTTTTCTGTACTGCCTCGTAACTTTTAAATCTAATATCAGCACCATTTTGATAGTTGCTGTTTTCAAATACGGCTGTATTTTTAGTCGCTTCATAGAATACCACGTGACTACTATTTTTTTGAGTGGTAACTACAGGTACTACGTTAGTGTTTTTGTTGTTTTCTTGTGAATTAAGCTGATTTGCTTTAGGCGCGCCAAACGAAATTATTTTTACTTCATCATCAGCTTTGCCAGATTGCTTTTTTACTACAGGCATTTTTTTAGGTTCGTAAGTGGGCTTAGCCTTCATAGGCGCTGCTACTATAGACTCCGCAGAGTCGTGTTCAGTGGTAAGTGCAAGCATAACAGCTGATGTATCGGTAGACTTGCTTGGTACGACGACTTTAGGAGCTATAATTTGTTTTGCTACTATTGTATTTCCATCGGCTTGATTTTCTCTTGCTATAACCGGATTCAAGTCTTGGTTATATGCTGTTGCGAGGTTTTTATCTGTTTTTTTCTCGTCATTTGTTACTAAGCTTGTTGAGCCGTCCTCTGGTGAACGTTTCTTTCTAATTACTTTTATTTTTGGCTTTGAACTAATATGTGTGCCGCTTTCATCATTTTTTATTTCTTTTAATTGCGCTTTGCGGTATTTTTCTCGCAGTATTTCAAACTCATTAAAACGTGTTCTTTTCTCTTTTAATGCATAGGCTTCGTTACTGGTAGAGTAAGTTTGTAAAATAGTACTGGAGATCTTTTCAGCCTCTTCTATTCTGCCCATTCTGTTTTTTACAAGGTAGCTAAGCATTAATGCGCGAGAAGATACTCGACCTGTGCTTTCGTAGCGTTTTAAAAGTTCACTGGCTTTGTATAAGTCACTTTTAGCGTAATACAGTGCAGCTAAGCTAATTAACGTAGATGTACGTTGAGAGCTGTGATTAAGTGCTTGCTGGAAGTAGCTTTCTGCATTTTCAAAATCATCAAATTCGATAGCACATAACGCTAAGTTTTCGTAGCTTTCGGCAACGCGAATATAACTTGGTACTTCAATGGCTTTTAAAAATTGATCAGTTGCACGGTCGTATTCATCAATACCACATAAAAATACACCGTAGTTGTTAAGGGTATTAGGATCGTCTGGCTTTATTTCGAGTGCTTTTTGGTAGGCTTTATCTGCTAGCTGATTTTCGCCTACTTGTTGATAGTAATAAGCAAGAGAGTAATGTACTTCAGGTAGGTCAGGAGCAAATGCAGCTGCACGTTCTAAGTTGTATTTGGCTTGAGAGTTATTACCCGTTTTTAGATACTGTAGGGCTAAAGCAATTCGTGTTCGTGCTGCGCCAGTATTATTAATTTTATTTTCGACGACGGGCTTATTACTACCGTTATAACTACTTTCGCTAACACAGCCGCTTATGGCAAGTGTCGATAGTGTTATAGCAAGTATAGATCGCATTACCATATCTCTTCATTTTTAGTCCATGGCACCTATCTTACCTAAAACCTTTGATCTTGCATCATTTATTTGAAAATAAGCAACTTAACCACCCTACATAACTAATTCACATAGGGTGGTTATAGATTATGCTTGGTGGATGTTAACGCTAATTGCGTTATCGTCACGCATTTTCTTTTTAGCTAAACGTTTAGTACGGTCAACTACATCACCTACTAACTGTCCGCAAGCGGCGTCAATGTCGTCACCGCGAGTACGACGCACAATACAGGTAACGCCTGCTGCTTGTAATACTTTTGAAAAACGGTCAATACGGCTATTGCTTGAGCGAGTGTACTCATTACCCGGGAACGGGTTAAACGGAATAAGGTTGACCTTACAAGGTGTGCCTTTTAACGTTTGCACTAATGCATGCGCCTGATCGGTGCTGTCGTTAATGCCATTAAGCATAACGTATTCAACTGTTACGTCTTTATTGGCTTTCGAACCATCGATATAACGACGACATGAGGCTAAAAACTCTTCGATAGGGTACTTTTTATTAACCGGTACTAAAATATCACGCAGTGCGTTATCTGGTGCGTGAAGTGATATAGCCAGTGCTACGTCAATTTTCTCTTTTAGTAAATCAAGTGCGGGTACAACGCCTGAAGTGCTTAATGTTACGCGGCGCTTAGATAAACCAAAGCCCCAATCGTCCATCATTAATTCCATTGCTGGCACTACGTTTTTAAGATTAAGTAAAGGCTCGCCCATACCCATCATTACAACGTTAGTTACTGGGCGCTTTTCACTATGACCATCAAGGCCAATATCTTTAGCTACACGCCAAACTTGGCCAATAATTTCAGATACTTTTAAGTTACGGTTAAAGCCTTGTTGCGCAGTAGAACAAAAAGTACATTCAAGAGCACAACCAACTTGTGATGATACACATAAAGTAGCGCGCTCTTTTTCAGGGATCCAAACGGCTTCTACTTCTTGGCCGCCTTCCAGAATAAGTGCGTACTTAATAGTACCGTCGCTTGCTTGCTGGCGAACGGTGATTTCTGGCGCTACAATTTCGCATTCAGCTTTAAGTTTTTCTTTAAGCTTTTTGTTTACGTTGCTCATATCGTCGAAGTTATCTACGCCAAAATGATAAATCCATTTCATAACCTGGTCACTACGAAACGGCTTTTCACCGAACGATGCAAATAGCTCGCGCATTGCATCTCGGTTTAAATCTAATAAGTTAATCTTTTTTTGCTCGGTCATGAAACAACCTCAATCGGTGACGGTGGAGATAAAATTTACGAGGACGAATTGTACACAATTCACTCACTTTAATCATTAAGTAAAACATTATTAGTTTACTGATTAATACTTTACGTAATGACTAAAAAAGGGCCCGAAAGCCCTTTTCAATATGTTAACGAATTCGAATTAACGAGTACGTGAACAAAGCTCTTCGTCAGCGAAGAAGTAAGCAATTTCGCGAGCAGCAGATTCAACAGCATCAGAACCGTGAACAGCATTTTCGTCGATGCTATCAGCGTAGTCTGCACGTAAAGTGCCAGCTAGTGCTTCAGCAGGGTTAGTAGCACCCATGATTTCACGGTTTTTAAGAACAGCGTTTTCGCCTTCAAGAACTGTAACCATTACTGGACCAGATGTCATGAAAGATACTAAAGCACCGAAGAAAGGACGTTCGCTATGTTCAGCGTAGAAACCTTCAGCTTTCTCTTGTGAAAGGTGAACCATTTTAGCTGCAACGATTTTAAGGCCAGCAGATTCGAAACGGTTGTAGATAGCGCCAATGTGGTTTTTAGCAACTGCATCAGGTTTTACGATTGAAAAAGTACGTTCTAAAGCCATCTTTATGCTCCAATAATTTTAAGTAAAAGTGTGAATATTAACGGGCGCGAATTATACGCGTTTTAAGTGAAAAATCCTAATTTTATTAAAAACCAGTTTGGTTGCCGTTTTGTGATCTCGATCAAATACAAATTATTGACCGCATTTATACTGTCGCGCTTCTGTTTACTTATTTGTTAATGACTAATCTGAATTCTGCTTGGGATAGATTTATTTTTCAGAGTTTAGGTTAACTACTTATGCAACTGGTTTAAACCCAGTTTGATGTATGGAGCGCACATGTCACCCGTTATTTCTTCAATGCCTTTTATTCCTGAATTACTATGCCCCGCAGGCAGTTTAAAAAACATGCGCTACGCTTTCGCTTATGGAGCTGATGCGGTTTATGCGGGGCAGCCTCGTTATAGCTTGCGTGTACGTAATAATGAGTTTGACCTAGACACTCTGCAAGTCGGCATTAGTGAAGCCCATGCGCAAAATAAAAAGTTTTATGTGGTGTCTAATATTGCGCCGCATAATGCCAAAGTTAAATCGTATTTACGTGATATAGAACCGGTTATTGCGATGCAGCCCGATGCGCTGATTATGTCAGACCCTGGTTTGATTATGCTTGTTCGTGAAAAATGGCCAGCCATGCCAATTCACTTATCGGTACAGGCAAATGCGGTAAATTACGCGAGTGTACAATTTTGGGCAAAGCAGGGAATTGAACGCGTTATTTTATCGCGGGAGCTGTCGCTCGAAGAAATAACCGAAATACGCACATTCTGCCCAGACACCGAACTTGAGGTATTTGTACATGGTGCACTATGTATGGCGTATTCAGGGCGTTGTTTACTCTCTGGTTATATAAATAAGCGCGACCCAAATCAAGGCACGTGTACTAATGCATGTAGATGGGATTATGATGTAAAACCTGGGGTTGAAAACGAAACCGGCGAAATGGTGCATAAAATTGACCCAAAACAGGTTATTCCTACACTGGGTGAAGGCGCGCCAAGTAACGATGTATTTATGGTAGAGGAACAAGGTCGCCCTGGTGAGTATATGCCTGCGTTTGAGGATGAACACGGCACGTATATTATGAACTCAAAAGATTTACGCGCAGTGCAATACGTAGAGCAGTTAACAAAAATGGGTGTACATAGTTTAAAAATAGAAGGGCGTACTAAGTCATTTTATTATGTAGCGCGCACAGCACAAGTTTATCGCAAAGCAATAGACGACGCAGCTGCGGGTAAACCATTTGATACTAACTTATTTAAAACTCTCGAAAATCTAGCGCATCGTGGTTATACCGAAGGCTTTTTAAAACGCCACGCCCATCAAGATTATCAAAACTATGAGTACGGTCATTCTGTATCAACTAAACAGCAATTTGTGGGTGAAGTACTTGGGCGCTGCGAAAATGGATTAGTTGAAATTGACGTTAAAAATAAATTTTGTACAGGCCACTCCTTAGAGCTTATGACACCACAAGGTAACTTTACTTTTAAGCTTGAATATATGGAAAACAAAAAGGGCGAAAGTATTAGCGATGCTAAAGGCTCCGGTCACATTGTAAAAATCCCGCTAAATAAAGCCATTAACTTAGCGCATGCTATTTTAATGCGTAATCTTGAGGAACACCAAGATACTCGTAATCCATTTAAACAAGCTGTTTAGCTACAGCTGAATATAGTTTTTTCAAAAAAATCGGGGTTATAAAAACCCCGAGTTTGCGACTTTATTTAAAATAATATTAATTATTTTTCAAGTTGCTTTAGCTTATCTCTTCGCTCTTTACGTTTTTGTTTTAATGTTTTGCTTGCATGTTTTTTAGGTTTTTCTTTACTCATTACAAATAACTCCAACTAAATATATAAAATTAATAAATAAAAATTGAAATAATTGACTCTATATTTCCTCCTTAATATTAATGGCTATTATTTCCCAAAGGTGGGATTCCCCAGCTTCTTTATATTCAATAATATGATTTATTTTATGCCCTAAAAGAGCGACCCCAAGAGGAGAGTGAAATGATACGTCACTAATAAAGTGCCTTCGTTGGCTTGGAGGGACTAAAGTTATGCGGCGCTTAAAACCGGTGGTTATATTTTTAATGACCACCGTGCTATTAATTTGTACATGCGGATTGAATTTTGACCAAGGCCGCTGTGAATACTCGACTTCTTGTAGTAAATACGCAAGCTTCAGCGGTTGTAATAGTACCGCTGCGTCTGTGAAGTCATTTTTAGACAGGAAAGATTTTTTACGCTCGAACAGAAAAGAAAGCACGGACTAATCCCCACAAAAACTAAATCGAATTTAAATATATAAAGGTACAGTGTAACTGCCGAGTGTAAGGGTTACACTCAGGGCAAGAGCATGAAAAAACACTATAAATTCAATACCTTTTCAAGATAAGCTGTACTGCGCATCGCTTTCTTCTGCTTTGCTGGCATACCTTTACTAAAACTGGTTTCAGCCTTTAATT
>NZ_JADYXJ010000050.1:0-1236 GCF_015864365.1 Pseudoalteromonas sp. SWXJ133
ACTGTCACAAAACAAAGACCCGTTTGGGTTGTATGGTTAAGTGACTAAGCGTACACGGTGGATGCCTTGGCAGTTGGAGGCGATGAAGGACGTATTAACTTGCGATAAGCTTAGTCAAGCTAGTAAAAAGCGCTTGAGACTAAGATTTCCGAATGGGGAAACCCACCTGCTTGCAGGTATCGTTAACTGAATACATAGGTTAACGAGGCGAACGCGGAGAACTGAAACATCTAAGTACCCGTAGGAAAAGAAATCAACCGAGATTCCGAAAGTAGCGGCGAGCGAAATCGGAACAGCCCTTAAGCTTATTATGTGTTAATGGAAGGCTGCTGGAAAGCGCCACGATACAGGGTGATAGTCCCGTACATGAAAAGACATTTTAAGTGAAATCGAGTAGGTCGGAGCACGTGAAACTTTGACTGAATATAGGTGGACCATCATCTAAGGCTAAATACTCCCAACTGACCGATAGTGAACCAGTACCGTGAGGGAAAGGCGAAAAGAACCCCTGTGAGGGGAGTGAAATAGAACCTGAAACCGTGTACGTACAAGCAGTAGGAGCCCACTTGTTGGGTGACTGCGTACCTTTTGTATAATGGGTCAGCGACTTATATTTTGTAGCGAGGTTAACCGAATAGGGTAGCCGTAGGGAAACCGAGTCTTAACTGGGCGAATAGTTGCAAGGTATAGACCCGAAACCCGGTGATCTAGCCATGGGCAGGTTGAAGGTTGAGTAACATCAACTGGAGGACCGAACCCACTAACGTTGAAAAGTTAGGGGATGACCTGTGGCTAGGAGTGAAAGGCTAATCAAACCGGGAGATAGCTGGTTCTCCCCGAAATCTATTTAGGTAGAGCCTCGGACGAATACTTACGGGGGTAGAGCACTGTTAAGGCTAGGGGGTCATCCCGACTTACCAACCCTTTGCAAACTCCGAATACCGTAAAGTAATATCCGGGAGACACACGGCGGGTGCTAACGTCCGTCGTGAAGAGGGAAACAACCCAGACCGCCAGCTAAGGTCCCAAAGTCATAGTTAAGTGGGAAACGATGTGGAAAGGCCCAGACAGCCAGGAGGTTGGCTTAGAAGCAGCCATCCTTTAAAGAAAGCGTAATAGCTCACTGGTCGAGTCGGTCTGCGCGGAAGATGTAACGGGGCTAAACTATGCACCGAAGCTGCGGATTCAGAATTTATTCTGAGTGGTAGGGGAGCGTTCTGTAAGCCGTTGAAGGTG
>NZ_JADYXJ010000051.1:0-1221 GCF_015864365.1 Pseudoalteromonas sp. SWXJ133
ACCCAACCTTGTATCTCTTCTTGATGAGTGTTTAGCTAGCACTTGTCACATCGGGAAGACAGTGAGCTCGTACCCAACCAGAGTGTGAAAATGCTGTGACGTAGATTGAGCCCTGACTTCCTAACCTCCATTAAACTGAATGGTATCCTAGCGCCCCAACTAAGGGTGACGCTGCATGTACAAGGGGAGTAGATAGAGATGAAAGCTTTTATTGGCATTGATGTGGGTAAAGACAAGTTAGATATTTCCTGGCTACGCGATGTAGTCAAAAGTAAAAAGAAAACGAAGATTTTTAAAAATAACCCGCAGGGCTATCAAGAGTTAGTTGCCTGGTTGATAAAGAATACAAATTTAGAAGCACAAGATATTGTTATTACAACAGAGCCCACAGGTGTTTATAGCGAGCCGCTGATGTATTTCCTATATGAGCAAGGATTTATTTTATTACATGTAAATCCTGGTAAAGCAAAACAGTACGCAAGTTCATTAGGGCTTGTCCATAAGACAGACAAGTCAGACGCCACAATGCTTGCTCGTTATGGTCATGACCAACAGCACTCACTTTTAAGTTGGCAGCCTGAGCCTGTTGAAGCGAGAGAGTTAAAAGTAATGACGCGTAGACTTGAAGCACTTGAGCAAGACTTACGTCGCGAAGAAAATCGTTATGAAGCTGTTGGTTTCTCAGGTGCATCTACTCGAGTTACTCAGTCAATTGAAGATATGATAGCTGTACTAAAAACTGAGATAGGCAAGCTAAAAAATGACATTGATGAGCATATTGATAGACACCCACAATTAAAAAAGAACCGCCAATTGCTTCAAAGTATCAAAGGTGTTGGAGAGGTAATATCACGTATGATGGTGTCCTTGATGGCATGTAAACAGTTTAAAAATGCCAAGCAATTAGCTTGTTACTTAGGCTTAATACCTAAGCTTAATGAGTCAGGCAAACGGGCTGGAAAAACAACTTTAAGCAAAGAAGGGCCTGGGTATATAAGGGCTAAATTGTATATGGCTGCTGTAGTAGCTGTACAACATAATCCAGATATAAAAGCCCAAAATAAGCGATTAGTGGAGCAAGGTAAACAAAAATGCAGGCAATTGGTGCTGCAATGAGAAAGCTGACACATATCTGTTTTGGTGTTGTGAAGAATCAAACTGAATATCAGCCCCAAGCTATTTAAAGAAAGCTTGAGGCTGGTTAGAAGAGATGGTATCTAC
>NZ_JADYXJ010000052.1:0-1218 GCF_015864365.1 Pseudoalteromonas sp. SWXJ133
TAAGCGGACGGGAGCCGCAGTGACCAGGTGGCTGGGACTGTTTATTAAAAACACAGCACTGTGCAAAATCGCAAGATGACGTATACGGTGTGACACCTGCCCGGTGCCGGAAGGTTAATTGATGGGGTTATCCTTAGGGAGAAGCTCTTGATCGAAGCCCCGGTAAACGGCGGCCGTAACTATAACGGTCCTAAGGTAGCGAAATTCCTTGTCGGGTAAGTTCCGACCTGCACGAATGGTGTAACCATGGCCACGCTGTCTCCACCCGAGACTCAGTGAAATTGAAATCGCAGTGAAGATGCTGTGTACCCGCGGCTAGACGGAAAGACCCCGTGAACCTTTACTACAGCTTGGCACTGAACATTGAACCTACATGTGTAGGATAGGTGGGAGACTTTGAAGCAGCGACGCTAGTTGTTGTGGAGTCAACCTTGAAATACCACCCTTGTAGTTTTGATGTTCTAACGTTGGCCCCTGAATCGGGGTTACGGACAGTGCCTGGTGGGTAGTTTGACTGGGGCGGTCTCCTCCTAAAGAGTAACGGAGGAGCACGAAGGTTGGCTAAGTACGGTCGGACATCGTACGGTTAGTGTAATGGTAGAAGCCAGCTTAACTGCGAGACAGACACGTCGAGCAGGTACGAAAGTAGGTCATAGTGATCCGGTGGTTCTGAATGGAAGGGCCATCGCTCAACGGATAAAAGGTACTCCGGGGATAACAGGCTGATACCGCCCAAGAGTTCATATCGACGGCGGTGTTTGGCACCTCGATGTCGGCTCATCACATCCTGGGGCTGAAGTCGGTCCCAAGGGTATGGCTGTTCGCCATTTAAAGTGGTACGCGAGCTGGGTTTAGAACGTCGTGAGACAGTTCGGTCCCTATCTGCCGTGGGCGTTTGAGAATTGAGAGGGGTTGCTCCTAGTACGAGAGGACCGGAGTGAACGAACCGCTGGTGTTCGGGTTGTCATGCCAATGGCATTGCCCGGTAGCTACGTTCGGAACTGATAAGCGCTGAAAGCATCTAAGCGCGAAGCAGGCCTCGAGATGAGTTCTCACTAGACTTTTAAAGTCTCTGAAGGGCCGTTGAAGACTACAACGTTGATAGGCAAGATGTGGAAGTGGTGTGAGCCATTAAGCTAACTTGTACTAATTACCCGTGAGGCTTAACCATACAACGCCAAACGCGTTTTATGCGACAGTTTAGACAGAAGTTAATAT
>NZ_JADYXJ010000053.1:0-1194 GCF_015864365.1 Pseudoalteromonas sp. SWXJ133
AACACTATAAATTCAATACCTTTTCAAGATAAGCTGTACTGCGCATCGCTTTCTTCTGCTTTGCTGGCATACCTTTACTAAAACTGGTTTCAGCCTTTAATTGATTAAATGCGATATGCCTTAGCCCTGCAAATACAGGCGCTGCACCTTCGCGCCTAATTCGGCACTCATCTTCTTTAAACCCTACGTCTAAACGCCAATGTAAGCCGTTCTCTATTTGCCAATGTTCTCGCGCTGACCTTGCCAATTCTTCCGCCGTTAAATGTGCTGAACTGATATAGTATCTATAGCATAACTCATTGCTTATTTTACCTTTTTCTTTTCTGTAAGAAACAATAACACCCACTGTCTTTGCGCCTTCCCAGTGTCTCGTTTCTGATAAATCGCTTACGCTATGGCTCACCGCACAACACCTAAACTCCTCTCTACTTTTTTGATAATCTGCTTCATTAAACAAAATCCCTGCAGACGCTTGTCGTGTTATCTCCGGTAATAAAGTCCCCTCTATTTGCGACAGGAGTCCTTTATGATTTGCCTTCACTGCAAGAAGGTAATTAGCTTCTTTGCTCACTATTTTTTCTGCAATTGATTTTTGACATCCCATGGCGTCAATTGTGACTAAGCACCCTTTTATTTCAAGTAACTCAAGAAGTGTTGGTAACGCTGTTATTTCATTCGACTTTTTATCAACAGGACATTGTGCTAAAACAACACCATTTTCGCATGCAAATGCACTGACCATATAAAGTGCATCGCGCCTATCCGATTGATTAAAAGACCCTTTTAACCGTTTCCCGTCAATAGCCACAACATCGCCTTGGGTTAATTTAGTGCATGCTTTCATCCAAGAAGAAAAAGAATCTTGAAATTGCGTCATATCAATACGGCTTAATACACGGGCAATTGTGTCATGGCGGGGGATGCCTTGCTCTAGGGGGACATATTTCCTGAGCCAATCTAATCTATCATGACCAAAATCTTCAATATCTTCCCAGCCTTGGCATCCAGACACAACAGCGCTGACGGCTAGGAATATGATATCAAATAGTTTATGAACCACTTTACCTTGTTGGCGAGGATCATCGATTGATTCGAAATATTTAAATAGCTGAATATCAAGCATGAGAATGCTCCTTAAAAAAGGAGTATAAGATCATACTTTTAAGTCAAGGTAAAGTTCGTGATCTTGCCCTG
>NZ_JADYXJ010000054.1:0-1136 GCF_015864365.1 Pseudoalteromonas sp. SWXJ133
AATAGTTGGATACGTTCCTAAAAAGAGTAATTCTACAGCCTCAACGCCGCAATAAGCGGACTAAAATAGTGGGTTAAAATGTGTAGCGAAGCGAAACATAACCCACTGTTTTAGTTCCGTTTAATTGCCTTGTTAGGCATGCAGGCTCCATATGCCAAACACTAATCGGCACTCGTGATTTCCACTGGAACTCGTGTGTCATAGCTCATTTCCATCGTCATAATTTCTCCTTTACGTACGTGGAAATCCATCCAATCCAAGACAGTGCTCTTGGTCTCACCATATATTGCAGGGTTAGAATTACCGGGAACAGGAAAAGGACGAATTGAAATAGACTGCCCACTCATTTTTCCATCTTGGATTTCGGATGGCAACGAAACTTGAAACACCTCATTTCCGTATCCAATAACAAGAAAAGCATATGGATAACCTGTAACAGCATTTTTGCGTCGTAAAATTAGGGCTGAAATCAAATCGCTTGGTAGAGGTCCAGGTTGGAAGGAGTAAATAACAGGACACTTATTTAAGTATGCTTTAGAGTGATCAGACTCTTTAATCCACGCCATCAATCCTAAAAAATTGGGGACTTCATTATCAGGAAGCAACGTAACTCCGATTTTCATAAATGCTTTCAATACGGCTACGGGTGTATAAGAATCTCGCCTTAACTTGAAGATAACGGTCTTGTTGTCTTCGTCAACCTCAAAAATCGGATCATTTTCATAGGCCCTAATATTCAGTCGGTCTTGCCCATATTCAATTCTCCACCCAGGTTTGTCACCGCCTTTTTTTAGAGTAGGAACACTTTTTTTCCCCTTAATACGAATGAGTGTACGCATTGGTTTTGACCAATTACCTAAGTCATTCTCTATTCCATCCCCAAACTCTTTATTGCAAATATCACATTCATAGGCACTTGCTATGCTTTTATTTCCTAATAGCTCAGGGATAGCGTGAGCTACTTTCTTAAAAGATACTTCTGGATGTGTTTTACCGCAGAAGCGACAAGTACGATTATTCATATCACCCAAAATCACTTTATCCCTAGGTCGCACCAACCATTGTCCAATAATTTCGTAATTCGTTTCATAGAAATTAATGCTTTGTTCGTGATCATGCATAAATCTACTCCAATG
>NZ_JADYXJ010000055.1:0-1070 GCF_015864365.1 Pseudoalteromonas sp. SWXJ133
AAATTCAGAATTCATTGAGCTGTCGAAAGACATAAAACTTTTTAATTGAAGAGTTTGATCATGGCTCAGATTGAACGCTGGCGGCAGGCCTAACACATGCAAGTCGAGCGGTAACAGAAAGTAGCTTGCTACTTTGCTGACGAGCGGCGGACGGGTGAGTAATGCTTGGGAACATGCCTTGAGGTGGGGGACAACAGTTGGAAACGACTGCTAATACCGCATAATGTCTACGGACCAAAGGGGGCTTCGGCTCTCGCCTTTAGATTGGCCCAAGTGGGATTAGCTAGTTGGTGAGGTAATGGCTCACCAAGGCGACGATCCCTAGCTGGTTTGAGAGGATGATCAGCCACACTGGGACTGAGACACGGCCCAGACTCCTACGGGAGGCAGCAGTGGGGAATATTGCACAATGGGCGCAAGCCTGATGCAGCCATGCCGCGTGTGTGAAGAAGGCCTTCGGGTTGTAAAGCACTTTCAGTCAGGAGGAAAGCGTGGTGGTTAATACCCATCATGTGTGACGTTACTGACAGAAGAAGCACCGGCTAACTCCGTGCCAGCAGCCGCGGTAATACGGAGGGTGCGAGCGTTAATCGGAATTACTGGGCGTAAAGCGTACGCAGGCGGTTTGTTAAGCGAGATGTGAAAGCCCCGGGCTCAACCTGGGAACTGCATTTCGAACTGGCAAACTAGAGTGTGATAGAGGGTGGTAGAATTTCAGGTGTAGCGGTGAAATGCGTAGAGATCTGAAGGAATACCGATGGCGAAGGCAGCCACCTGGGTCAACACTGACGCTCATGTACGAAAGCGTGGGGAGCAAACGGGATTAGATACCCCGGTAGTCCACGCCGTAAACGATGTCTACTAGAAGCTCGGAGCCTCGGTTCTGTTTTTCAAAGCTAACGCATTAAGTAGACCGCCTGGGGAGTACGGCCGCAAGGTTAAAACTCAAATGAATTGACGGGGGCCCGCACAAGCGGTGGAGCATGTGGTTTAATTCGATGCAACGCGAAGAACCTTACCTACACTTGACATACAGAGAACTTACCAGAGATGGTTTGGTGCCTTCGGGA
>NZ_JADYXJ010000056.1:0-1061 GCF_015864365.1 Pseudoalteromonas sp. SWXJ133
ATGGTTTGTTTGATTTCTCTAAACCCAAGCTCTATCTCCCAACGATGACAATATAATTCAACAATTTCATTACCTGGATAACGCAATCTATCCGTCATCGAGGTTAATATACGGTAGCTTTTGCCCTTTATTGTTTTACTGATTAATCTCGCTTTAATCGTTTCAGGAACATCGGGAAAGTTTTTTTGTGCATGCTTTGTTGTTTTCAATTCAATGATATGGTCATTTTTACCCGCGCTGGAGATGATTTCATACTGTAAGTCGGGCCTTGCTGGTATCAGCCAGTGCCTCATCTTCCCAGTTTGGTGCCAACGATTTAACAGGCCTAAAGAATAATATCCTTTATCAAACATAGTCAGTGAATTATCTGGTGTACGTTCAATTAAACGCTCAGCTAATTTCATCTCGTTGGTTTTATAGTTATCAAACTCGCTACTGAGCAGTTGATGGCTGGTCAATTCCATATGACAGACCATGCGTATTTGAGGAAAGGCTGTATCACCGTATTGGTTGCTACCAGAAGAGAAGGCTTTACGATTATCAGGCGTGTCGGCTGTTCGCCACACAACACCGTCAACAGCTAATAGGTTCAAACCATTCCATGTTTCGAATGACTGTTGCTTATACATTGATTGAGCAGATTTATTGAAAACGTGTTTAACGGAATCATCACCTAACCTTTGTCTCGCCTGTACCATCGCACTTGGAGCAACGAGTTGGTTCTTGCCTGGTAACATGATATCTAGCTTATTAGCGATATTCCAAACCGATTCTTTTCGAAACAATGCCATGCCAATAACTGACCACAAAACGGCCTCAAGCGGTAACCTTCGCTTACGAACGGTTGCAATCCCAGCTTGTTGAAAACCTTGTTCAATGATTTCAGGGTCAAGAATTTCTGATAATTTTTCAAAGGTATGGTATCGGCTGCTTTCTTTAAGTGTTGCTTGCAGTGCTTGTTCTATATTCACAAAAAAATCCGTAGTTAGTTTCCTAACTACGGATTTTGCATGATCGTTTGGATCGGTCAACCGGTCATTTTCTTAACTGATCGGCATTAA
>NZ_JADYXJ010000057.1:0-1011 GCF_015864365.1 Pseudoalteromonas sp. SWXJ133
ATTAACAGTGACACCCATCCTAAATTTTGCTCTTTTCAAAATTTAGGACTACGTTTTAGTTAGTGCAAAAAACGAGCAGGGTGTCTTATGGCAATTTCAAGAAAGCGTCAAGTAAGTTTGGTTGATACAAAATACTATCACTGTATTTCACGCTGTGTTCGTCGTGCATTTTTATGTGGAGAAGACCGTTTTACTGGTCAATCTTACGAGCATCGACGAGGGTGGGTTGAAGATAAGCTGCTTGAATTAGCAAAGGTATTTTGTATTGATGTATGTGCTTATGCCGTAATGAGTAATCACACCCATTTGGTACTATATGTAGATGATAAGAAAGCAAACAGGCTGAATGATAAAGCGATTGTTATTCGCTGGCATAAACTCTGTAAAGGCACAGTGTTAACGCAAAAATATGTACAAGGTGAAAAGCTAAGTAAAGTTGAACTCATCTTTTTCAACCAAACGGTTAAACAATACCGCGAACGCCTAGCAAGTATTAGCTGGTTTATGCGGTTGTTAAATGAAGACATTGCGCGCAGAGCAAATAAAGAAGATAACTGCACAGGACGATTTTGGGAGGGTAGATTCAAATCGCAAGCATTACTAGATGAAGCAGCACTTACAGCGTGTATGGCCTATGTCGATTTAAATCCCATTAGGGCTAAAATGGCTAACACACCAGAAGGGTCAGACCATACCAGTGTACAAAAGCGCTTAACATGCGCGACAGAAGGTAAACAGCCTAAACAGTTACTACGTTTTGCAGGTATGCCACGTCAGATTATGCCTAAAGGGCTGCCGTTTGAGCTTAAATCGTACCTTGAACTTGTTGAGCTAACAGGGCGAATAATACGAGAGGATAAACGCGGGTATATTGATAACATGAACCTACCTTTGTTAGAAAGGCTTAATATCTCCCCAGAGAACTGGTTAAAACTGACTACGCAATTTACGCGCGTATTTCATGGTGCAGTAGGCAGGCCAGCCTCACAAGCAAGTTACTGTGAAAATTTA
>NZ_JADYXJ010000058.1:0-888 GCF_015864365.1 Pseudoalteromonas sp. SWXJ133
AGAACTCTAAGGAGACTGCCGGTGATAAACCGGAGGAAGGTGGGGACGACGTCAAGTCATCATGGCCCTTACGTGTAGGGCTACACACGTGCTACAATGGCGCATACAGAGTGCTGCGAACCTGCGAAGGTAAGCGAATCACTTAAAGTGCGTCGTAGTCCGGATTGGAGTCTGCAACTCGACTCCATGAAGTCGGAATCGCTAGTAATCGCGTATCAGAATGACGCGGTGAATACGTTCCCGGGCCTTGTACACACCGCCCGTCACACCATGGGAGTGGGTTGCTCCAGAAGTAGATAGTCTAACCCTCGGGAGGACGTTTACCACGGAGTGATTCATGACTGGGGTGAAGTCGTAACAAGGTAGCCCTAGGGGAACCTGGGGCTGGATCACCTCCTTATACGATTTAGAACTTATTTGTTCGTAGTGTCCACACAGATGATTGTTATTGTAAAGAGAACAACACTTATTGTTTTGGGTCTGTAGCTCAGCTGGTTAGAGCGCACCCCTGATAAGGGTGAGGTCGGTAGTTCAAATCTACTCAGACCCACCACTTCTTATCTAATTAAGAAGATGGTTAAAACAATAAGTACCAGCATATGTGGGGCTATAGCTCAGCTGGGAGAGCGCCTGCCTTGCACGCAGGAGGTCAGCAGTTCGATCCTGCTTAGCTCCACCACTTACTTCTTAAAAATAAATATTCTTTATCGGGCCATTAACCGCCTGAGAATAGAGTGTGTTTAATTTTGAGAAGTTTTTACATCTCTTGCTCTTTAAAAATTTGGAAAAGCTGATAATAAAATTCTGATAGATACATTGTATTTATCAAGAGTTTTCAAAAGTAAAAAAAGAATGGTAGCAGTACCATTCAGTGCCATTTAGTTAACT
>NZ_JADYXJ010000059.1:0-786 GCF_015864365.1 Pseudoalteromonas sp. SWXJ133
TATCAGTGATAGTAAGTATAACGGTGCCACCAATTTCATTACTGGTGCCTTGTAGCTCTGGGGTTAAGTCGCTAATGTCACCCACGGTTTGGAAGGTTAACGTGGGCGCTTGCGTGTCTATCGTAGTGGTGTCACTGAGCGTCGTTTCGTTGCCGACGCTGTCGCGTACACTTACTTCAATAGTACTTTCACCTTCGCTTAACGGTTTCGCTGGTATGGCGCTCCAGTTGCCATTTGCATCCACTAAAGCGATGATGGTTTGCGGGTTGCCTGCGCTATCAGTAACCACAATAGTTACTTGTGCGCCCTCACCCGCATCGCTTGTGCCACTTATGATTGGCGTGTTGCTGCCGCTTTGTGCATCAACGTTCACGCTTAGTATCGGTGGTGTACTATCAAAGTCATCTGAGCTAATCGTACGGGTGTTACCTGCGGCATCTGTGGCTGTTGCGATCACTGAGCCTACATTTAGCAAGGAAACATCTAATCCAATTAATGACCAATTACCATCCGCATCGGTTGTAGTGGTATATGTTTCACCAATCCCCCCGCCTACAAGTTGCTCGGTAATGGTAATTTCACTGCCTGCTGGCAAGTCAGACGTACCGCTTAAGGTAACTAATAAACCAAGCTCAAACGTCGGCGTAAAGGCAAGTACTGGCGGTGTTATATCCACTTCGCCCGTGTCTGTACCCGTGCCTGTATTACCCGCTGCATCTGTAATGCTGGCGCTGACGCTATAATTACCTTCAGCTAATGTACCTGTTGGCGTTGCACTCCAGTTAC
>NZ_JADYXJ010000006.1:0-201704 GCF_015864365.1 Pseudoalteromonas sp. SWXJ133
TAATATTACCGGAGAAAAGAAAGCGAAAAGCTTATCCGCGAACGGTGCTCGCAAAGACACAAAAATATCCAGTTAGGTATAAACGAAAAAACACCACTCGTTCTTAAACGAGTGGTGTTACACATGTTGCGGGTTTTTTTATGCCCTTACATGAAGCAACTTCACCTTGAACAATGCAGCTTTCCTTGCAAGAAAGTAAGCTATCAGGCAATGTAGTGCGATAAAATTTATAAATAAAAATCTTAAATTAATAGCAGGAGCTAAAAATGCCAAAGTTCGATAACGTAAGTGTAGTAAAAAAAGCCAATGTATATTTTGATGGAAAAGTGTCGAGCCGTACCGTTATTTTAGGTGATGGCGAAGCGAAAACGTTAGGCTTTATGCAACCAGGTGAGTTTGTTTTTGATACAAACCAAAAAGAGTGCATGGAGCTTTTAGCTGGCCAATGGGATATTTTATTACCAGGTGCAAGTGAGTGGAAAACATTTAACGCGGGTGAATCGTTTAATGTTGATGCAAATGTAAGCTTTAAAGTAAAAGTATCTGATTTTGCTGACTACTGTTGTTCGTACACAGATTAACCAGTACAGCTAGACGTCTGAAAGCCCATGCACTATGGGCTTTGCATAAACTTTGCACAACGCATGATTTAAATCACCAAAAGCCGTAAATAATCCTCAAATATATCTCTTTTTTCCTTGTGTTAATTTAAATAGCCCCCAATACTAATTGTAGGTAACAAATAAAAGGATACCCTATGAAAATTAATCTTTCTGGTCACCATGTTGAAGTTACTGACTCTATTAGAGAGCACATCAACGAAAAATTTTCAAAAATCGAGAGCCATTTCCCATCGCTTATTGCACTCGATATTATTTTGTCTAAAGAACATCATAAAATCCAAGCTGAAATTAGCACTAATTATGAAGGCACGCGCATATCGGTAAAAGGGGAAAACGAAGTTATGTACCCAGCCATTGCAAGCGCAGCTAAAAAACTCGATGCGGCACTAAAACATCGAAAAGGGCAAATAAAAGCTAACCTACACGAAAAGCCTGTAAGCACGACACCTGAAATCGCACACGAGATCATCCAAGAGATGGATCTTAAATAAAAATTAGTCACAAAGTATTGTAAAAAAGAGCCGCCTGGCTCTTTTTTATTGCCTGTAATTTCTGTAAGTTAGAGGCTCACACACACACTATTTTTGAGCAGTAAATGAACCAAGCAGTACCGAAATGGAAATCAAGCCTGAACGCGCTTGGCCCTGGGATTCTCATGGCAACAGCCGCTATTGGAGGTTCTCACTTAGTTGCCTCTACACAAGCTGGGGCAATATTTGGCTGGCAATTATTTTGGCTTATCCTCGTTGTTAATGTTTTAAAGTACCCGTTTTTTCGCTTTGGTATGGAATACACTCTCGCTACTAAAAATAGCCTAGTAGAGGGGTATAAAAGTAAAGGTCCGTTTTACTTTTATAGCTTTATTGGTTTAAACATTGTAGCCGCCGTTGTTAATACCGCCGGCGTATTACTGCTTACCGCAAGCTTACTGCATTACGCTCTACCTATTGTTATTGAAGTAACCTTACTTTGTTGGATGCTGCTAGGGGTATGTTTAGTTATATTACTACTTGGGCACTTTAAAGCGCTCGATAACGTTGCTAAAGGCATTATGGGGCTGCTTACACTCGCGACTTTAATTGCCCTTGCCATTGCATTTAGTAACGGTCCAATGGCACCTGCTGACTATGTAGGGCCTTCACCGTACGAACTTGCCATGCTGAGTTTTATGGTGGCTTTAATGGGGTGGATGCCAGCGCCTATCGAAATATCTGCATTAAGTTCTTTATGGCTAAAAGAAAAACAAGCGCAGCAAACAGTTTCTAAAAGCCAAGGCTTATTCGATTTTAATGTAGGTTACTGGCTTACAGCTGGCTTAGCATTAGTATTTTTTAGCTTAGGTGTATTAGTGCAATACGGGCAAACCAGCAGTATAGAACTCGGTGGTGTCGCGTTTGCCAAGCAGCTTATTGATATGTACGCATTAACAATAGGCGAGTGGGCAAGGCCGCTAGTATCAGCCATTGCTTTTTTATGTATGTTTGGCACTACACTCACCGTGCTAGATGGTTACGCGCGTACTTTAAATGAATCGCATAAACTACTTGGTTTTAAGCAATCAAAACACAGTCTAAATATTTGGTTAATACTACAAGCACTTGCCGGTATGGCGGTTATTTTATTTTTTAAATCAGCCCTTGGCCCCATGCTTACGTTTGCGATGACGCTTTCATTTGTTACAACGCCTATTTTTGCATGGCTTAACTTTAGCCTTGTGCGATCAGAGCTTGCTATAAAACATAGCGTGTTACTACGTAGTTTAACGTGGTTAGGGCTAGTGTATTTAGTAGGCTTTGCTTTAGCTTTTATAATTTGGAAGTTGGCAGCCTAATTAAAGATCAAAGCCCTATAACGGGCACTCTACTTTATTATATTTATACTCAATAGGGAAAATCTGACCTTCTGCGGATTTTTTTATACTCTTATCGATACGTAAAATACTATTTTTAAAATCATCGACTAAACGATATCGCATTTCAGTCATTGAGTTTTCGCCTAAAATGTATATTTCTTCTTGGCGGATCTCCCCTCCATCTGCAATAGTAAGTGTAGTGATAGCATTTACAGTATTTCCTCCAAGGCTGTTTAGTACTCCTTCAACAATACCTTCATACCCAACGCTGTATTCAACTGATTGGGAGTAACCTAACTTTGTCCCTGTTACTTTTGTACCGTAAATATCTAATTTTAATTCACGCGTTTCGGTAACGCCTTCTTCACTACCCTCATATTTGTAACAAGCAATATTACCAAAATCCAGTTCGTCGTCAGAAATGTCATTCTCTATAGAAAACACAAACAGCTCACCTGTTTTTTTAACCTGGACACCGTAACGCGATGTTTCTGCAGTTGATACTAAGCTTGCTACAGTCACATCTTTGGTTTCTTTGTAAAATATACTTCCTGAGCCAAAACAAATGTTTGCCTCTGTTGTATCACAAGCTTCAATATTTGAATAATTTTCAATCTCTTCTGGAAGAGTGATATCATTCCAATTGTTAGCAAGTTTTTGTGTTGAAGTTTCGGATGCGCTATCTAATACAACTTTTGTCGAGTTGGAAGTGAAATAGTTGTAGCCAAAAAAAACGGCTAAAATGAGTGAAATAACAATAAAAATATTTTTCATAATGGATGAATTACAACAGCTTTAATCAAAAGTGCGTGAATTATAACGGTTTTAATCAAAAGTTCAATTTGGTAAAGATTACCCTTACTCACAATTGAAAACCACGTGTAAATAAGTTATTCAGTAGTGCGAACAAAAAAATACTCGCCCTCTGATTTGGGTAACGATCCGCTTTTTATCAGGTCGCTCATAAAACAAAAATAAACAAGACACCAACAAAACACCCACCCTAAATTTTGTTGTTAAGTATGTTTTATTAAGCATGTTCGCGAGGTAAACTCGCGCCTACAGGATTGGGGTTATATTTGTAGGCGCGGCTTTAAGCCGCGTTTTTGGTTTTTTTTTTACTACTCGCGAGGTAAAAAAATTAAGACAACACCTATCTTAATTGAGATAGCTTTGTTTGTTTAATTAAGGTGGATGTCTAGTTTGATTTAGCAATAAAACACAGCGTGTTATTACGTAGCTTAACGTGGTTAGGACTAGTGTATTTAGTAGGTTTTGCAGTAGCGTTTATAGTGTGGGAGCTAGCAGCCTAAATATAACCCCTTACTTTAGGGTTTTAATTAAAGCCCTAAAGCCCTAAAGCCCTCAAGCATTAAATTCTAGGATTAAACGAGGTATAAATGGATATTAGAACAGGTGAACTTTCAAACCCACACGTTATAAAGCTACTACAAGGGCATCATAACGATATGCTAAAGCACTCACCCGTCGAGAGCGTGCATGCACTTGATGTAAGTAAACTCACTCAGCCCGGCATAACTTTTTATAGCTTATGGATTGATAATAATTTAGCGGGTGTTGGCGCTTTAAAAGCACTAAATACAACGCATGGCGAAATTAAATCAATGCGCACTTCAAGTAACCATTTACGCCAAGGTATAGCTACTAAGTTGCTCACCCATATTATTGAGCAATCCACACTGCGTGGTTATAAAACACTAAGTTTAGAGACCGGCACCGCAGAGGCATTTTTACCGGCACAAAAGCTTTATGCTCAATTTGGTTTTAAAGAGTGTGAGTCGTTTGGTGATTATGAGCTAGACCCGTACAGCTTGTTTATGAGTAAAGGGCTTTAGCTAAAGCAAGAGATACCTGCCGCCAATCGTTTAAAATCTTTAATTGAATTTATACGCTATCTGCGTATACTTTAATGTATGAAAAGCCTATTTGTTGAATCAAACATATTCGAAAAGTACCGAGAGCTGTACTTGAGTGATGACGAGTATCGTTTATTTCAAGCAGATCTAATGGTTAATCCTAAACAGGGCGATGTGATTCAAGGAACAGGCGGCTTACGTAAAATACGAGTTGCGAGTAAAGGAAAGGGTAAGCGTGGTGGTTCAAGAGTTATATATTATTACTTGGACGATAAAAGACGTTTTTATCTACTCACTATCTACAGTAAAAACGAAGTAACCGATTTAACAGCAGATCAGAAAAAGCAATTAAAAGAATTCTTAGAGGTGTGGCGCAATGAGCAAACGTGATTTATTTTCAGAATTAACTACAGCACTTGTGAACGCTAAAGCGCATTCACAAGGAAAGCTTACGTTACGTACTCATACGGTAAATGATATTAATGATCTTGCTATCTCACCCGATGAAATAGTAAATATTCGAGAAACATTTAATATGTCGCGCGGGGTATTTGCAAACATTTTACATACATCAGCAAGAACGCTCGAAAACTGGGAGCAAGGACGCAGTGCACCTAATGGGCAAGCGATAACATTGCTAAAGCTTGTGCAGCGTCATCCTGAGACGCTAAATCACATAGCTGAGTTGTAAGTTCATGATACGTATCTAAGTAATTCAAATCTACTCTGTATTACTTATTTAAAAGACAAAGATAGACGCGAACTAATTATTTATTCATATTAATTGAGAGATATTATGACTTTAAATAGCATTTTTAATTGGTTATCAATAAAGCTCTTAATTGACGAAAAAAAAGCGGTTCATGAAGGTAAGTTATTTCAATTAGCTATTATTATACCAATTTTTTTGTCTATATTTTTTTCAATCACACCAACATGTGAATTAATCGAAAGTAATGATTTTCAACTTTCCTTAAGCTCTTCATCGTTAAAGGAATTCGTGAGTTATTATTCGTTTTCGCTTAGTTTATTACCCTTGGCTGTTATTTTTAGTCTCATAATTATAAGAATTCATAATTCTAAGCAAATAATAAGCCAAACAACACTTAGAAATTATTACGAGCACTGCGAAATATTTGACAAGTATTGTAAGTATCTTGAGAAAAGTTTTGGATTTGAAATTCAACAAAGAGTTTTATACAAATCTCTATTTTCTAAAAGCGCTCAGAAGAGTTATAACACAGAAGTAACTCTCGAAATTGCTCGCTTCTATATAAAAACTACAAATGAGAAGTCAAAGTTTGTAGGTAGTGTCCCTAACTCGGACATTCATACTCCTAAAGTGACTATATATAGTTTAAAACAAGATTATTTGAGAGGTTTTAGATATTATGGAATTTCTTTCCCGACCAAAAATCCATTTTGTTTAAACAAGCTTTTTGAGCTTCATAAAAATCTCATATGTGAGCTGTATCAGTTTGAAGGTATCGATATTAGTTTGGGAGAGCTCAAACCTCTAATTGCAATGCTTTCTACAGCTGAAGAACTATCAAAAAACAGAATAAAAAAACGTTATCCAAAAGGGTTAACTACTTCAGATGACTATGGATCTCCAATATTTATTGATGGCTCCCCATTGAGTTAGATATTTTAATTTGAGGGAGCTATTATTTTTAAACAGTTTTAATTTTTTGGCAATACTTTAATCTAACTCAGCTCTTTTATCGCTCTACTTATCCCATCTAAACTAAGCGCATACATGCGATTGTTCATTAGCTTTTTTATAAAGCCAATTGATTGATAGTACAGCTAATGCTCAACGAGTTATGAGTTTAGCCAATCTAGTTTAATTGTTACTCATTTGAGTAAACAACAATTTCATCAGAATTTGGTGATTTATAAAATCCAACATTTTTTGATTGCTTACCCATGAAATCAATAGCATATTTCATCTCTGCAATTGTTCTTACTGTAGAAAATTTATCTTTAAAACATGCTGAGAATTCGTATGTGAAAGATGTTGACTGATCATAACCTCCCAGCTCTAAAAGGTTATATTCAGTAAAAGGATCTGGCCCTAAAATTTGATGAGAGGTAATAAAAGGCACCCTAGAGTCTTGTGATTTCCAATCATTCAAGCATTTAGCTTCAACATTGCTTGCTAATAAATAAATGCTTTCATCCTTTTTAGAGTCACTTATAAAGATAGTAATAAAAACCATATTTATAATAAGTGATGCAAACAAAACTAATTTTAATATATTCCTATTATTCATTTTAACTCAGCTCTTTTATCGCTTTACTTATCCCATCTAAACTCAGCGCATACATGCGGTTGTTCATTAGCTCTTTTATAAAGCCAATTGATTGATAGTACGGCCAGTGTTCAACGGATTGTGGGTTGAGCCAAGCGACTTTATCAAAGTGGTTGGTGACTCGTGATAACCATACACTGCCGGGCTCTTCGTTGTAGTGCTCTACTGAGCCGCCAGGGTAGGCTATTTCGTACGGGCCCATAGTGGCATCGCCAACAAATATTACTTTATAGTCGCTGGTAAATTTGTTAATCAGCGTCATGGTGTCTATTACGTTTGAATGGCGGCGCGCGTTGTCTTGCCAAATGTTCTCGTATAAACAGTTATGAAAGTAGTAAAACTCTAGGTGTTTAAACTCGCTGTGGGCGGCGCTAAATAATTCTTCGCAGGTATGAATGTAGTCATCCATTGAGCCGCCAATATCAAACAGCATCAATACTTTTACGGCATTGTGGCGCTCAGGTGCCATTTTTACATCAAGCATGCCGCCTTGTTTTGCAGTAGCGCGAATAGTCTCGTTTAAATCAAGCGTGTCGCTTGCGCCAGTGCGGGCAAATTTACGTAGTTTTTTAAGGGCGAGTTTAATTGTGCGCGAACCAATTTCTCTGTCGGTGTCGAGGTTTTTGTATTCTCGTTTATCCCACACTTTTACCGCTTGGCGGTTACGATTGCCGTCTTGACCTATACGCACGCCTTCGGGGTTATAGCCGTATGCTCCAAAAGGTGATGTACCGCCAGTGCCCACCCATTTATTGCCACCAGCGTGACGTTTTTGTTGCTCTTCTAAGCGCTCTTTTAGGGTTTTCATAAGCTCGTCGAGCCCACCCATAGCTTTAAGTTGGGCTTTTTCTTCATCGCTTAGGTTTTTTTCAAACTCTTTACGTAGCCAATCTTCAGGTAAGTTGTGCTGTTGCTTTAAGCTCTCGAGCAAATCGAGGTCAGCAATACCACTAAAATAGTCGCTAAAGGCTTTGTCGAATCGGTCAAAGTGCGTTTCGTCTTTTACCATTATGGTGCGTGCTAAATGGTAAAAGGCGTCTACATCGGCAAATATAACGCCTTTTTTTAAGGCGTTAATTAAGTCGAGTAACTCGCGTAGACTTACTGGTAAACGGTATTCCCGTAGTTTGAAGAAAAACGCAATCAACATCTTAGCGACGACTCATAAACGCGAGTTTTTCGATTAGGCTTATATCTTGCTCATTTTTAAGTAATGCGCCAAACATGGGCATTAAGCCACCTTTTTTAGCTTTATCGTGCAGTGTTTTAGCATCTATGTCTTCAGCCATTAAAAGCTTTAACCAATCGAGTAATTCGCTGGTGGATGGCTTCTTTTTAAGGCCGTTTGCGTCACGCAGGTTAAAAAATACTTCAAGTGCTTGGCGTACTAAATCCTGTTTAACGTTAGGGTAGTGCACGTCGATAATTTGCTGCATTTCGTCGCTGGTAGGAAAATCAATATAATGAAAAAAGCAGCGGCGTAAAAATGCGTCCGGTAATTCTTTTTCGTTATTTGATGTGATGATCACAATAGGGCGCTCTTTTGCGACAATGCGCTCGTTAGTTTCGTAAACATGAAACTCCATTTTATCAAGCTCAAGTAATAAGTCGTTTGGAAACTCTATGTCGGCTTTATCTATTTCATCAATTAAAAGCACTGGGCGTTTACCGTGTAATTCTGCATGAGTAAATGCTTGCCAAAGCTTACCTTTAACAATGTAGTTACCAATATTGTGTACACGCTCGTCACCTAATTGACTGTCGCGCAGGCGCGAAACCGCATCGTACTCGTACAAGCCTTGCTGCGCTTTAGTAGTCGATTTTATATGCCACTGAATAAGTACTGTATCTAAGCTTTTAGCTAACTCCTCAGCCAGCATAGTTTTACCTGTGCCGGGTTCGCCTTTAATTAAAAGTGGTTTTTCGAGCATAATGGCCGCATTTACTGCCTGTTTTAGCGAGCTGCTTGCGATGTAATTGTCAGTAGAATTAAATTGCACGGTGTACCCTTGTCTGGTCTGAGGAGTAAGTTATTTTGTTATAATGCCATAGTTAAACGGCAGGTCCAAGGTAGGCAAAACGCGGTATGACCTCTCCATCTTTTTCAATGGTTTCTAAAAACATACTAAGTGGACGTGCCCAGATTCCAAATTCACCATAGAGTGCTTGGTAAATCACAAGTTGTTCCTCGGTTTCGCTATGGGTGGCAACGTGAATAACTTTGTATTGCGGCCCTTTGTAGTGTTGGTACATACCTGGTTTGAGGGAAAGTGGTTTTATTGCTGTAGTCATGTTTTGATCTCTTGTATAATTTGGCTTTGCACTTTTAATGTTAACTAATTTGCCAACACTATGAACTATATTTCTTTAGATGATTACAAAAAGGCGTGGGTTTTTCGCCACAAAGATTTACCTGTATCTGATGAAGACGCAGCAAAAATAAAGCCTATGGGCGATGAGCGTGCAGCCGTACTTTGGACAACCATGGTGAGCCGTGAGTTTGATCACCCAGATTTTTTTGAAGACACCGATTGGTGTGGACAAGAAAAAAGCTTTAGCCAAGAAGTAGATTGGCAAGATGCGTGGGAAAATGGCGATGCGCAACCACCAGAAGCAATCTTAACTTTTTTAGATTGGGAAGCTAATACCACGGTTTATTTTTGTATGGCGCGCGATAATATTATCGAAACGACGTTTGATGTATTTAAACGCAATTGGCAAAACTTTATGTTTTTAGCTGATGGCAGTTTGCTGATTGGTAAAAAGCGTAATACGGTTGTGCAATTTTTAGAATCAGGTAAAGCAAAATTAGGTGAAAAGCCAAGCGCTTAATTAGTGCGCTGCGCTTAAAAAATATTCAATACTGTGTTATAAAACATTTACCTGAATATTTTTGAGTACAGCTATTGGTCGCTAAAAATCAGTCACTTGGTGCTCAGCAGCAAGTTGAAATTTGGCAAACTGATGCACAAAAAGTGTTGTATGCACAATTGTGTAATGCGTTTTATCAGCGTGAGGTTCAGCGATTAGTTGCAGAGCCTAATGCCGATAAACTGCGCCGCCAGTTAAAAAGCCTACCTTATTATATTGAGCGAGCGGCAACGTTAGTAGCTAATGGCGACACGCCTTTTACGCTTGATGCACAAAACGGGACGTGGCTTGAAAAGCAAAAACCGACTCCACCCGATGTGAATGTTCACGCTAATGAACTTTTTTATCAAACGTATGCCAAAGTGGGGCTTATAGTGCCCGTTATATTACATGGTTACGATCAGGTGCGCCTTAGAATAGACAGCATTGATCAGTTAGGTGAAAATAAGCTGCATTGCAACGAGCTAGGTTGGTTTGATTTTTTAGGAAATGGGTTAGAGCAGCAAAATGCTCAGTTAATAAAGCCAAGTAAAGTGAGTTTAACCGCTGCATGTTGCGGGCATCAGTGGCAATTTTCGAAGCGTTGTATGCCACGGGTTTTATCACTACGTGAAATGCTTTTAGCGGGTAGTATTAATTGGCGCAATTTAAAGCGCCCCTTAGCGTATGAAAGTTAAGGTATTTGGAATTTAAAATAAGGAGTGTTAAATGCGTATTTTTCAAGTTGGCTTACTGTGCTTAGCACTGTTTGTACAATACAGATTATGGTTTGGTCATAATGGCTTACAAGACTACACACGGCTAAAAGGTGCTGTAGCGTCGCATCAAGAAACCAACGAAAAGCTCATTAAACGAAATAAAGTACTTAAAGCAGATATTGAAGATTTAAAGCTTGGCCAAGAAGGCATTGAAGAGCGTGCACGCAACGAATTGGGAATGATTAAACCGGACGAAACATTTATTCGTGTTTTACCGGGCAAACAATATGACAAATAAACAGACTATTGCTGCAATTGTTCCTGCAGCGGGTGTTGGCAGTAGAATGCAGCACAATGCGCCTAAGCAATACATACAATTAGCGGGTAAAACTATTTTAGAGCATACCTTAGCTAAACTTTCTCAATTATCTCAATTACGCACTATTGTTGTTGCCCTTAGCGACAGCGATCCCTATTTTGACGAACTCCCAACACTTGATAAGCGCATTGTTCGCGCCAGTGGCGGTAAAGAGCGTGCAGATTCGGTACTTAATAGCTTACTTTTTTTAGCGCCTAACCCGCCTACATGGGTGTTGGTGCACGATGCTGCGCGTCCGCTAGTTAATATCAGTGATATAGAGCGTTTAATTGATGAATGTATACGCGCTGATGAAGGCGGTATTTTAGCTAGCAAAGTAAAAGACACCATAAAACGCGGCCACACTCATGCCCTACAAACTGTGCCACGAGACGATTTATGGCAAGCACTTACCCCGCAGTTTTTTAAATATGACGAGCTTAAAAATGCACTTCAAGGCGCATTAGCAAGTGGGGCAACTATTACAGACGAAGCAAGTGCAATTGAATGGGCGAGTAAGCCAGTAAAGCTTGTAGCAGGTCGCAGCGATAATATTAAAATAACCACGCCAGAGGATTTAGACTTGGCTGGGTTTTTATTACATAAACAACAAAACGAGAGTGCATTATGATACGAATTGGCCATGGTTTTGACGTACATAAATTTGGCGGCGAAGGCCCGTTAACTATTTGTGGTGAAAAAATTGATTATCCACAAGGCTTTTTAGCGCACTCAGATGGCGATGTCGCTATTCATGCATTATGTGATGCTATTTTAGGCTCGCTTGCAATGGGTGATATTGGTAAGCACTTTCCGGATACGGCTAGTGAGTATGAAAATATCGACAGCCGTATTTTACTTCGCCATGTGGTGAGCTTAGCTAAAGAGCAAGGTTATGTAATTGGCAATGGCGATGTGACTATTGTTGCACAGGCGCCAAAAATGCTGCCACACATTCAAGCTATGCGTGCTAATTTAGCCAGCGATTTAAATTGTAACCTTAGCCAAATTAACGTTAAAGCCACTACTACTGAAAAGCTAGGCTTTGAAGGGCGCAGGGAAGGTATTTCGAGCCATGCAGTGGTTATTATGAGTAAAGAGTCTATGAGTACAAAAAACGCATGAGCGATTTAAATTATTTATACGGTGCTCCGCTTTCTAAAGCTGATTTTAAAACCACCGCTGAAGACTTTATGGTTGATGAAGACCTAGGTATAGAATTTACAGGCAGTGGCGAACACGTGTGTTTGCAGGTGGTTAAAAAAGGCGAAAATACGCAATATGTTGCCAAGCTAATTGCGCAGCGTGCGGGTGTTTCACCGCGAGACGTAAGTTACGCCGGCATGAAAGATCGCCACGGTGTGTGCTCACAGTGGTTTAGTGTAAAAGTACCGATTAAAAAGCCTATCGATTTTAGCGATTTAAATAGCGAGAGTATTTTTATTGTGTCGCAACAGCGCCACGACCGTAAATTACGCACGGGCTGCCACAAAGGTAATAAATTTACTATTACGCTTCGTAACGTAACCAAGCCCCTTGATATTTTATGCCGCATTAACGCAGTACGCGCAGGTGTGCCTAATTACTTTGGCGAACAACGATTTGGGCATGGCGGTCATAACTTAGTTATGGCTGAAAAAATGTTTGCCGGTGAGCGCATTCGCGATAAAAAACTGCGCGGTATTATTATTTCAGCAGCGCGCTCTCATGTGTTTAATCAAATAGTAAATTTACGTGTTAAAGAGCATGGTTTAGCTAAAACAATGCACCGTGAAGTATTTATGCTCAGCGGCAGTAATGCATTTTTTGAAGATGCAATTAACGACGAAAACATAGAGCGATTAGCCACTGGCGATATTATGATGTCGGCACCTATGGTGGGGAAAAGCGAAAAAGGTTTAACCGAACAAGAAAAAATCTGGCTTGAACCTTTCCAAACATGGTGTGATGGCTTAGGTGAGTTAGGCCTTAAAAATGAGCGCAGAATGCTGCGTTTAATTCCGCAAAACTTAACGGTTGAGACCATAGATGAAACCAGTTTAAAGCTGAGTTTTGGTTTGCCAAAAGGGTGTTTTGCAACCGCATTATTACGCGAGCTGGTGGATTACACAGATGCAAGCCCACGAGAGCGCAAAGAGAAGGATAATGACATAAATGAAGATACTGTTAAGTAACGATGATGGCGTAAATGCTAAAGGCATTGCGGTTTTATATCAGGCGCTTATACAAATTGCAGACGTAACCCTTGTTGCACCTGATCGCAACTGTAGTGGCGCAAGTAATTCTTTAACATTAATGAACCCACTACGAGCGACTACACTCGAAAATGGTTTTATGTCGGTAAATGGCACACCTACTGATTGTGTGCATTTAGGTGTCAATCAGTTAGCTAATGAAAAACCAGACCTTGTTGTTGCTGGCATTAACCATGGTGCCAATTTAGGCGACGATACGCTTTACTCTGGCACCGTTGCAGCTGCAACTGAAGGTCGTCATTTAGGCTTACCTGCAATTGCGGTATCGCTTTGCTCACATAAGGGCGAGCATTTTGAAACAGCCGCTGCTGTTACCGTAAATATTATTAAAGGTTTGGCTTCGCATCCGCTTCCAAAAGATCAAATAATAAATATAAATGTGCCAGATATTCCATTAAGTGAATTAAAAGGGGTGCAAGTAACTCGTTTAGGTGCTCGTCATAAAGCAGAAACCATGACCAAACAAACCGATCCTTGGGGTCGAGATATTTATTGGTATGGGTCGCTGGGCATAGAAAGTGATGCAGGTGAGGGTACCGACTTTTATGCAATCAATAACGGTTTTGCTTCAGTTACGCCATTAAGTGTTGATATGACAGCCAAAGACAGCCTAAAAGCAGTAGGAGACTGGTTAGCCGATTTGGAGATTAATCGTGCTCGCTAATTATACCCGCAGTGCAAAAGCGCTATCTGACTTACTAAAGCGCGAAGGCGTTGAAGATACACAAGTACTGAGTGCTATAGCTGATATTCCGCGACATATATTCGTAGACGATGTGCTAAAACACAAAGCTTATGAAAATACGGCGCTACCTATTGGGCAAGGGCAAACTATTTCCCAGCCTTATATAGTAGCGCGCATGACAGAGCTACTTCGCTTAGCTGGTGTACGCAATAAAGTGCTGGAAATTGGTACTGGCTCTGGATATCAAACTGCAATATTAGCCAAAACGTTTACAAAAGTTTATTCGGTAGAGCGTATTAAAACGCTTCAGTGGCAGGCAAAGCGTCGATTGCAACAACTCGATTTATATAATGTAACCATGAAGCATGGTGATGGTTGGCAAGGCTGGCAATCACAAGCACCTTTTGATGGTATTATAGTGACTGCTGCGGCCTCTAAAGTTCCGCAAGACTTACTTGCTCAGTTAGCCGATGGAGGCGTGTTATTAGCGCCCATTGGTGAGAGCGATCAAAAATTAGTAATGGTTATTCGCGAAGGCGATAATTATAAAGAGCATGTTATTGCTCCCGTTAGATTTGTGCCGTTAGTACCTGGCGATATTGAATAGGAATTCATTTTGAAGTTGTTTACCAAGTTATACGATATGGCCCTAGTGTGGGCAAAGCACCGCCATGCGGAACGTTATTTAGCTGCAATGAGCTTTGCAGAGTCAGTTTTTTTTCCAATACCGCCCGATGTAATGCTTGCACCTATGTCGCTTGCGCAACCCAAAAAAGCATGGCGTTTTGCAAGTTTTGCCACAATAGCATCGGTTGTTGGTGGAGTAGTTGGTTACTTGCTTGGGTTTTGGCTATTTGAACCCGTTGTTGAGCCATTGATTGCACAAATGCACTGGCAAGAAAAGTTTGATATCGCATTAAATTGGTTTAAAGATTACGGTGTTTGGGTTGTGTTTTTAGCTGGTTTTTCGCCGATACCATATAAAGTATTTACCATTGGCGCAGGTGTTTTACAAATGGCATTTTTGCCATTTTTACTCGCATCGGCGATTGGACGTGGTGCGCGATTCTTTTTAGTTTCAGCCTTAATGAAGTGGGGCGGGGCTAAAATGGAAGCAAAATTACGTCAATATATTGAAATACTTGGTTGGGGATTAGTGGTATTAATTGCGCTAGCGTACTTTTTATTGCGTTAAGCGTTAAAAATATCAATTGTCTAATTTGGGAGAAAAATACAATGAATAAACAGTTTTTACTGTATGTGACTATATTTGTTGGTGTTTTTCTTTCTGGTTGCTCTTCTCGCCATGTTCCTGCGCCTGTTAGCAGTCTAAATAATAATGTTAACGATTTAGGTCATACTATTAACATTAATGGAAGCAACTATAAAGTACAAAGAGGAGATACCCTTTATTCTATCGCCTTTAGTGCTGGGCAAGATGTTAGATTACTTGCAAAAAACAATTCAATTCCATCACCTTACACTATTTTTCCTGGGCAAAATATCTCCTTAATCCCCAAGCCTGAAAAAATAAAAAGGGATGAAAAATATACGAATTCGAGTAAAAAGTCTACAAAAAAAACACAAAAAAATAACATAATATTAAAGAAAGAGCTTGATCCCCCAAAACAACGAGAGTATGTTCAGAAACAAGCCAGTAACAAAGTTAGTAATACTAAACGTTTGTCGAGCAGTAAAGTTAAATGGTTTTGGCCCGCAAAGGGCAAAATTACCAAACGCTTTTCTAATAAGGAAAACGGTTATAAAGGTTTACAGATTACTAATCGCAAAGGGGCTTCAGTCTTAGCTGCGGCACAAGGAACAGTGGTATACGCGGGTAACGCTCTACGAGGTTATGGTAGTTTAATCATATTGAAACATAATGATGATTACCTAAGTGCTTATGCACATAACTCAAAATTACTTGTTAAAGAAAAGCAGAAGGTTAAGGCAGGACAAAAAATAGCAGAAATTGGTAATTCAGAATCTCCGGTCACCGCGCTTCGCTTTGAAATTCGCTACCGAGGGCAAGCTGTCAATCCTGCTAAATACCTACCCTAATTTTTAGGTATTGATAATTGCTCGGGAGAAGGCTTATGGCTAGCGCAGCAAAACTTAACAAACACACTACGACTGACGAAAAATTCGATAATATTGATGCTGATGAAAGCACAGCGTTACTAGAAAAAGTAGAAGACGATGAAATCTTTGCAAAAGAAGAAGTAACTAAAAATCTTGACGCAACCCAACTTTATTTAGGCGAAATTGGTTTTTCTCCTTTGCTTAGCGCAGAAGAAGAAGTGTTTTTTTCTCGCAAATCACTTCGAGGTTGTGAAGCCTCACGCAAACGTATGATTGAAAGTAACTTACGTTTAGTTGTTAAAATAGCACGCCGTTATAATAACCGTGGCCTTGCTCTACTTGATTTAATTGAAGAAGGTAACTTAGGCCTAATCCGAGCCGTTGAAAAATTTGACCCTGAGCGTGGCTTTAGATTTTCTACTTACGCTACGTGGTGGATACGTCAAACAATCGAACGTGCCATTATGAATCAAACTCGCACCATCCGCCTACCAATACATGTGGTTAAAGAGCTTAATGTTTACTTACGTACAGCGCGTGAATTAACTCAAAAACTTGACCATGAACCAACAGCTGACGAAATTGCAGCTTGCCTAGACAGACCCGTTGAAGACGTAACTAAAATGCTACGTTTAAACGAGAGAATAGCATCGGTTGATATGCCGATTGGTGGAGAAAACGACAGTGTACTGCTTGATATCATCCCAGATGAAAAAAGTGCAGGCCCTGAAGGCGAAGTACAAAATAATGATATTAATAAACACATTGTAGACTGGTTAGGTGAATTGAACCCTAAACAACGCGAAGTGTTAGCACGTCGATTTGGATTACTTGGCTACGAGCCATCTACACTTGAAGATGTAGGTCGTGAAATAGGCTTAACACGTGAGCGTGTAAGGCAAATTCAGGTAGAAGCATTACGTCGTTTAAAAGACATTTTGCAACAAGAAGGTTTAAGTACAGATAGCTTGTTTAATCAGTTTTCGTAACTAGTTAAATAGTATAAGAGACTATGTGTGTTAAAAAGCCGAAGAATTTATTCTTCGGCTTTTTTTATGCTTGTAAATTAGATGATATAAATTACAACAATGCTTTTAGTTTATATAATAAATCGTGCGCTTGGCGTGGCGATAAATTATCAGGGTCAATTGCGCTTAATTGTTCTTCTACTTCTGAAGGTGTATTTTGTGCAATTTCGTTATTAAAAGTAAAGGCTTGTTGCTCTGTATTTGGTGCAGTAACGCTTTGATGATTTTCAAGTAACTTAAGTTTTTGCTTTGCTTGTGCAATAACAGCTTTTGGCACACCCGCAAGAGCAGCTACCTGTAAGCCAAAGCTCTTACTTGCTGCGCCATCAAGTACTGTATGCATAAAGGCGATTGTATCGTTATGCTCTATTGCATCGAGGTGCACGTTTACAAGGCCTGTTGTTTGTTCAGCAAGTTCTGTTAACTCAAAGTAGTGCGTAGCAAATAATGTTTTAGCTGATATTTTTGACGCTAAATGATCGGCTGTTGCATACGCAAGCGAGAGCCCATCGTAGGTACTTGTACCGCGACCAATTTCATCCATTAACACTAAAGACTGCGCCGTGGCATTATTTAAAATAGTCGCTGTTTCGGTCATTTCTACCATGAAGGTTGAGCGACCTGATGCTAAATCATCGCTTGCACCAATACGTGTAAATATGCGATCGATATTGCCAATTTTAGCGCTGTCTGCAGGTACATAACTGCCAATGTGAGCCATTAGTACAATAAGTGCTGTTTGGCGCATATAGGTTGATTTACCGCCCATGTTTGGACCCGTAATAATCAACATTTTACGTTGGCTGTTTAATTCAACAGGGTTAGCAATAAACGGTTCTTTCATTACTTGTTCAACAACAGGGTGACGACCTTGTTTAATGCTTATATTGTCGTTATCGCACAATTCTGGTTTTGCATAATTGAGTGCGAATGCACGTTCGGCCAAGTTATTTAACACGTCTAAATCGGCCAGTGCTGCTGCCATCATTTGCAGCTGTTCAATATGTGGAGCGATAAATCTGAACAGCTCTTCGTATAGTTGCTTTTCAAGCGCTAAGGCTTTTGATTGGCTACCAAGTACTTTATCTTCGTGCTCTTTAAGCTCTGGAATAATGTAACGTTCGTTATTTTTGAGTGTTTGACGACGAATGTAGTCGGCTGGCACTAAGTGAGCATTGGCGCGGCTTACTTCAATAAAAAAGCCATGTACGCGGTTATAACCAATTTTAAGCGTACTAATACCCGTGCGTTCGCGTTCACGCAACTCTAGTTGATCAAGTACGTCGGTTGCACCTTTACTTAAGTTACGCCACTCATCAAGTTCGCTGTTGTAACCAGGGGCAATAACGCCACCGTCACGAATTAGTACCGGTGGGTTTTCTATCACTGCACGTTCTAATAACTCTTGTAAATCAGGGAGCTCAGGCGAGTGCTTGATAATACCTGTAATACGAGGATCGTTAGCATCACCTAGCAAAGTGTGTAGTGGCGCAAGTGCTTGTAATGCGCTGCGAAGACGAGTTAAATCGCGCGGGCGAGCTGTGCATAAAGCTAGACGTGCAATAACTCGCTCTACATCACCAATCTCTTTTAATGATTCGTGTAATTCGCCGCACAGTTGTACATCTAAAATAGCGCTAATTGCATTTAAGCGAGAATTTAGCTCGTCTTTATTACGTACAGGTGTATGAATACGGCGCTTAAGTAAACGAGAGCCCATAGGTGTTGCTGTTTTATCAAGTACCTGGGCAAGCGTATTTTCAAACCCACCTGATAAATTAACGGTAAGTTCTAAGTTTTTACGAGTAGCGGCATCTAAAATAACAGCGTGTTCGTTGTGCTCAAGCGTAATTGAACGAATATGTGGCAGTGCAATACGCTGTGTATCTTTTACGTATTGCATTAAACAACCGGCAGCAACAAGCGCGCTGTGGGCTTTATCAACACCAAAACCAACTAAATCTTTAGTACCAAACTGATCGCATAATAAGTGCTGAGCCGTATCTAAGTCGAACTCCCACTCTGGGCGGCGGCGGGCACCTTTTATATGCTCAATTAAATGAAAGTTTTCAAAGCTTTCGCTATACAGAAGTTCTGCCGGAGCTAAGCGCTGAATAGTTGAGCTAAAGGCTTCGTCGGTGTTAACCTCTACAACGTTAAAGCGACCAGAGTTAATATCAAGGTACGCGATACCGTACAGGCCTTTTTTACTTTGCCAAACGCTAGTAAGAAGATTGTCTTGTCGTTCTTGTAAAAGCGCTTCATCAGAAATTGTACCAGGTGTAACTATACGAACAACTTTACGATCGACAGGGCCTTTACTAGTTGCAGGGTCACCCACTTGTTCACAAATAGCGACTGATTCACCCATTTGGACTAGGCGTGCTAGGTAGTTTTCTACTGCATGATAAGGTACGCCCGCCATAGGGATAGGATCGCCACCGGCTTTACCGCGATGAGTTTGCGAAATATCGAGTAATTGAGCGGCGCGTTTAGCGTCATCAAAAAAGAGTTCGTAAAAATCGCCCATACGATAAAACAATAAAATATCGCGATGCTCTGATTTTATTTTTAGATACTGCTGCATCATAGGGGTTTGTTGTTTTATAGTGTGTGGTGCATAAAGATCAAACGACATGTATTTACCCAAAGGCTGAATATGGAATTACATCAAGAGATTAAAACACTTGCTGCGCAATTAGGCGCTATTTTAACGGATAAATGCTTATGGATCACTAGTGCTGAGTCATGTACTGGTGGCGGAGTGAGTTATGCCCTTACAGATACGCCCGGAAGCTCTGCTTATATTGACCGCGCATTTGTGACTTACAGCAACCAAGCAAAGCAAGATTTGCTAAATGTAAGTGCAAGCACATTAGCAAAGTACGGTGCTGTGAGCGAACAAACAGTGCGTGAAATGGCATTAGGTGCTATTAAAGCAACAAATGCAAATATATCTATAGCTGTATCGGGTATTGCAGGACCTGGCGGGGCAACTGATGGCAAACCTGTGGGACTTGTGTACTTTGGCATACAAATTAATGACAAAGTACTGACCTTTAAACAAGTATTCTCTGGCGATAGGGCTCAAGTTAGACTGCAAGCTATTGTATTTGCATTGAAAAGTGTAATAGATGAGATAAAATAAAAAAATTAGCTTGATACTGTGATTTCATACAGTATACTTGATTCCATTAGCTGGATTTGGAGAATAAAATGAACGATAACAAACAAAAAGCGTTGGACGCAGCACTATCACAAATTGAACGTCAGTTTGGTAAAGGCTCAATTATGAAATTGGGTGATAACAAAGCGTTAAACATTGAATCTGTATCTACAGGCTCATTAGGTATTGATATTGCTTTAGGCATAGGTGGTTTACCTATGGGACGTATTGTTGAAGTATACGGACCTGAGTCATCTGGTAAAACAACGCTTACTTTACAAGTTATCGCAGAAGCACAAAAAGAAGGCAAAACATGTGCCTTTATTGATGCTGAGCATGCTCTAGATCCAGTATATGCCCAAAAATTGGGTGTAAATATAGATGAATTATTTGTATCTCAACCAGATACAGGTGAGCAAGCACTAGAAATTTGTGACATGTTAGTACGCTCAAGCGCAGTAGATGTTGTTGTAATTGACTCGGTTGCTGCACTAACACCAAAAGCTGAAATTGAAGGCGACATGGGCGACTCGCACATGGGCTTACAAGCACGTTTAATGTCGCAAGCATTACGTAAGCTTACTGGTAACATTAAACGCTCTAACACGTTATGTATTTTCATTAACCAAATCCGTATGAAAATTGGTGTTATGTTTGGTAACCCAGAAACAACAACGGGTGGTAATGCACTTAAGTTTTACGCATCGGTACGTATTGATATTCGTCGTATTGGTTCTGTTAAAGAAGGCGATGAAGTTGTTGGTAACGAAACTCGCGTTAAAATTGTTAAAAACAAAGTAGCGCCGCCGTTTAAACAAGCTGAATTTATCATCATGTATGGTGAAGGTATTTCTAAGCAAGGCGAGCTAATTGACCTAGGCGTTAAGCATAAAATTGTTGAAAAAGCAGGTGCTTGGTATAGCTACTGTGGCAACAAGGTTGGCCAAGGTAAATCTAACTCAATTAAGTTTTTGAAAGAAAACCCAGAAATTGCAGATGAGATTGAAGGCAAGTTACGCGAAATGCTTTTATTAAAAGCAACTATTGAACCAGATGATGGTGAAGATAAGTTGGGCGATGACGCTGATCTTTAACAGCCTCAAAATGAGTTTTTAAGCTTGATTTGACCCGAGCTTTAAAAAGCGCTGATCAGTAATGATTAGCGTTTTTTTGTTATTAAAAACTTAAAGCGGATAAAAATAAAAACGACACATTAAAAATGTGTCGTTTTTTAATTTAACCTATAAAAATCTACGGTTACATCGCGCATGAGTAGGCACTGTACTAGTAATTACTATACTAAATGAAGAGCAGAGCGATCATACGCTATACGTTTTAATCAGATAAAAGCATTCTTAGGGCGTGTTGAACTTTGTGGATTAAAATTTGTTCAATCTAGGGGCGGTTAAATCGCGGCGTGAGATTTGTAACCTAGTGGACTAAGTAAAAATCGAGCAAAGCTTCCGCGTCCTGCTCACGCCCCTTACCTACATCCATGTAGGCAACAAAGAGTTAATCGTCCCTAGAAAGAACCCAAAGGGCAGCGCATGTTTGGTATTTATGCTGCGCTACCGCCTATTCATGGGGAATAACCACACTATATAGGCTCTGCCTTGCCTAAAAACCAAACATGCTGCTGCAAATTCAACCACCAAAGATAAACACGCCTTAATAGTTAAAGAATGCGACCTAATTAAAATAGAACTTTAAAAGCGATAAGTTAAGCTAACTTTTCCGCTAATAGGAGAGCCATAAAAACCAACATTGGCTAAGCTAGTAATATGCTTTTCATCTGTAATGTTATCAATGTTAGCTTGAATTGATAAGTCTTCGCTAGCATCCCATCGAGCAAATGCGTTCATAAGTAAATAAGAATCCTGCTTAACATTACTGGCTATATTTTCTGTTTTTGATTGCCATTTACCGGCTAAACCAAACTGAAACTCAGGTAGTTGAGGCAGCGTATAATCTAATGAAAAATTAACAACATTTTCAGGTTCCCATTCATGAGAACTGTCGCCTGCGTCATCATTTATATCTAAGTATGTATATGCGAATACAGCATTTAGATCATCAGTTATGTGTCCGGTTAATTCTAATTCAAAGCCTTGGGTATCTTGATCAGCTCCTTTATAGTAAGTAAATCCAGATGCGTTTAGCCCTGCATAAGTTGCAATATTATCTTGTTTTGCACTAAATACGGCAAAGGTTGCAAGTAGTTGATCATCTAACCATTGAGTTTTCACTCCAACTTCGTAATTAACACCTTTACTTGGATCTAAAAAGTTACCATCGTAATCGTACTGCTCTTGTGGCTGATAAATATCGGAATAGCTTACATATACATTAACATCATCATTAATTGCATACGTTGTTGCAAGGTAAGGGCTTACCTCACTTTCATCATTATCTATATCAACGCCTTGGCTAAAGCCTGTGCGCTCATAATCGATAGCGTTAAAGCCCGCAATAACAAATAAGTCACTTGTTAGGTTTAATTTAGTAGAACCAAAAAAACGCTTTAAAGTAACATCAATATCAGCATACTTAGTTCGTTCACCCCAAATAGGTTCAGCAATCGCATCTAATGCGTATGGAAAAGCAGGCGCTAAACCATAAGCTTCAGTTGTTGCTGCATCGTAAGAGTTAGTAAAAGAGTAAGATGTACTTTGTGAAATACTACCACCAAGCATTAACTCATGCTCTTGACCAAACAAGCTGTACTCACCTTTAGCTGTTATATCAAATAAACCAGCTGAGAATTCTGTATCATATCGTCCAGGAATACTGACTAAACCTAAATTAGTTTCACTATCAAACATTCCATAAGCGTCATAAAGGTAAAGTAATTTACTTTGATCTTCTGAGTCTTGGTAATTATAAGTTGTTTTAATTTCCCAGTTATTATCGAATACATAAGTATATTCAATAAAAGCTGTGGTATTAAGAGTATCCCATTTAGTCCACTCTTGGGTTGTACTTGTACTTACATCCCACTGCGCTTGTGTGCCATCGGCATATGAAAGTGGTAATCCTCCCCACATGGTTCCATCTGTATTCGCATCTTGATGTGAAGCACCAAATGAAAGTGTTGAATTACCAGTAAGTTGTCCATCAACTACAGCAGAGAAGTAAGTACGATCGTTTTCTAAACCATCAAGGTATGAATCAGAGCTTTCTGCAGCCCCAACAACACGTGCAGCCCAGCTACCAGAATCTGTTAATAAAAATGAATAATCAGCTTGTAAGCGCTTTAAACCATAAGTACCTACAGAAATACCTACTTCACCTTCATTCTCATTTGTTGGGCGTTTTCGAACATAATTAATAGTACCAGCTGCATTACCAACGCCTGTTAATTGCCCATTAGCACCACGAATAACTTCTATTTTTTCATAACCGTAGCTTTCCATAGCACCAGTAACAAGGCCCCAGTTATTAGGTAGACCAACACCATCAACTTGAGTGCTTTTAATATCAAAACCACGAGACGTGTATCGTGTGCGGTTAGTTTCACCTTGTTCTACAGTAATACCCGTAGCCATTTTCAATGCGTCATTAATACTATTTGCTGCAAAGTTTTGAAGTTGCTCTGCGCCAATTACACTAATAGATTGTGGTGTTTCGTTAAGCTCCATAGTTAAACCGGTAGCACCTTGGCTAACTCGATCTTGGCGTACACCTACTATTAATATTTCTTCCATTTGTTCATTGTTATTTTCAACTGTATTCTTAGTTGGTGTTTCTTGCGCTTGAGCTGAAAAACCCATAGCTAAAACTAATGAAGAAAGTGCAAAAGTGCGATTGAGTTTCATGTTTTCCCTTAATTAATATTTAATATTATTTGAGTTTATTTAAATAATTGGGACATTCTACTATTTAGAATTAACAAACTCAAACAAAAACTATTATCATTTGTAAACGCGTTTACGCTGTTTTAGGGGGAATTACTTAGTCTGTAAATAATATTATGATTAGGATAAGCGATATGACTTATAAAAATATGGTTGTTTTTTTAACTTAAATTGAATTATAAAAAAAGCGGCCTAGGCCGCTTATTTAAAGTAGTTAGCTTTTTAGTTATTAAAAAGAGTATTTAACAGAGAATTGTAAACGATCTAAATCGCCATCTACGCCACTTTCAGTTTCACGCTCAGCATGTTTTAGCTCAGCTCCAAATGTTAGGCGTTTAACAGGGGAATATAAAATGTTAGCGCTATAGCTTTGGCTTGATTCAGTCGGATCACCAGAAATAGCTAATAAATCAGTGTTGTTATCAGCAGAGAAGAAAGAGTATAAGAACGTTGAACGCCATTGGCTTGTCCACTTGTGCTGGTAAGCAACAAAACCAGAAGTCGAATCAATGGCATCTAGTTCATCGCCATTAAGTACTGCGCCGTGAGCAACGTTTAAGCCTACGTAACGGCCTAAGCCTTTACCTTGAGTAAGCATAAATTTAAGGTTGTCCTCACCAAGGTTTATTTTACCCGACGCACTAATACCAAAAGATGTTTCATCTGCATCAACACTGCCTACTTTATAAGTTAGTTGGCGAGCAAGCGCTGCAACAACAATGTTACCCCAATCAGCTTTGTGTGTGTAACGAGCTGTAAAGTCAGGCAAGGATGCATCATCAGTTACTACCATACCGCTAGTAGTAGAAATTGTACTTTCTGGGTTTTCTAATGAGAAAGACCATGCGCCAGTGGTATATTTAATTTGCGATTGGCGAACAAATATAGTGCCTTCAGCTGGGCCTACAAAATCAAGCGTTTCAGCAAGGGCACCTACGTTTTGAAAGTTAGACCATGTTTGACCAAATAACCAACCGTCGTATGTCACAAACGCATGGCGAATACGTGGAGCATAAGAGTTTGATACACGTTCATTGCCGCCAGCAGCTGAGGCTAAAAAATCAATCTCAATTTTAGTGTTAACGGTCTTACCGTTATCCATAACAGTGGCTGTGCCAAAGTTAAAGCGTGACTCGCGAGCATGCATATCAAACACAGCATCTGAGCTGTTATCGTCGCCAACTGTTAGCGTACTTGGTACGTAAAAGTCACGACCTACGTTTGAACCTGCAGGCGCACCCGCTGAATAATCACTCCACATAGAGTCGAGTTTAATGTATCCACCGTAAGTAAATTCGGTATCACCAATTTTTGCAGCAGTTGCCGCGTATGCAGTACTTGATAGTGCACATAGTACAGCGCTTGCTGCCAATGTTTTTAATGGGGTAAATTTCATTGTGGTGTCCTTTATAGGCTACTTGTTATTTATTACTTTTTTTTCATAGATATTTGTATTACTTGCTACGAGTATTACTTACGAATAAAAAGGGTTGTTAATTTGGTTTTAAATTCACTTTCTATTTTCATTCGTTAAATAAAGCATTTTAGTAAGTACGACAAAATATCTTTATTAGAGTACAAGAACACTGTTGAATATGTGTAATATTTACTCAATTACCTATTGGTCTATAAGACTAAGGTTTGAGAACAGATTAGTTTGTATTTACTTACATTTAACGCATTGTATTATTTATGTAAAAAAATTGAAAGCGGAAGGATTATAAACTACAAATGGGGAAATTGAAGGGGTGTACAACTAAGGTCTAATACTTAATAAAGCACTGCTGAGTAATCCTTGATAAAAGCTAAAGGCAAGTAATTTAAATGGAGACTAAGATGTCACAAAGTATCTATCCAGTACCTGCGCATATTAAAGATGCGACTCTCATTGATAAAAATAAATATAATACGCTTTATAAGCAATCTATTGATGACCCAGAAAGTTTTTGGCGTGAGCATGGTAAACGTCTTGATTGGTCTACCCCTTATACAAAAGTTAAAAACACATCATTCGACAAAGGTCACATAAATATTAAATGGTATGAGGATGGCTATTTAAATGCTTCGTACAATTGTATCGATCGTCACTTAAAAAACAAAGCAGGCAAAACTGCGCTTATTTGGGAAGGTGATAGCCCATCTCAAAGCGAGAATATTACTTATCAGCAACTACATGATGAAGTAGCTAAGTTTGCCAATGGTTTAAAAAAGCTAGGTGTGCAAAAAGGTGATCGCGTAGCTATTTATATGCCTATGACGCCTCAAGCTGTGTATGCAATGCAGGCCTGTGCACGTATTGGTGCTATTCATTCAGTTGTATTTGGTGGCTTTTCACCTTCAGCGATTGCCGATCGTATTCGAGATTCGGGTGCTAAGATTGTAATTACTTCTGATGAGGGGCGCAGAGCAGGTAATTGTGTCCCATTAAAAGCAAATGTAGATGAAGCGGTAGCGCAAGAAACTGTAACCTCAATTGAGCATGTTATTGTACACCAATTAACCGGCGGTGAAGTTGATTGGAATGAGCACGATATATGGTGGCATGACTTAGTTGCTGATTTACCAGCAAAGTGTGAACCAGAGCCAATGAACGCTGAAGATCCATTGTTTATATTGTATACATCAGGTTCAACAGGTCAGCCGAAGGGGGTTGTGCATACGACTGGTGGCTACTTAGTTTACTCATCAATGACACATGAATACGTATTTGATTTAAAAGAAGACGATGTGTATTGGTGTAGTGCCGATGTAGGCTGGATCACAGGCCACAGTTACATTGCATACGGGCCATTAGTAAACGGTTGTACACAAGTATTATTTGAAGGTGTGCCAACTTATCCAACTGCAGGACGCATGGGAGAAATTGTTGATAAACACGGTGTAACTATTTTATATACTGCGCCTACAGCAATTCGTGCGCTAATGGCGAAAGGTGATGAGCCAACAGCTTCGTCAAATCGCGATAGTTTACGTATTTTAGGCTCGGTTGGTGAGCCAATAAATCCAGAAGCATGGACGTGGTATTACGAGAGTATTGGTAAATCTAATTGTCCGATTGTTGATACGTGGTGGCAAACAGAAACCGGTGGCATAATGATTACGCCTTTACCGGGTGCTACGGATACAAAACCAGGTTCTGCGACACATCCATTTTTTGGTATTGCGCCAGCATTATTTGATGCTGAGGGGAATAATCTTGAAGGTGCTGTAGACGGTAATTTAGTTATTTTAGATAGCTGGCCATCGCAAGCGCGAACTGTTTACAACGACCATGAACGTTTTGAACAAACTTATTTTAGCGCCTACCCAGGTGTTTACTTTACAGGTGATGGTTGTCGTCGTGATGAAGACGGTTATTACTGGATCACAGGACGTGTGGACGATGTACTTAACGTGTCAGGCCATCGCCTTGGTACTGCCGAAATTGAAAGTGCGTTAGTTGCACACGAAGCGGTAGCAGAAGCAGCCGTCGTAGGTTACCCGCATGATATTAAAGGCCAGGGTATTTATGTTTATATTACGCCTAACGAAGGTATAACAGTAAGCGATGAGTTAACCAAAGAGGTACGTAACTGGGTTCGTAAAGAGCTTAGCCCAATAGCATCACCAGATATGATTCAATGGTCTCCAGGTTTACCAAAAACACGTTCAGGCAAGATTATGCGTCGTATTTTACGTAAAATCGCTGCAAATGAGCACGAACAACTTGGTGATACGTCAACGCTTGCCGATCCCTCTGTGGTCGATGAACTAATCGAGAACAGATTAAATCGTTAAATGTGCGTTAAAAACTTGATTACAAGTTGATTCTAAACGTAGTATATCGGCTGTCAGTAATGGTTTTATACCTAACTGGCAGCCGAATTTATTAGGAGTGAACCATGAGTCAGTTTTTAATAGCGGACGACCATCCGTTATTTCGTGAAGCACTAAAGGGCGCACTGAGCGCAAAATTTGAAGGTTTAGAGGTTTTTGAATCATCCGATTTTGACAGCACACTGCAAGTGTTAAGTGAGCAAGAGGATCTTGATATATTACTGCTAGACCTTCACATGCCAGGTAATGGTGATTTATATGGTCTTATTCGTATTAGAGAAGAGTACCCAAGCTTACCTATTGCCGTTGTTTCGGGTAGTGAAGACACTAATATAGTTTCTAAAGTAATGGGTTACGGCGCTATGGGTTTTATTCCTAAATCATCATCGTCTGATGATATTGCCAGTGCAATAAACCAAATACTTGAAGGCGATACTTGGCTACCAGTAGAATTAAAAAATAAAGTAGCTGAAATTGAAAGTGAAGACAAAGAAATTGCAGCGCAAGTTGCCTCTCTTACGCCTCAGCAGTATCGTGTTTTACAGTATTTACACGAAGGCTTACTCAATAAACAAATAGCGTATGAATTGCACATTTCTGAAGCGACCATAAAAGCACATATCACCGCTATTTTTAGAAAACTTGGTGTATACAACCGCACACAAGCTGTACTTATTGCCGCTAAGTTAAAATTAGAACCTATCGAGCAAACGTAAGCTAAATTTAAGTACTAAAAAAGAAGCTTAAGCCTCTTTTTTAGTACTTAAATTTAATGTGTAATTCTTAGTTAAACATAAATATTTAACTAAACACCACGGTTTTATTACCGTTAATAAATAACTTATGCTCTGATGCAAGTTGGAGTGCTTTACAAAACACTGTTTTCTCAACATCTTTCCCCATTTTAGCCATCATTTCAGCGGTATTAGCATGCGTAACGTTTGTTACATCTTGCAAAATGATAGGGCCTTCATCAAGCTCATTATTAACAAAGTGAGCAGTAGCACCAATAATTTTTACGCCACGCTCAAATGCTTGATGATACGGTTTAGCGCCTATAAATGCAGGTAAAAATGAGTGATGAATATTAATTATTTTACCTTCAAAGCGACCCACAAATTCAGGGCTTAAAATACGCATATATTTGGCAAGACCAATAATATCAGGGTTGTAGCTGGCAATTAAATCACCTACTTTTTGATCGTGCTCGCTACGAGTTAGTCCTTCGTGCGATACAACATGAAACGGCACATCAAACCCTTTGGCTAAAGGCTCTAAATCAGCATAGTTAGCAATAACGGCTAATACTTCAATATTAAGAGTTTGTTCAAATTGCTTTAGTAACATACCACCTAAACAGTGGGCTTCTTTAGTTGCAAGTAAAACTACTTTAGTTTTTGCACCGCAATGTAGGGCAAGTTTAGCGCCTTGTGGCAACAATGCGCGTAGTTGATCTAAAAAGTCGCTTTGTGGCTCGCCTGTAAGCTCTGTACGCATAAAAAATCGCTGTGCGTCTTTATCTACAAACTCGTTGTTACGCGTAATATTTAAATTGTTTTTATGACAAAGCCCTGTGATTTTAGCTATTAAGCCTACGTCGTCAGCACATTGGGTGGTTAGTATATAGCTCATTGTCCTCATTCTTACCCTGTGATTAATACTTCATTATTTGTGTTTTGGCACATAAAGCAAGGGCTTTGTGGACTAATCCAATATTAATCATGTTGTTGAGTATAAAAGAGGTAGTAAAGTTAAAAGGTATTGAATAGAGGTTAATAAAGGATAAAAAAATGCCACCTAATTTACAAGGTGGCATTAATACTAATTATCCAGAGTTCAGGTAAGTTAGCCCTTAGGTTCGGGAGATAAGTTTTCTTCTTGTCTTAAATACCCGGCGGCCTCTTCGTCATCTTTAGCTATAGCTTGCTGAGAAGGCATAGCGCGCGTTTGCTGGTTTAATTGATGTATTTGTGACGCATTACCTAAATCACGCTCACTGGTGATTGAGGCAATAGATTCGCGATCTTTCAAGAACGCGATAACGTCTTTTTTGATTGCTTGTAATTGTCCTTCGTCTTTATGCATTTCCATAATATGGCGAGGATGTTCAAGGTTTTTCATACCTGTTGCTGCAAACGTAGTAGAAATAACACGAGAAACAATAATCCAAGGCGTTATGCTACTGCGTACTAAAGTATTTTCTGAGCGAGTACTATCGTGAATACCAGTACCTGTTGATATTTTAGACTCAGTAAATGTGCCTTCGCATTTAAAGTACACTAGTAGTGATTCAAATTGCATTTCAGCAAAAAATAGATGAGCTGTATTTGTAAGCAATTGCGCAAATGCTTTAATAAGTATACCTATTAGCAATAAGTGAAAGCTTGTCATTAATAGTTCACTAAATTGAATAACATGTTGGTTATTAAATGCTTGTTTAAAGCTACTAATATTTGCAGCGTCAACGTAATGGTAAACATTAATAAACGAATACGCTAAAAACACAGTAAACGCTAAGGCTATAATATAAAGCAAGTTACCACTTACTAAAGCAAGTAATCTCGCTAGCGTAAAGTTTTTACCTAAGTCTATTGAGTGCAGTTTAGGCTGAATCTCTTGGATCATTTCACCTTTAAAACCGCCTTTACCTTCAATTTGTTCTTGAAGCTTAGGATCTAATTCTCTGTAAACTCTGTTAGGTACTTCTTTATAACGACGGTTAGCCATTACTAGGTTGTCTAGGTTTATAAAAATTTCGTCTGGATGAACAGACTCTTGCCAGTTTTCACGTAGTTCTGATACTTCAGCAGAAGGGGTAACTGCATTTAAACGCGCTTTAATCATAATAAAAGCAATTGCGCAGCTCAGAGTGGCTAATACAATAATCGCAATTAAGTACATGCCAGCATGAAGACTAGGTAGTTGCTCAATCCAGCCATCTATTTCTTGTTTGCTAATGTGTTGTTCTTTCATCAGCCATGACATAGAAAGGCCAATAGCGATTGGTAGAATAAAAGATAAAGAAATAATTTTAGCGAGTGCACCAGTACCAAGTGCTTCAATATTTTTTTCAGCGTTTCTAGAAATAGGTTTACCCGTAGAGCGCCACGAAAAAAGCACGTAGAACATTAATATGGCACTATAAACAGGAAATGCTAATTCGCCTGCTTCACCGGTAAAACCCGATAAAGATACAAATGCTACAAGGCCATAAGCAATAAGTGCAACAAGGGTACTTACCCATGAGCCAAATAAGCGCTGAGCAACATTACGAATAGGATAAGGTAGGAATAATAACTTAGGGATTAAGCTGTGAAGTAAACGTGATAAAAAACCATTAGGCTCTTTAAACGTACTGTTTTTACGACCAACCAGCATTTCTTCGAGTGATTGCGCGGTGTAGGCTACTTCTTTTTGTTCTTCTTGGGCGGTTGATGCTTGTGATTTGCTGTAGTTATAAGCAAGTGAAGTAGGGTGGTTTCTGCCTACAAAATACTTAAGAGTTGCATAAATACCACTTGAAAGTGAGCGAATGCCGAATGCTAAAATAAGCATGCCAAACACCATTAAAATCCATCCAGCGGTTGTATCTTCTTTTACTGATCCCGCAGCAATAACAAGTAAACTAATACCCGCTATAGACTCAATGAGTCCTCTTACAGCTGTTACTTTACCTTCAAGTTTGAAGGGGTTTTTTAGTCCAAGATCAATCGATCCATAATCAAAAGCCATTGAATGCTCCTTTTAAACAGCATGCCCAATTAAGGGAGAATATAAGCGTAGTTATAATAACCATTATATATATCGTATTTTTGTTTTTGCTCAATTTTTGATTATATATCAATAAAGTCGTTCAGTTTAAGGTTATTTTAAAGTGGTACATTCTATGCTTTGAAATATAAGCTTAAGCGAGTTAACAATATCTCTTTTAAATGCTTGAGGAGGAATGATGGAATTGATTTACGTTGATGATAGTTTGCCCGGAATTACCCGAAAGAAAAAAAACAAACATTGGCAGTATTTTGACCCAATAGGAAAAATAATTAAAGAGAAGGCCGTTATTGAGCGCTTAAATTCACTCGCGTTCCCGCCTGCTTATAAAAGTGTATGGTTTTGCCCTGAAGAAAATGGGCATATTTTAGCAACAGGTTACGACAGTAAAGGACGAAAGCAGTACCGATATCATCCATTATTTACACAACAACAAGATGCTAAAAAGTATCAAGCTTGTAGTGTGTTTGGACATAAGCTGCCGTTACTTAGGGCTCAATTAAAGGAAGCATTGCAAGGTGATGAGCTCGATTATGAACGTACTTTAGCAGCCATTGTTAGATTAATGGATTTAGGTGCTTTACGGGTGGGGAATGAACGTAATGTAAAACAAAATAAAAGTTTTGGTGCGACAACCCTAAGATCAAGGCATGCAAAATTAACAGGAAAAAATATTAGATTAAAATACCGTGCAAAGTCAGGCAAAGAAAGGGAAGTAAATATAACGGATAAAGCATTGAGTAGTGTTATTAAGGAGCTTCAGGACTTACCCGGGCAACACTTGTTTCAATATATAGAAGAGGGGGAGCGCTCTAACGTTACCTCTACTGAAATCAATCAGTATATTCAAAATATAATGGGTGAAGAATTTAGCGCAAAACACTTTAGAACATGGCGAGCAAGTGTGATTGCTTTTAAAGAAGTGTATGAAGCAAAAGGCGCTATTACATTAAAAAAAATGCTTGATGAAGTGTCTTCAAAGCTTGGGAATACGCCAACAATAGCGCGTAATTCTTATATTCATCCTGATGTTATTGAGCTTTGTAAGAAAAATGAATCAGAACAAACTCATTGGCGCGACAATTTTAAATTACCCCGTAAAACAAAGTATCTTAGTCGGTTTGAGCGCGGTTTATTAGAGTTTTTAACGTAACGATAAAGGCTGTAGCTTACAGCCTTTATGCTAAGTTTTTATATTATGCTATTGCAGCATAAACGTTTCGTATTCTAAATCTTCAAATTGTTTTGAAAGCCAAAATAATCCTACTACCGAGGTAATAATGGTTGCTAATGCAAAGCCATAGCCATAAAACTGCGGTCCAAAAGCAATTGATAACAAAGTTAAAACAACGTTTATTACCAAAAATAACCCCGCTAAAAATAGCACTGTTGAGCGTTTATCTAAATAAAACAAAATATTTAAAATAGATAAAAATATAACTTGTACGCCTACACCTACTACATCAATAAATAAAAGCGTTTTATAGTTTGGATCAATGCCAATAAAGGTAAGTATTTGCTCACCCCATAATAATAAGCAGGCAACGGTAATACCCTGAATTTTAAATATATCGTATAAACCGGCACGCGCAGTTTGGATCATACTGTCTTTTAATATGTAGATCTCTTCAAGAGATGAGCCACCACGAATAGCGGTGTAAAAACGGTCGTACTCTTCTACAAAGTCTGTTTCCATTTTTACTAAAAATACCGCCATACCGGGGATAATAGACAAATAAGCCAAAAATATAGGTAAGTCATAAATTGGGCTGGCTCTTAATGTACCAATAATTTGAATTGATGTGCTTGGAGAATACCAAAAAATGATTTTATCAGCCCATACACCAATGTTATAAAACAGACCACAAAAGAATAGGCTGTAATACACTTTTTTATTGCTTAAAAAGTCAAAGCTTATAAGTTTTTCACCTGGGTAGCGGCGAATAATCATAAATAAAAAGCTAAAAAAGAGCAGTGCTTCGCCTGCAAAAAACGCAAAAAATAAGCCGTCTAGCTGCCAGTCTCTTAATAAATATGCAAGCAATACCATAAAGGCGTAACCACTTAGCATAGTTATTAAAATTAACCGGTACTCTTTCATACCTGATAGAAAAATAGCGCCAAGCCACTGATTACATAAGCTTACAAAGGCACCTAAAATTATAATCTTAGTAACAACGGGTATAGGGAGCATAGGCCATACAGCTAAGCCCACCAATAACGCAGCTATTGTTGTTACAAGTTGCGCACCAAGTAAATTAGGGAGTACTTTTGCCTCTTCTTTTTGAAAAAACAAATCGGCAATAAACCGAGTTAGTAATAACTGCAAGCCACCCGTTAAAATAAGTGAGGCTGCCATCATGTAGGTAACAAGCGTTAAAAACTGAATAATAAGTACTTTAGGTAATACAATTCCTAAACTTAAAATACCAATTAGCATTAACGCTACAATAGAGAGCAGCCAGGGGCCTGAGCCTATTAACCCTGCGTAGCCGTATGCTTCAAAAACTGAGAGCAGGGTATTTTTTTTGAGAATTTTTCGTATCTCAAAACCTATTCCGGCCATGCCATTGTATCCTTATAAAGTTTATCGTAACGGGCAAACATGTGGCTCTCGTCATAAAATTTTTGTACGCGGTCTAAACCACTTTTTTGATACTCAAGCCAAGCTTGCTCATTTGTTAGCATATTTGATATTTGTTGTGCTGTTTCGCTAGGTGAAGCAATTGAGACAACTTCACCAGCTTTACCTAATGCTTTATCTTCATCGGTGCCGCCTTCGATTATTTCGCGGCACGAGCCAACATCACTAGCAAGTACAGGCACACCGGCCGCCATTGCTTCTAAAAGCACTAAAGGCTGCGCTTCGGAAATCGAGGTTAAAGCAACAATTCCGAGCTTAGGTAAAATTTTGGTAATATCTTGCATACCTAAAAACTTAACACTGTTTTGTAAATCAAGGCTGCCTACAAGTAGTTCACACTCTTTGTAATATTGCGGATCTTCTTCATAAGGGCCGATGATCCAGCCTTCTATCTCTGGTAATATCGATTGCGCTTCTTTAATCGCACGTATAAAGGTTTTAATATCTTTTATAGGCACTACACGTCCAATTAATCCAACAACCGGTGGTATCTGTTTTGGACGCTGCTCAAGCGCTTCAATAAAGCGCACTGTTTTAATACCATTAGGTACAACAAATGCTTTTTCAGGCGCTGCACCATCTTTTATTTGGCGCTGTCTGTTACCATCGTATAGCGAAATGATCTTATCTGCTTCTTGGTATGTTGTTCGGCCTATTTGCTCAAAAAAGCTGATCCACATTCGGCGAATAAAGCCCATCTCGGTATTTAAGTTTTTACCTAGGCTTTGTTCAGACTCTTTGATCCAACTGGCTTGAATAAGATCTATTTTTCTCTCTTTGGTGTAAATACCATGCTCGGTCAACAAAAAGGGAGTATCGCTTATTACACTGGCACCAGATCCTAAAATACCAGCATACCCGGTAGATATTGAGTGAATAAGTTTAACTTTTGGAAGTCCACGTGCAATTTCGGCTATTTTAAATAGCGGTTTATATAAATTGCGGTATGACCAAAAAAAGTCAATAAAAGAGGATTCATCACAAAAAGTTGAATAGTAATTAGTGAGCACTTGCCACGATGATTCACTATATAAAAAGTCGGCTTCGTTAATACCGTCTTTTTTAGCCAAAGTTTCAAATGCAAATTTTAACAATTCAGTCGGGATAGGCTCGTTACAATCTCTAAAATAATTTTGTAGTTGTTGCCAGAAATCAAAGAGCTCTTTTTTATATTTAACCCCATGCTTGGCTTTTATTTCAGAAGTGTCATTTTCCACTAAATAATGAACATGCAGCTTGGTAACGTTTTCAGGTAAAGTATATTGAATCTCGCCATAATGCTCTGGTGCTCCACCTATAAAAACAAGCTCAAAGTTATAATGAGGTAACCCTTCAATTATTTGATGAACCCAACTAGATACACCACCACGTACGTAAGGGTAGGTACCTTCCAAAAGCAGTAAAATGTCTGCATCTTTATTACTCATGCCAATACTCCTGCAAATGACGTAATTCACTGCCTTTAGGTTGTTCTGGGAGTTCTTTTAAGTAGCGTTTACAGTCGTCAAACTTGTTCATACAAAAGGCAACTTCGGCTTTATAAGGGAGAACATGACGCCTTGCCATACCAAATTCAGTTGCTTTGAGTAAGTACTCATGGGCTATTTCGTATTTGTCTAAGGCTAAAGATATTCGGCCTAAAAATATAAAGGTTGCAGGTGTTTTTACGTGCTCAATACTTTGCTCTGCAAGTGCTTCTGCCTTTTCTAAAACGTATTTACGCAGTGCACCTTGGGCTAAGCCTAAGTAGCTTAGTTCCCAATACAGTTCGGCTAGCTGTTTTTGTAAATGGCTCAATTTGGGCTGCTTAGTCGTAACGGCTATTTCTTGCTGATACAAACTGATTTTTTCGTTGAGTTTGGTTTCTTTACCATCAAGGGTTGAGTAGGCGAGTAGTCGAATATCATCTTCTAAATCTTTAAGTGCTAGCTTTAAAATAGGAATAGCTTGTGAGTCACTCATGTGACGAGCTGCCATTACAGCACTTAAACGTTTATTTGGTTCACTCGCGTGCTTCAAAATTGCTTTAAGTCCGCCAATAGAATAGGTCGGGTTTGCTGATATTGCTCTGGCTTCAAAAGGAAGCTCAGGTATTTTATGCTCTTCTATTTCTATCTCGTCGTTTTTGAGAGGTTTACAAAGAGCAAACGTAAGCGCTACTACAACACCTATAATTCCAAGTACTGGTAATGTAAACAATAATAAAAACATGAGTAGCAAAGAGCTATAAGGAGTCGTTTTGTATTTTTTAGGTATAAAAACATAACTAACAATAGCAAAAAGGATGCTAGCAATAGCATGCAATAATATAGCTAAAAACCAATTAGGTGTTTCCAGTACTTCTATTAGTGCAAAGTACTGGCAAATACACCCTAAAATAGCCGCTACAATAATTATAATCATGAAAGTGAAACCAATCTCTTTATGTCATCTGAGCTTATTGGTAGTGCAAGTTGTTGCTCAATAACAATATCAAGCTCAGCTAAAGTGCTACCAGTGCGCTCTTTACACCAAGTGTTCATTCGGGCAATAAAGCCTGCTTTTTCAAGTTCATCAGCTAATGGCATTAATAGCAGTAATACCTGATTTTGATTATCATACAAATAAATGTCTAAACCACGGCGTGCTTCACTTAAATAACTCATAAGTTGAGTCGATTTATCAGTAATATTATTGGCTTTTATTTTTAGCAGCTGCGATGGAATGTTGTATCGTTTAGCTTCTTTATTCGCGCGTTTAACTTGGCGAATAAAGTATGGAGACTCTTCATAAGTCATTACTGGGTTTGTTATTTCATGGCGCAGTAGGTCGCCAATATGCCCAGCCATAACAGCAAGTAGTGTAAGAGTGGTATTTTTAAGCGCAAAAAATTGTACTCTTTCAACTAAAATAGCGCCATAAATTGTATTATTTACGTCGATAAGTGGGATTGCCATATGGTATTTACTTATACCTAACGCAGTTTTTGCGTCTTTTACTGATACTAATTCTTTTTCTTCAATCATCGCTAATATAAGAGGATCATTTTCAGCTATTTGACCCATTTGGCCAATAGAGGCAAGTGGTGGCTCTAAAACAGTGTCTTTTTCAACTTTATATAAACCCGCTCTTTCTAATAAACCATATTCAACGAATAGGTCGATTATTTTTTGCGCTGCGCTATCAAGCCTTCTTTCTTTTAATAGCCCGATAGAGGTTCTTACTGCTTGTAGCGATTCACGCAAACTTAACGTATGGCCAGCAAGCATTTGCTCTATTCTATCGTGAGATGAATTAATTAAGTGATACTGACGAGTAAATGTTTCAAGGCGATCGGTTACGTACTCAAGCTGAATACTTTGTTGTTGATTAGTACGTTCCCACACATCCCTAAATTCGCCAGTGATCATAATTACAATAATGTAGCCAATCATGGCGTTAATATTGAAGTCGCTTTGTGGTGATAAAATATTTGCTTGAAGTAAAAAAAGTTGACCAACAAGCAAACATAAAATACTAATAAAGCCTTTTGAAAAGCCATAACGTAGAGAAACTAAAAGTGGGCCAAGTACAGGCCACGAAAACCCTCCCTCAGTCCAAAATGGGTCCTCTGCGTTAAATAATACAGGCAGCCCTAAAGCAAGCGCGGTAAATATAAATACCTCAGCCCATATTTGTAGCTCAGGAACGTCTCTTGGTCTAAGGAAATGTGTTTTCACTCACTAACCTCTATATAAGAAATTAAATCGGCAATCACATCTTGTGCTGTTGCTGCAATGCTATCGCGGCCCCAACCACTTTTAGCAATAGTACCCGTCCAAATCGGCGTTGTTTGTCCATTTTCAGTAAGTGATAATGTAAGTGCAACAACGGGTTCGCCGTCAAGCCCAGCTTTGTAGCGCCACTCTTCAATGCTGCCTGTTAGTACATAGTCAGCTTGTTGAGTGCTTAACCACTGCATAGCATTGTCTAAACGGTATTGATCGTCCAGTGGTGGAAGCTCTTTGGTGTTTACACGAGGTGCGCGTATAAGAGTTGGTAATTTATTTTGTTGCCAAATACTGGCTAAAATATCTTCAGCACGCTCACCAGCAAGCGGTGTTTGAGCATGATTAACAAGTGGCATTAATGCCACAATTTTTGAAGGGCTAAGCTCTACATCATCAGCAACTCTGCTGGTGGTACATGCTGATAATAGTAATACCAAACACGGTATAATTAAACGAAACATACTCTCTCCTAACATTAAAAATGTACGTAATAACCTAATTGTAATTGTGTATCTGAGTTACCCACTTTATTACTACTTTGGTAACCCAGCTGTAATTTAAATAAATCATCGCCCAGTACAGACCAACCAGCGCCACTTGAAACTGATACATCTACTGTATCGTTAAGTGTTTGATAGCCAGTACTTATATCAAATAACCATGAAGGGCTTGCGCCTAAATAAGGCGGCTCCAACGAACCTGTTGAAGCAAATGAGGTCCCTAGTGCAAAACGTCTAAATGGTTGAAGGTCAACTCTTAGCGGTCTTCTACTTGCATCTGTATTTATTAATGCATTAACACGTTCAAAGTCTTGCCATTGCGCACTAAAATAAGCGTTCCAAATTGGGCGGTCTTTTAAAATGCTGTACTGATAACGTGCGTTATATTCTTGGCCATTAATGAGTGAGCTACCATCGTCTCTTCGAGAAAAAGACATCGCTGCTGCTGAAAGCTGCACATTTTGTCTGTTATCAATGTTGTAGTTAACATAGGCCGTGGCTTTATCTAGCTGAGCATAGCTAAGTAGCGCTTCTGATTGGCGGTTTTCAACATTATATTCAAGCTTTAAACCTACCTGTGTACGCGAATCCCATTGATAACGAGAGTCCAAGCTAAAACCTTGACGGCTAACTAAGCTGCCTTGGTGAGAATCTATTTTTGCATCAAAATACCAACGACCAAATGTCATCTTATCTTCTATCGCGAACAGTAATCCGTTGTTATCAAGATTTTGCTGATTACTTAAACTTAATTTCCATTGCCCATTAGCATAAGGAAAATAAACGTTTACATCATACTGGCTACTGTTTAAACCAGCCTCTGGCGATAGGTTTATTTCAAGCGCTCTAAAATAGGATGCGCGTGCATTTCTGAGTAAACTCAATTGCGATTCATTTGCCTCGCCAGTGAGTTCTTCGTACCAACGTTGCATGGTGGCATAGGGTTGTTTTAAATAGAGTAGGGCGTTTAGCTCATCTAATTTGCTTAGTGAACCTTCAGCTATAAGCTGTTTCGCTTTATTAAATTCGCCGTTGGTCATATAAAGTTGTAGTTTTTGCCATGGCTCTAATTTTTGTGCGGCCTTGCGCGCTAACCACCAGTTTGTTTGGGGCTCACCAATAGTGTCGGGGGCAAGTTCTTCCATTGTGTTTAATTGCATTAAATGAGGAACAGCCATCGCGCCCGCCCAGCGGAACATTAAGCCTCTGTATGCATATTTATCTTTAGGTAAGTGTTGCAGTAAATAGTGATTAAGTTCAGCAGCATTTGCATAATAACCAAGTTGCTTCATTACATCGGCTAAGTTAACCAGTGTTGTTAAGTCACTTGGATCTGCAATGGCTAATTTACGCAAATAAAAGTAAGCACTATTATATGATTTTTCGTGAATAGATAAGCTTGCTAATAGCTGGGTCCACGCATAGGAAGGATCACTTTGTGAATAGCGAGCTAAAATGCGGCTAATCATCACAGTGTCGTGCATTTGCAGTGCTAACCAACCTTGTGCAAGCACAACATCAGGGTTGTATTCGCTTAATTTAGCGGCGCGGTTAAGCGTTGTGTAAGCATAATTTAAATCACTTTGGTTTTGATACCAATTTGAAAGAATTAACCAAGCAGGGTAGAGGGCTTTATTATAGCGCTGCTTATCAAGTTCAGCATGAATGCGTGCAACTGATTTAGCATCATTTACTTGGGTGCTCAGCAATGCAATTTGAATCAATTGACGGTCAGTTTGCGACTCGCTTTTCCATAAATAATCAAGAAGCTCTTGAGGTTTACCTTCAAACTTTAATTGTTGGTAATGCAGCATGTCGCCTACGCTTAAAGGGCTTATTTTTTGTAACTGTTCAAGTGCATATAATTCTTGAACTTTGTCTTGGACTCGCATTGCCATGTCCACATGGGCACTCCAAAACTCATCATCAGAACTTTCTTGCTTGCTTTTTAGTACTTGCAGAGCTGTAGCAAAGTCATCTTCTAGCCAAAATGCGCGGGCAATCCAAAGTAAGTCTTCTTCATTTTTAGGCCCTTTATATGTAGGCCACAAGACCCTTAAGGCTTTTAAATTACCAGTATCGTGAAGTACTTTTGCTTTCCAATATTGTGATAATGCACTTTTACCATTTATTTGCTCAAAGCGTTCAATATTATTTAACTCTTGCTTTGTGTTACCAATAAATTCGTTAGCTTGCATCCAATTAGCAAACCCATTGCCTTTCAGACTTCTGTTTTGAGCTTTATATTCGTATATATCATTAGCATCTTGGTATAAATATAAAGCGGTGGCATCGTTAATACTGTCGGTAAGCATCGCAGGAGTTACGGATCTGTTAGACATTAGCCATTTAAATTCTTGAAGCGCTTCTTTAGGCTTGTTTTGCCAGCGTTTTATCTTCCAATTTAGTAAGTGTAGTTCTTTATCATTTGGGCTTTGTTGTAATAATTTGGCGAGTAATTGCTCTGCCCCTTTTGCATTTCCATTTGCTAAACGCAGGTGCATGGCTTTTGTTAAGTAGTCGGTGTTATTTGGCTCAGCTTTTAATAAGCTTTCAATGGCTTGAGCTGCAACTTCTGTATTGCCAGCTAAGTTAGCTAAATAAAGGGTGCGTTTAACATCGGCTTTGTCACCATAGGTTTTCCACCATGCATAAGCTTGAATCGGGTTATTTGCGCCCAGTGCAGTCTCAATCGCTTTAGCTGCAATGTCAGCATTTATATTTGTTTTATAAATTGCGAGAGCTTTGCCAGGTTCGCCTGCGCTTAACCAGTAATCAGCTGCCAGTAGTGGTTGTTTATTTTTTTGATAATACTGAGCAACTTTTGCGTTTAACCCAACTGATTTTGCAATAGTTAGTATTTGTTCGTCCCAATTCTTATGGACACCTATTTTTAAAGATAGCTCTTCAAAGCGGTCGTCAATATTAGCCCCGCTTGCTAGCCATAATGAGTAAAGCAGCTTTATTTCAAGCGTCGCTTTGCGCTCACCTCTAGGTAGTTTTTCAAGTTCGTTAGTAGCTTGTGAATACTCACTAAGCCCTATATGTAGCTCAACCAATTTTGCGCGTAGCTTTTCGTTGTCGGGCTCTGTGTTGAGCGCTGCATTAAGGTACGATTTTTCAAAGGTATAATCTTGTGAAAGTTCATCATCTTCAAAAAATAAGGTGTGAGGAAATAATGCATAAAGTGCAAAACAACTTACAGCTAATATTGTTAATATTGTTTTTACAGAAATTAACTGAGGGCGCTTTTTAGCATTCATTATCGAGCGACTCCATTGCAGTTAAGATAACCATAAAATTGACCCTTTGGCAGATTAAAGTGTGTCACATTAGCGCGTGTTACACCTTTAAAGTGCTCACCCAAATTAGATACAAATTCGCAAGAGCGTGCATTCATTAAATCAAGTGAAGCGGGCACCCACGCTTTAAAACTAACAGGTCCGTTAACTTGCCAGTTATTAATAACAACATTTGCAGACGCTAAATAAGGTTTTTTACTATTTTGGCTGTGATCAAAGCTAAGGCGAGCTATGTTATTTATAATATGTATGTAGTCACCTTTTTCAGTTACACCCGATACACCTTCACTTTGAGCTATGTTTGGCACATCAAAATCGGTAGGTATTCGCAGAGTACGAATGTATTTTGAGCTAAATAACCATTCATTATTATTGTTTTTTGCAAGTGCAGAAAAGTAAAAATCTTTTGCTACTTTTGCATAATGGCTTAAGTGCACAGGTGTATTTGGTCTTGCTAAAACATAATCTATGTTGTGTTTAAGAGCGTCTAAACCCGCAAGAACTTCGCCTGAGTAAAAGTGATAATAAATAGTGTAAGGCTTTAACCTATATGGTTTTTCTGTTATTTCGAATGTTTCAGTTAAGCGTCTAAAGCCGTAATAAGGGCCATGCCATAGGTTTGTGTAAACATTTTCATTTAATATGGGGGCATAAATTTGATACAGCAAATCGCGCTCAGGTCGGCCAATAGGTGATATATGTGTAAGGCTAGGATTATCGGCATTTACATCAGTGTTACCACCGTTGACATTTAACACGCCTGCATCACGAGCAAGTTCAAGTGCTTTAGGACCGGGTGTTGCATCACCAGACCAAAGTATCATCACTGTTTTTTTATTTTTAGGTGTGAGCTTTTCATCAATGTACTTTATTGAATCTGTAATTTCTTTTTTAAGGCTGATAGTGTTGTAGCCAGGTACATCTAGATGAAAACCGTAATCGGTGTCATCCTCATCTATTTTTTTTCGCCCAGACAGTGCTGTCCAAAAATAGGGGTGACTATAAGTATGCGAAGCAACTTCTACGTAAGGTAGGTTAAAAATACTACGTGCAATGCCTTCAAGTTTGGCACTTTGTTTAGAGTGAATACCGCCTTCTTCAATGTCTGCTTGGATCACAGATGACGTCAAAGGCAGTTTATAGCGTTTAATTATTTCATCTCGAATCACTTCCGCTGAATAAGGCTTACCTTCGTAATGTGCAACACTTGTAAATCCATCTCCATCTATATGCAGCGTAAGCATTCGCCTGCCACTTTCGGTGGTTGTATCAGGCACTAATATAGGCGGTAGTCCCATAGCCTGAGTTAGTAGTGTACGTGGATCAATAACCCATTTACTGCCTTCCATCGGAAATGTATCAATTAGCCAAGGAGCAACTACGACTGCACCATATTTAGTTTTAGCTGCTTGTACAACTATTGTGTTATCAGCTGATTTTATTGTAATTAGAGGGGTGGCATCAGCAGCTAATTTAAGCATGTATGGTTTAACAATTGGAGGAGGCGTTGTTGCTTCGCCTTTAAGCCAAGGTATAAAGTTATCTAATTTATAAGGGCCTTCAGTTGGCGTGTTTAATGATTCGATGCCCAAGTTTGAAAGTAGCTTGGTTGTTTGTGGTAATTCGCCCAAAATAAGCTCTGGCACAACACCTAAATTAGCTTCAAGCCAATTGGTAAGCGTTGGCGTGTAAAACGCGTCACTTGATGTCCATGAGATAATACCTGCATGTAAGCTAGAGTCAACCAAAGGTAAATCTCGCTTTGCCATATCTATGTAATCAGGTATATACCCTAAATACTCAATCATAGTTGCAAGTTTTAAATGTACTGTAGTGTAAATGAGTGGTTTTACATTGCTGTTATAAGGGATCAAAATGCGCCTAGGCACTGGTGTAATTGATGATGTTCCCCATGTTTGTAGGTGACCATCGGTTACCCATGGATTAAAACCTGCGTCTATAATATTTTGCGCCATAGCTAGGCGATTATCGGGTTTTGCATAATCAATAACTTGGACGTTGAGGCCTAAGTCTTTTGCTGTTTTTAATTGTGCGCTTAGCCAATCTTGGTCGTTTTTGTTGGTCAGCTTATAGCTATTGTCGGTTGGATTAAAGTGGCTATACAAACCCTCAGCAACTAAGTCTTTGGCTAAATTAGAGAGTTTAGGCAATAATTCAAAGCCCCGGTTGAGGATAAGGTGCTTATCAAAAGTCTCAGATAGTGAGCTTATTATGGTGACTAACCCAGCTTGTTGATCGGGTTTACTGTGTGTAGTATCTAATAGCTGATAGCTATCAAGGGTATCTAAAAATAAGCCGCTAAAGCCACGTGCTTTTAATGCCGCAGCGCTGTTTGCAATATATTGTTGCCAATGTGCAGATGTTAAATCCGCAATGTGGCTATTCCAGTTGGGGTTTATGCTAAGTGATGACTCACTTTGATTAAACGACTCACCAACACTTAAATAAGCATAAACGGCGATATTACGCTGTTTAAACCAATTAAGTTCGTGCTCGGTGACGAGTTCGGGCTGGACTACCACGCGGGAATAAAAAGTCATTTCGGCTAAAGGCATAGGGGATGAATAGTAAAATGCAATACTATTATTCACAGGCGCTGCAGATACATGAGCAGATACTAAAAGTGCAAGGTATAAAATATATTTCATTAATAATTCATTTTTATTAGATTATAACTGTGACTCAAAGTGATGTGTTCCGATTTAATTCTAGCTGTTAATAACTAGAGATGCATAGTTGTTACGTGTTAACGGGAGGTTTTGTGCGCGAATTGTCAACGTGAACTTAAAACCCATACTAACACGGGCGATGCGCTGACTCATTATAATATAAGTTAACCAACCATTTATATACGTAATCAAATTAAATTCAGATTAATAAAAAACTAAATACTTTAAAATCAACTCCAAAAGGAGGGGAGTTCATACATTAATTAAGACGAAGGTCTCAGTTTTTTTAGTGTCAAAATACCTCTCTTATAGCTATAATATTCGTTAATTAGCCATAATCTGAATTTGGCTCCGCCCATTTTGTTTACATTTAAGTATTAATTAAATAATGTAAACAATCGTAATTTAATTTCTAGCGAATTAACCTAAAAATAAATTATTTTGTCGGTTTTTAGCTATTGTTGCTATATACATACCTCGGAGAAATAATGAGTAATTTAAGCTTAAAGAACAAACTGTTGTTATTAGCTATTTTGCCACTAATATTACTTTTGGTTAGTTTGATGTTGAGTTCTTATTATTTAGAAAATAAAAATCAGCAACAAAACTTTGATTCATTTCAAACTAAGCTAATTCGTGACAAACAAACGCTATTGAGCACTGAAGTAGAGATTGCAAGCAAAATTGTTCGCTATCAATTAGCAAATGGCTCTGAGCAGGATGCTAAAAATGCCCTGAGAGACTTAACGTTTGGACAGGGCGGTTACTTTTTCATATACGACACAAATGGCATTAGTGTTTTTCATGCATTATTAGGTGATGCTATTGAAGGACAAAATAAAATAGGGATGACTGACCCTAATGGTAAAAAAATAATAGTTGGCTTATTAGATCAAGCTAGAAAAGGCGGCGGTGCTTTTAACTATCATTTTCAAAAACCAAATACTACAGGCCTAGTTGAAAAAATGGGCTATGCAGTAATGATACCGGGCACAAACTGGATGATTGGTACTGGCGCATATATGGATGATATAGACGCAGAACTACTTAAATATGAAACTACAATGCAAAAGCATATGAATGAAAAGGTAATGACTCTATTATTAATTGCTTTATTTTGGGTTGTTTTAACAATTATATGTGCGTTGATTGCTGCAAATACAATGGTAAAACCAATACAACGTATGGCGCAAAGCCTCGATGATATTGCTAAAGGTGAGGGCGATTTAACTAAGCGTTTAGACGTTGATACTAATGATGAAATAGGCCAACTTGGCGAAGCATTCAATATGTTTGTAAGTAAGCTTCACGGTATAATTGCCAATGTGGTTGATGTAACACACGATGTGAAAACAGCCTCTAGTGATATAAATACACAGACACGATTGATTGAAGATAAGTTACTTAATCACAATCATGAAACAGACCTTGTTGCGACGGCTATTACCGAAATGTCGGCTACTTCTCATGAGGTGGCTCAAAATACGAATCAAGTGGCAGAGTCAACCCAAGCGGCAACGCAAGAAGTTGCTAAAGCTCAAGAGTGTGTTGATATTTCACTCAGTGAGGTGTCTAACCTAATGGGCGAGATAAACCTAGCCGCAGAACAAGTTGATTCACTCAGTGATCAATCTAAAAAGATTAATAGTGTACTAAGCGTAATTGGTGGAATTGCCGAGCAAACAAATTTACTTGCACTTAATGCTGCAATAGAAGCTGCACGAGCGGGTGAGCAAGGGCGAGGGTTTGCTGTTGTTGCTGATGAGGTAAGAAGCTTGGCAAGTCGTACTCAAGTTAGCACATTAGAGATTAGTGAAATGTTGAGTGAGCTGCATAATTTAGTATCGGATGCTGTAGCCGCAATGCAAGCGAGTCAAAATAGTTGTAATCGCTCAGTAGAATCGTCTCGTGCTATTTCAGAAAGTTTAGGTGCGGTAACAACCTCAGTTAGATCAATTAACGACATGAGTACGCAAATTGCGACAGCGGCGCTGGAGCAAAGTAGCGTTACAGAGGAAATAAACCGTAATGTATTTGCCATTCAAGAAATCGTTAATGAACTAACTATTTCAAGCAAAACTACCTCTTCGGTAGGCCAGCATTTGGCTGCGCGTGGTGAAAACTTAGGACAACTCGTTGGCCAGTTTAAAATTTAACAAAGTTTAAAGCTTTACAGTAAAAGCCGCTAATAGCGGCTTTATTTTTGTGGCTTAGTTTTAGCTGCTTAGTTTTTATAAAAATTATTGAATTTTTTGTATGTGTTAAGGTCTATCAGCATGCAAATATACCTATACAGTGGAATAACCATGCAAAACATGCAATCAATTAAACGTTGTACTCGAGAAGAGTTAGCGCCAGAGAAAGACTTGGGGCGTTTAGTGTCTTTTTTACGCTCGAGATTAGCCATTCATGTTGATGCCAAGTTACTTCCTATGGACTTAACTTCAGCGCAATATATTGTGGTAGTACTACTTGCGAGAGAGTCGGTTAATACGCTTGCAGGACTTTGCGAGTATATGGTTTATGATCGTGGAGCTATGAGTCGCTTACTAAACCGACTGGAAGAAAAAGGACTCATTATTAAAACGCAATGTGAGCTTGATAAACGCTCAACTATTTTGTGTTTAAGTGAAAAAGGTAAAGCTCTTTGTCCAGAAATTATGCCTGTAGTAAACGAAGTCTATGCTCAAGCATTAAATGGTTTTTCAGAACCAGAAAAAAATCAAATAATAGACTTACTATTTAAAGCTATAAATAACCTAGATACATTACCCGGAATTGCCCCCACAAATAGATTATCAATAAAATAGCGATACTGTTTCAACAGAAAGTTGGCGTGCTAATTAGTTGATCTGATTGTGCGTAGAATCTAACTTTGATAATATAGTTGCCTAGGCAATCAAGGTTATCATCTTGTTAGGTTTGTTATGATTGAAAATAATTTGTTAGTACAATTACAGCAGCAATATCCAGAACATACTTTTATGCAACATCACTTAAGTGTTGTTCATAAGGGGCGTTTTGCTAATGCGATTGTGTATCGATATAAAGATAGTGAATTTGATTTAATTGTTAAAGATTTTAGCCAAAGCCCATGGCTTATTCGCAAAACGTTTGCTCGTATGTCGGTGAATCAAGAATATAAAGGATTGAGCCGTTTAGCTGAGCTTGATGCAGTCGCGAACCGCTTTTGTAGACTATCGCCGATAGCCGTAGCTTATAACTATATTGAAGGCACGCCACTGCGTGCTTTAATTCATGAAGATAAAACACTACCAGTAAGCTTTTTTAGCGAGCTTGAGCGTCAAGTAGCAAAAATGCATCGTAAAGGCATCGTGCATTTAGACTTGCGTAATATGGGTAACATTTTATGTGGCGCAGACGGTAAACCTTATTTTATTGATTTTCAGTCAACTATTAGCTTTTCACGTTTTCCGCGCTGGTTGCAACGCTTTATGCGAGGATCTGACATGTCAGGTGTATATAAAGCATGGAATAAATTGGGCGAGCAACCTCTGCCTCAAAAAAAGCAAGACTATTTAGAGCGCTTTAATCACGTGCGTAAACGCTGGATTTTTAAAGGTTACCCAATACAGCGTGGCTATGCGTGGGGCGCTGCACTTATTACTCAATTTGTAGATTCTGACTTAGTACGAAATATTACCGATAGACTTTAATTTAAAGCACAAACCGTAATTTAAAAACACCTAATTCATTGTGTGATTTTGCCCATATTAGCCTGGCTAATATGGGATTTTTTTTATTATAAGTAATCCCTTTGGTTTGCTTACTTGTCGTTTAATCCCTTAAAAATAATTCCTTTTACTGTTTTTTTAATTTTTTAAAATAAATATTAGTACTGCATTTAGTTTGCCCATACAATGCGCAAAAATAGCCTGCGCATGCTTAATAAGTTCACGTTTTTTCTGCAATTTTTTATTGTTCAAGTAAACTGTGAGTAATGTACGCTTTTAAATTTAAGGTTTTAAGATGATTGAGTATCCGGTAGACCAACTTCCACAACTCATAAATGATTTACTGCAATGCGATACAACAGAACGTAAAAATAAATTATTAGCAGATGCGCAGTTAACGCTTTCTACAGAGCACCTGTCATTACTTTTTGAGGCAATACCAAAAGAACAACGACTTGAAATTTGGCAGTTACTTGACGAAGACACGCAACACGAAATTTTTGTTAATTTAAGTGAAGACAGCTGCCTGTGGTTACTGCAAACACTAGAAGACACCGAGGCTTTTAAGCTTCTTGATGAAGTTAATGTAGAAGAGTTACTGGAACTTGAAGAAGTTATACCAGAGCGATTTGTTGAGTATGCAAAAAAGCAACTCGATGAAGCGCAAACCAAACAATATGATTTAGCGCAGCAATACCCGCCAGAACAACTTGGTCACTGGTTAGGTTTTGACTTTTTAAAAGTATCAGAGAAGCTAACTGCCGGTGGCGCTAAAAAATTGCTACATAAAGGTTTACCGCAATACAGTGAGGTTATTTATTTAGTAAGCCGTAAGGGCAGCTTAATAGGTGAGGTTGCGGTAAATGATTTAATAAAAGCCAGCGACACCGATAACTTAATGACATTGGCAAATCATGACTTTTCATCGCTCCATGCTGATGATGATTTATATGAAGCGGCAGAAGTGGTGATCCACAGTGAAAAAATGGCATTGCCAGTGGTAAATGCTGATAATAAATTACTTGGGCGATTAACCATTGCCTCAGCCTATGAATTACGTCAAGAAATTGCTGATGAAGCTGCCGCTAAAGCCGGTGGTTTACGTGAAGACGAAGATCTGTTCGCAAGTGTGCGAAAAAGTGCTAAAAACCGTGGTATATGGTTAGGTATTAACTTAGCTACTGCCTTTTTAGCGTCCTGGTTCATCGGTTTATTTGGCGCAACTATAGAACAGGTTGTAGCACTAGCTGTATTAATGCCAGTGGTTGCTTCTATGGGCGGGATCGCAGGTAGTCAAACATTAACCGTTATTGTGCGTGGTTTAGCGCTCGGACAGGTTACAGATTCAAACCGCAATGCGTTACTTAAAAAAGAGCTACGTGTTGGCGCTGTAAATGGCTTGGTATGGGCGTTTGTAATAGGTCTGCTTACCTTCTTATGGTTTAACGATTTAATGCTCAGTATTACGATTACGGTAGCCATATTATTGAATTTAGTCGCTGCGTCACTAGCGGGTGTTGTTATTCCGTCTATTTTAGACAAAATGAAAATTGATCCTGCGTTATCTGGCTCGGTAATTTTAACTACCGTTACCGATATTGTTGGGTTTGTTACCTTTTTAGGTTTAGGCAGTTTATTGCTTTTATAGGCATTTTTAACAGGAAAATACAATGACCTTTGAAGTCATGATTTGGTGTGCAATTGCTTTGTGTATTTCACAATCAGCAATATTTTCGGGCTTAAACTTAGCGTTTTTTTCACTAAGTAGGCTTCAGCTCGAAATGGAAAGTGCAAAAGGGAACGAGGCGGCCATAAAAGTGATGGCCCTTCGAAACGACTCTAACTTTTTATTATCGACTATTTTGTGGGGCAACGTAGGTATTAACGTACTACTTACACTACTTTCTGATTCGGTATTAATGGGCGCAAGTTCGTTTTTATTCTCAACTATCGCAATTACTATTATTGGTGAAATAACACCGCAGGCTTATTTTTCGCGTAATGCGCTAAAAATGGCGAGCCTACTTTCGCCGTTAATTAAGTTTTATCAGATTCTGTTTTATATAGTTGCTAAGCCAACGGCCTTAATTCTCGATGCATGGTTAGGTAAAGAGGGGATTACGTACTTTGCTGAAAGTGAGCTCAGAGGTATTATTCGCAAACATATAGAAGCAGAAGAGGCTGATGTTCAGCACGTTGAGGGAATAGGCGCGCTTAACTTTTTTAGCTTAGATGAAATAAGCGTAACCAAAGAGGGTGAGGTAATTGATCCAGACTCTATTATTGCTTTGCCTACTAAGCTTGATTTGCCTATTTTCCCAGACCTTACATTAACGACTGATAATGAGTTTTTACGAAAACTACATAAGTCAGGTTATAACTGGGTGATCATTACCAATGAAGACGGTTGGCCTTTATTAGTGGTAGATGCTGACGGCTTTTTACGTTCAGCCTTGTTTGAACCAGATACGTTCGACCCTTATCATTATTGTCACAGACCTATTATTGTTGCTGATGAAGCGATGCGCCTGAGTGAAGTTATTTTAAAAATACGGGCTAGTCATTCTTTAGATAAATCGTTTGATGGGGCCATTGATCACGACGTGGTGTTAGTGTGGAGTGATGTGAAGCGCATTATTACTGGCGCTGATATATTTGGTCGGTTACTCAAAGGTATGAGTGCACCAAAAATCGAACTGCATGAAAATACAGAGAATAAAAAGCCGCTATAAAGCTAACACCGATCAGTTAAGGTATTTTTGATCGGTTGACCGATCTTTTGGTTGCTTCACAATACCCTTATCATCTTTTGATTATGAGGGTATTTTTATGCTTAGTCATTGGTTACTTGATACAGATATATTCGCCACTCCTGACTCTTTATCTACATTTCAGAAACATATCCCTCTTGAGTGGATTTCTAATGTGCTCGAGCAGACCGATAAAGCAAGTATTTGCAAACGTAAGTTACCTGCTGAGCTTGTCGTCTGGCTTATCATTGCAATGGGTCTTTTTCGCGACCGCTCTATTAGTGACGTTGTTGAGAAGTTAGATTTAACACTCACTGATACCCTGGGCGATACGGTTGCTCCAAGTGCTATTCCTCAAGCGAGACAGCGCCTGAGTAGCGACCCCCTCCAAGCCTTATTTCACCTATGTGCAGCCCATTGGACACAAGAAGAAGATGCTGATGATACGTGGTATGGACTCCGGTTATTTTCTGTCGATGGAACGCAATTTCGTGCACCTGATACACCTGCTCTTGCTGAGCACTTTCACTATATTAAGCACAGTAAAAACCGTCATACAGAATATCCTATTGTACGCCTATGCGCCTTAAGCTCCTTGCGTAGCCGGTTGATACACCACGTTGCCTTCGGGCCCAGTTATCAAGGTGAGGTGAACTACGCAAAGCAGTTATTTAGTCATGTAAGTGATAACAGTCTAACTATTTTTGACCGATGTTATCTCAGCGCTGAGCTACTGATTAATTGGCGCAAGCAACACCCACAGTCGCACTGGATGGTCCCGATTAAAAGCAACACGCAATACACCGTCATTGAATCTTACTCTGAGCATGACTTCAAAGTAGAGATGAGTGTATCTGCGCATGCCAGAAAACAAGACCCTTCGCTTCCTGAGTGCTGGCAGGCCAGACTGGTTCTTTATCCTGAGCCAATGGGGCCTGGAAAAATAAAAGGTCTGCTGTGCTCTTTGGATGATAAACAGGCTTTTGGTGCACAGGCCATTCTTGATGTCTATTTCGAGCGCTGGGAAATTGAAAATAGCTATGGAGAAATAAAACACCAGATGCTTGAGGATAGTATTCTTTTGCGTAGTCAGACTGTAGATGGAGTCAATCAAGAGCTATGGGGTATATTGCTAGCCTACAATTTAATTCGAGTAGAGATAAGTCGAATAGCCAAAGAGGCTAAAGTCTCCCCGCTGAGAATTAGTTTTGTCATGGCTTTGCGGGATATACAGGATGAAATACTCTGGTGTGCCATCGCTTCGCCAGGTTCAATTCCAAAGAAATTAAGGGCAATGCGAGAACGAGTGAAACGTTATATTCTTCCAGAAAAAAGAAAACGGCCCAAAAGTAGGACCGTTCGAATTTCAAAAACTCGGTACACCATTAAGTCAAAACATGCTTAACTGAATGGTGTTAGCTATAAAGCGGCTTTTTTGTATTCAATAGAAAGGAGGGTTATGCCCAACCTTCGTAGCGCTTACGACGCGACAACACTATCGTTAATATAATACCTAAAAACAGGCCTAAAAACGCAATAGCACCACCGTAAGTAAGTAGCTGACGTTTCTCTTTTGAGCTAGCAGCTTCCTTTTGGGTGCGCTCTTGTTCTAGCGTCGTTTTAAGCTTAGTAATTTGGGCCGATAACTGCAGGTTTTGATCAGTTAAAGTTTGGTTTTGCTCTTGTAACTGCGGAAGTTCTATTTGAGCTTGGCGCAGGTTTTCTTGCATAGTGCTCATTTCGCTACTTAGTGTTTTGTACTGTTGGTGTAAGCCAGCCGTTTTGGTAACAAACTTAGTTTCTATCCAACCTTCGCGGTCTTTATCATCTTTAATTTTTATAAAGCCGTTTTCTTCAGCAGATAACAAGGTTAACTTTGTTCCAGCATCTACAGAGCCGAGTAGTCGATAGTCTTTACTCGCACCAGAGCGCATAAAAGTATATAAATTATCGATAATATAAGCGGTGTTTGCATTAGTTGAATTTGCAGGTTTTGCTTCTTCTGCATAACTCATAAATGTGGTGGCTGTTAAAAGTAGCCCTAATAAACAATGTTTTAGCATTTATCTACCTTGTTGATCTAACTGCGTCCGTTATGGACGTGATTTTCATTTCACATAAGTAGTTAGATAGTATGGATTAAATAGCTCAATAGCAAGACTGATATTGTAACCCAGTAGGGTAACGCAGGAGCAGTTACTGAGCCCACTAGGTTACAAACCTCGCCCCGCGATTAAATTGCCTCTAGATAGAACGAATTTTAATCCACAAAGGTCAACAGGCACTAAAATAAGGCTAAAAAATTTGCATTGTTAGTGTGCTTTGTTTATTTTGAGCACTTATTTATTTTAAAGGTAATCCGCAAACCGAATGGATACTGAGATAGAACTGAAATTTTTGGTATCAGATGCCGTTATTCCACTGATCCCCTCGTTAATTACTCAATTTGCAAAAACGGTGAAGAATAAACCGTCACGCAGCTTACAAAATGCATACTACGACACGCCAAGCCGAGAGCTTAGAGCGCTTGACATAGGCTTTAGAACTCGCTGTTCTGACAGCGAATGCGAGCAAACTATAAAGCTTGCAGGTGAAGTTGTAGGTGGTTTACACCAACGTCCAGAGTACAATTTACCAATTGAATCAAGTCGCCCTAATTTAATGGCGTTTGATGCTGATATTTGGCCTCATGGCATGCAAATAAGCGCAATCTCAAAAAATTTGTATCCAATATTTAGTACTAACTTTATTCGTCGTACTTGGTTAATTGAAACCGAAAGTGGCGCTAAAATTGAAGTTGTACTCGATAAAGGTGAAATTGCAGCTTCGGGTAAAATTGAAATTATTAGCGAGCTTGAAATTGAGCTTGTTGAGGGCAGTCGTAATGAGTTGTTTGCGTTTGCAGATGTACTGGTTAGCCAGAACTGTATCCGTTTAGGATTATACTCTAAGGCCGCGCGTGGTTATCGCCTTGCAGATGAAAAACCTTTAACACCAAGCAAATCTATTGGTTTTGTTCAATTACCAAAATCGACTACCCAAGAACGTGCTTTAGTTGAAGCCATGAATTTTGGCATTCGCTTTGTGCAAAAGCATGAGCAATGCTATTTCGATAAGCCAAGTTTAAAAACGCTTAAACGCGTAACTGACGGCATTAGCCTAATACGCCATACTTTTTGGCTGTACGACGATATAGTATCCAAAGAAAGTACAGAACATTTACGTACAGAGCTTAAATGGTTATTAAGCGAATTAGCGTGGGTAGAAAACGCGATTCAATTAAAAACGTACACGTCTAAACGCCATGCTTTTTATAAAAAAATTAATGCGGCGCCAGCACTTACGCAAGTCATTGGTGATTTAAAAGAGTTACAGCCAAGCATTGACGATATAAATGCACTGTTTCATAGCGCACGTTATAATCGTTTATTACTGTCGTTAACTACGTGGTTAATTGATAAACAGTGGCGTAAAGATTGGGGGCAAATAGAGCTTCAAGCGGCTGAGCAAAACGTGTCGTCTATTGCGAGTAGGCTTTTTAATAAAGACTGGAAAAACCTGCACGAATTACTCCCTAAAGAACAAACACTCGATGTCGCTTCGTATTTAAACCTGCGCACTCAACTTGAAAATAGTTTACTTAGCGGTAACTGCTTAGGTTCGTTATTTGATAAAGAAGAACGCCTAGAGTTTAGATTGCCTTGGCTTGATATTTCTCATGGTATTTATGAGTTAAGTACGCTTGAGTATTTAAAGCAGTTATGTGCAGGGCAAGAAGACGAACAGCTTGCTAAAATCCAGTCATGGCTTGAACAAAAGTCTGAATATTTGGTTAGTGCGATGGAGCAAAGTCGCCTTGCTTCATTTGACATAGAACCTTACTGGCAAAAATAAATAATGCGCTTTTGTAATGAAATTCAGTTGCAAAGGTGCTTATTCGTTATTTTTTAACTCGTTATTTTTAACACTTACGCTGAGCCAACATGGCATTTGTATAAAAATAAAAATGGCTTAAGTGTGTATTATCAAAGTCACAGTGATAATATTTTTGAAGTAAAAGCGCAGATGAGCAAAATACCAACCAGCTTTGCCTCATGGATCAATCCCTACTTGGCTAAGCAATAAAGCCGGCCTAAAAAGTACTTACGACATCTTTATTAATTTGCATCATATGCTCACACATAAAAATACACTTCAAAACTACCTGTAATCAAAGTAGGTCAGTGCTAAATATCGAATATATAATAATTTTATGGTGTGTTGAGTAGTCTTTAACTACGCTTAAGCAATAATGACACGCTATTATTTGGAGAATTGATGAAGTATTTAGTGGCTATATTATGTTTGATGCACAGCTCACTCTTATTGGCTCAAGAATATACCTTTGGTGTAGTGCCGCAATATGAGCCGCAAAAGCTAAATGCTATTTGGCAACCTTTGTTAAAGCAAGTAAGTAAGCAAACAGGGGTATCAATAAAGCTAATTACAGTTGAGTCTATTCCGGTATTTGAAAAAGCCTTTGCTAATGGCGAATACGACTTTGCATACATGAATCCATGGCACAGTGTTGTAGCATATGAAAAGCAGGGATATTTGCCACTAATAAAAGATGCAGGGCGAAAGCTGCAAGGTATTTTGCTCGTAAATAAAGACAGTGGTATTGATAATTTAAGCCAATTAGAGGGCGCCGAAATAGCATTCCCTGCACCTAATGCATTAGGTGCGTCATTATTAATGAGAGCCGACTTAGCGTTGTTGTATGGGCTAACAATAAAGCCTGTATATGTTCAAACCCACCCTTCGGTATATTTAAATGTAGCACTGCATTCAACAATGGCGGGCGGTGGTGTAATGGGCACATTTAAACAACAACCAGAAAGCTTGCAAAATAAGCTTAAAATTCTTTATAAAACGCGTGAAATTAGTCGCCATCCAATTGTAGTCCACCCAAGGGTTGACCCTGCAATACAGTTAAAAGTGCAACAAGCTATTTTAGATATTGGGCAAAGCCCAGAGCATAAACATTTACTTGCAGGTATCCCAATTATTAAACCTAGTATTGCAACTTTAGCAGAGTATCAGCAGTTAACTCAGTGGGGCTTGCGCTCATTTTATGTTGAAAATTAGAGGGTTTCGTAGTCTAAGGGCGCAAAGCTTTATTGTTGTATTGCTTTGTGGCTTGCTTATGGCCTGTCTTTTTATGTTTTACGCCTTACCTGAGCAAGCGCGTTGGGTAAACGATGGGCTTTCAAAGGCTGCTCAGCGTTCTTTAGCGCAGTTATCGACTTCTATAACGACTCCGTTGTTAACTAGGCAGTATGCAGAGCTGTATGAAGAAATAGACAGCCAACTCCAAACTCGCCCTAATTGGAAAAGTATTAAAATTGTTGATGTGGATTCAAATAACCAATTATACCCGCTTGAAAACTGGGTTGGAGCAAATGAAAACGGCGACATGTTGTTATCTCAGCAGGTGGTGTTTTTAGATAAACCGCTGGCTAATATTAGCTTGGTTGTTAATTTTACGAATGAAATAAACGAATCTTCAAAACTTCATTACACCTTAATATATATACAATTTATTATTTTAGTTATCGTTTTTATAGGTTTAGCTTGGCTGGTGGATTACAGGGTTACGTCGCCTTTAAGGACTTTAAAGCAGGGGTTTTCACGTTTAGCTAAAGGTGACTTTGACTGCCACATAGATAAACAACAACAAAATGAAGTAGGCAGCGTAATAAGTGCATTTAATAACATGGTTGATGAGGTTGCTAATAACCATCAAAAATTAAATGTATTACGAATTCAAGCTGAGTCAGCAAGTAAAGCAAAGTCAGATTTTATGGCCAGTATGAGCCACGAATTAAGAACCCCATTAAATGCAATTTTAGGCTTAGCCCAGCTGTATGGATATGATGAGAGTGCTAATAAAGTACAAAAAGAAAACGCGAAAAGCATTTATCAAGCTGGAGAACATTTACTATTACTTATAGACGATGTACTTGATTTAACGGCTATTGAGTCGGGTAATATGCAGTTTAGTTTTTCTTATGTGCCTATTAAAAGCATATTAGAGGAGTCAGTAGAGCTTGTCACTGAGCTTGTTAAAGGGCAATCAATAACACTGCATACCCAAGGTTTCGAGTCCTTAGAAGGGTTGAGTATTTATATTGATCAGCGCCGCTTTAAACAAGTGATGCTTAACTTGCTTTCAAATGCGATTAAATACAACAAACCAAATGGCAGCATTAATATAAATTGCCGGGTGTTAAGTAATAAACAATGCGAAATAGATGTAACAGATACCGGATGTGGATTTGCTCCAGATGATATTTCTCGCTTATTTAAACCTTTTGACCGTTTAGGAGCTGAAACCAGTAAAGTAAACGGTACGGGTATTGGTTTAGTGATAACTAAGCAGCTGGTAGAGCGTATGCAGGGTTCTTTAAGCGCGCAAAGTGAGCAGCACAAAGGTTCTTGTTTTACGCTAAACTTTAACAGCTTTGAGCAAACTGACTTGCCAGCACAAGTGCAAGTACCTCAAATAATACTGCAAAGCTTAGATACAGTAACTCTTCCTACGCTTGAGGTTTTAGTGGCAGAAGATCAGGTTACAAATCAGCAAGTATTAAAACAGCAATTAACCATGCTTGGAGTGTGTTCTACTTTTGTAAGTAATGGGGAACAAGCCTGGGAAACTCTGCAAAATAAACACTTCGATATTTTACTAACCGATATTCAAATGCCTCTACTTGATGGGTTAGGGTTAACCAAAAAAATACGCGAAAACACTCATTTTGATAAACTTATTATAATTGCAATTACGGCCAACATTACCAAAAACAATATAGATAATTGTTATGATTGTGGAATGAACGGCTTTTTAACCAAGCCCATTGAGCTTGTTAAGTTAAAGTCGCTGTTGATGGAACACTCTCAAACAATGGTTAGTACATGTTCAGATAAATCTGATAGTGAAAATATAGCTTCAGATAGTTTTGATCAACTAGATATCACATTATTAAAAGCAATGCTTGGCGATGACCCTACTGTGCACTGCATGGTGTTTAATGCGTTTTTACAAACGGCAGGGGAGCAAATTAAATTAGCTAATGCGTATGCTAAGAGTAAAAATTATGTTGATTTGGCTTTTCAGGCTCATGCCTTAAAGTCGTCGTCAAAATCGGTAGGGGCTATTGAATTGGCAAATATATGCCAGCAGATAGAAACACAGGCAGAAAACGAAACAGTTAAAAATGAATATATACAGCAGCTTGAAGTATGCTTCAACGATGTAGTAACGCAACTTAAAAGCTATTGTTTACGATATGAAAAATGCACATAAAAAATGGCTCATAAAGAGCCATTTTATGTTTTAAATATTTTAGTATTTAGCCGCTTCCCCTTTCTTAGGTAAAGCGTCCTGTATAAAGTCACGTAAATCGTTATTAGAGCTTTCTAAGTCAGCGTGGCGAAGGTACATCATGTGTCCACTTCTGTAGCCTTTAAAGCTCAAACGGTCTTTCATTTTACCACTTGGGTCTAATTGCCATAACGTATATTTAGCGTCAAAGTAATTGGTTGCACCATCAAAGTATCCTGATTGAATCATCACATTTAAGTAAGGGTTTTGCGCCATTGCTAAACGTAGATTTTCGCCCGTATTATTACCGGTTCTATCCCATGGGTGAACATTACCAAATAAATTATATTTTACATCTGTTTTATAGTTTAGCTCTTCACGTAAGTAGTGATTAATTGCAGGAGTGAAAGAGTGTAACCAAGAGGTAAGTTCAGCCCAATAGTCTGGGGATTCACCTGCGCCTCGTTTATCCATTCCTAAATAACGAGAATCTAAGCGACCCACAGTTTGACCACGTTCACGTAGTAGCTCTTTCCAGAAAAATTGAGTTGGAATATCCAAGTTATTTTGTTCAACAAACTTTTCTGATAAGCCAGCGTAGTGTGCCATTTTTGTAATAATTCGACGTTTTTCTTCAGCATTAATAAAGCCACCCTTAGCAAGCGCTGGGATTAACTCGTTTACAGTAAACTCTTCAACTTCAGGTAATAACTCATCTAGATCTTTAGCTTGTAAATCGGCTTTAAGTGCTTTGTGATACCAAGCAGTTGCTGCAAAGTAAGGTAGGCGGTTAGCAGCTTTAATCGGGCCGTCGCGCTTAATACCAATATCAGTAGGTGATACGAGAACAACACCGTTTATGTACATCCACTGACTATTTTGAAGCTCATGAGCAAGACCCGATACACGTGTTGTACCGTAGCTTTCACCAATTAAAAATTTAGGCGAGCGCCAACGCTCTGCTCTATTTACAAAAGTATTTAACCACTCAGCAAGGTATTTAATATCGGCATTAACACCAAAAAATAGCTCTTTTTGTTTTGCTTTAGAAGGAAGTTCGCCTTTTTCGTTTTCAAGTACGCGAGAGTAGCCTGTATTTACAGGGTTTACGTAAACAATGTCGGCAATATCAAGTACAGAATATGGGTTGTCTTTTACACCATAAGGTTGAATTGGATAGCCTTCGTCATCAATTTTTAATACGCGAGGACCAGTATAAGCAAGGTGCATCCATACAGAAGCCGAACCTGGTCCGCCATTAAATGAAATAAGTAATGGGCGAGTTGTCCTGTCGTCAACTTTGTCGCGGGTATAGTAGGTGTATTGCAATGTAGCAACCGCGTCTCCTTTATCATCCCATACAGGTTGTGTGCCTGTGGCAACAGTGTAATTAAAGCGTTGACCATTGATTTTAGCTTTATGCTGAGTAACAACTTTGCTGTCTACATCAATACGACGTTGGTTATCAGCAAGTGTGCTTGTACTGATTATTAATGCAATAACAGTTATCGGTAAACTGATAATACGACTAAGCTTCATTAGGTATCCTTATTATTGTTGATACACCATTAAAGACATTAATGAGTTAAATAACAAAAGTATTGAGACTAGTGGCCGATAATACTAGTTAAGTAAGGCCTTAATAAGCTTAGAGACGCGTACTAACCACTTTTATAGTTATTTGGGATTTGGTTTCCTTATTTAGTTAATGACAGAATTCAGGTATATTGCGCGCCTACTTGTATTGATTTTATATACAAGCTACCACCAAAAAAAATCTAATGGATTACGCTTTCAAGCACATAAGTGCACTCTACACCGGATGTTTATAGACTAATACTATTGCAGTAATAGCGTCGTATTTGTCGTTTTGTTATAAAATTATTTAAAGGTAAAGAGAAGCTTTATGCAAAGAGTATTAGTGGTTGAAGACAGTAAAGTAGTGCAGCAGGTACTTCGCCACTTAACTGCACAATACCTTGATGTAGCTGTCGATTTTGCTTGGTCTTTAGCAGAATGCGTAACCTATGTAGAAAAGCACGATTATACGCTTGCGTTAGTTGATCTAACTTTGCCAGATGCTCCGCACGGTGAAGTTGCAAAATATACTTTATCTAAAAAAATTCCTACGGTTGTTTTAACCTCAAAAATAGATGAGTACAAGCGCCAACAAATGCTTGAATTGGGCGTAGTTGATTATGTTATTAAAGATAATCGCGATTCTTACCATTATGCCGTTAAGCTCGTTGCGCAATTACTCAGAAATCAAGGCTGTAAAGCACTAATAGTAGATGACTCATTACTAAGTCGCTCGTTAATGAAGCAAATGCTAGAAAAGCAATTGTTTGATGTAACAGATGCCCACGATGGACAACAAGCACTCGAAATATTAAAAGCTAATCCTGATATAAAGCTACTTATGACCGACTACGCTATGCCCTCTATGGATGGCTTTGAACTAGTCAAAGCGGTACGTAATTTTAGAGGCCGAGACGACTTAGCAATTATTGGCTTGTCGGGCGCGGGGAAGCATGGCCTATCAGCACGATTTATTAAATATGGCGCCAATGATTTTTTAACAAAGCCATTTATGAATGAAGAGTTTCATTGTCGAGTACTTCAAACAATGGAGCAACTGTCGTTAATTTCAGATATTAAAGAAAGCGCACATAGGGATCACTTAACAGGGCTTCATAACCGACGCTACTTTTATCAATATGCAGAAAAGCTCCTTAAAAGTAAAAACCAGAAAAATACTTTGGCATTGCTTGATATCGATTTTTTCAAAAACATTAACGATACATTAGGCCATGAAGGCGGCGATCAGGCTTTAAAGCAGGTTGGTTCATTAATACGATCTACGTTTTCAAAGTTTACGGTAGCACGGGTTGGCGGAGAAGAGTTTGCCATAATATTACCTGAAATAGAGCTAGAACGCGGTCGTGAATACTTTGAAGCATTTAGGAAAAAGATGGCTAGTTACGATTTTTCTATTAGCGATAAATCAATTAGAATTACCACCAGTATAGGCTTGGCTGACTTTCAAGACACTAGCTTAACGCAGGCTATGCGTGTTGCTGACAAAGCATTATACGAAGCTAAAAACCAAGGTAGAAACTGCGTGGTATAACCCTTCTTAAACAAAGCTAGGTACGTGATTAATATATAGAGATATAGCACGCACCAATGTAGCTGACTTGTTAAATTAACGCACCTAATTGGTGCGTTTTTTTTAATCTTGAGTTTGTGTTTTGTATTAACTTGTTGTTTTTAAAAATATAAAAATAGTGGCACAAAGGTTGGATTGTTTAACCCAATAGGATAACAATAAAGAGTCCGAGGGGGCCGCTATGAAAATGATTAGTGCAATCATAAAACCATTTAAATTAGACGACGTGCGTGAAGCACTCGCTGATTTAGGAATTGAGGGGATGACAGTAGTTGATGTTAAAGGTTTTGGACGTCAACGAGGTCATACTGAGTTATATCGTGGTGCAGAATACCAAGTAGATTTTATTCCTAAGATCAAACTTGAAATTGCAACTCGTACTGAAAATTGTCAACGCGTTGTTGAAGCAATCACTAAAATTGCATCAACAGGTAAAATTGGTGACGGTAAAATTTTCGTGTACGACTTGGATCAAATTGTTCGTATCCGTACTGGCGAACTTGACGAAGAAGCAATTTAAGGGGGTCTCATGGAAAATACAATAATAGAACTAAAGTTTTCACTCGATACCTTCTATTTTTTAATATCAGGTATATTAGTAATGTGGATGGCAGCAGGTTTTGCCATGTTAGAGGCGGGCTTAGTTCGCTCTAAAAACACAGCTGAAATTTTAACTAAAAATGTCGCGCTATATTCAATTGCATGTACGATGTTTTTATTAGTTGGCTACAACATTATGTATGTAGACAATGCCGAAGGTGGTTTTATTCCTTCAATAGGCGCTTTAATTGGTACACAAGCTGCCGATGCTGACCATTCTTTAGAATCTGACTTTTTCTTCCAAGTAGTATTTGTTGCAACCGCTATGTCGATTGTATCGGGTGCTGTTGCTGAGCGTATGAAACTGTGGGCTTTCCTAGGTTTTGCCGTAGTACTAACTGGTTTTATTTACCCTATTGAAGGTTACTGGACATGGGGTGGTGGTTTCTTATCTGAAATGGGCTTTGTTGATTTTGCAGGTTCTGCAATTGTGCATGGCGCAGGTGCAGCCGCTGCACTAGCTGGTGTATTAATCCTAGGTGCTCGTAAAGGTAAATACGGTAAAAACGGTGAAATATACCCAATTCCTGGTTCAAACTTACCACTTGCTACACTAGGTACATTTATTTTATGGATGGGCTGGTTTGGCTTTAACGGTGGTTCTCAATTACTACTTTCGGATAAAGAAAACGCAACTGCAGTAGGCCAAATATTACTTAACACCAATGCAGCAGCTGCAATGGGTGCTATTGCCGCACTGTTTGTATGTAAAATACTTTGGGGTAAATCAGATTTAACCATGGTTTTAAATGGTGCATTAGCTGGCTTAGTTGTTATAACAGCAGACCCTCTATCACCATCACCATTAATGGCATGTTTACTTGGTCTACTTGGTGGTGCACTTGTTATATTTAGTATCATAGCACTTGATAAAGTTAAGATTGACGATCCTGTGGGTGCTATTTCTGTTCATGGTACGTGTGGCGCATTAGGTATTATGTTAGTACCGCTAACAAATGGTGACGCAAGCTTTGTTAATCAGTTAACGGGTCTAGTATGTATTATTGCCTTTGTATTTTTAGCATCATTTATTGTTTGGACTGTGCTTAACAAAACAATGGGTATACGAGTAACCGAAGAAGAAGAACTAAACGGTATGGATCAACACGATTGTGGTATTGAAGCCTACCCAGAGTTTGTTTCTGTTCGAAATAGCTAATAGTTTATTTAAATAATAGTGTGTTTACACAAAGTCCTACTTCGGTAGGGCTTTTTTTGTTTCAGGGGGGGTTAACTTTTCGGATGTTAGGATATATCCAATATGCTAAGCTCACACTCGTGAATAACCCTTGGAATAAATTACACTTAAATGGCCGACAATAAAAAAACACCTACCAGTAAACCTGCAGTTAAACGTGCAAGTAAATCGCCAAGAAAGACAAAAAAAAGCACCTCAAAGGGCAGTAAAAAAACAGTGAAGACTACTGTTAAACGCTCTTTTATGAGAAAAACATGGTCAGTGTTTTGGAAATTAAGCTTGGCTGTTTTTATTGCAATGGCAATGTACTTCATTTATTTAGATTCAAAAACAACGCGTATATTTGAAGGTAATAAATGGCAGCTTCCAGCGCAAGTATATGCTCGTTCTATGGAGTTTTATCCGGGGCAGTTTTTATCAAGCCAGGAAGTAGTGTTTGAGCTGGAGCGTTTAAATTACTCACCGGTTAATAGATTAAGCCGCACAGGGCAGTTTGTTAAAACAGCAGATAGCATCAAGATTTATCGTCGTGATTTTGAATTTTATGATGGCCTTGAGGCATCACATATTATTGAACTTCGCTTTGCAGGGCAAAAAGTTGCGACCATTAAAGATAAATTTGGCAGACGCTTAAACTCTGCCCGTCTAGAGCCTGTGCAAATAGCGCGTATTGGTAATGACTCTAAACAAGATAGAGAATTTGTACCACTAGATAAGTTTCCAGCAATGCTAAAAGATACGCTATTGGTAGTCGAAGACCGTGATTTTTACGAACATCATGGTGTATCAGTGTTTTCTATTTTACGCGCGCTTTATTCTAATATTAAAGCGGGGCGCACCGTTCAAGGTGGCAGTACGCTTACTCAGCAATTAGCTAAAAATATTTACCTGACGCGTGAGCGCTCTTTAGTACGAAAAATAAATGAGGCATTTATTGCCCTTATTTTAGATTATCGTTATTCAAAAGATCAGATATTAGAAGCTTACTTAAATGAAGTATACCTAGGGCAGTCATACAACCAAGGTGTACATGGTATGGGGCTTGCTGCTGACTTTTACTTTTCAAAGCCGGTAGATGAGCTTGAGTACGATCAAATTGCTTTGCTGGTGGCAATGGTTAAAGGTCCATCTTATTACAACCCACGTCGCTATAAAGAGCGCACAATGGAGCGCCGAGACTTAGTGCTTCGCCTTATGGTTGAAAATAAGCTACTTAGCACAAAAGAGTACCGTGCATCGCTTAATCGCCCAATTGATATTGCGCCAATGAAAGCGAGTTTACAAAAATCATATCCAGGCTATTTAGAGTTAGTAAACAGAGAATTAAATGAATTATTGCCAGATCAGCAAACACTTGATGCAGGTGTAAGAGTATTTACTTATTTTGATTTGCAAAAGCAAACAGCAATGGAAGAGTCTATTGAAAAGAGCTTACCGTACCTGGAAAATCGTCCTAGAACCGAAAAACTAGAAGCAGCCATGATCTCTGTTAATGTAGAAAAGGGCGGTGTATCTGCACTTGTTGCAGGGCGCGATGTTCGTTATTCAGGGTTTAACCGTGTTTTAGATACAAAACGTAATATTGGCTCGCTGGTAAAACCTGCTGTGTATTTAACCGCATTGCAATTACCACATTATAATTTAGCTACTTTGCTTGATGACTCGCCAGTACAGGTTACAAATGAGCAGGGAAAAGTGTGGCAACCAGAAAATTTTGATCATCAATACCGTGGTGCAATACCTCTTTATAAAGCATTTAGTAACAGTATTAATATTCCAGCGGTTAATTTAGGCCTCGATGTAGGTGTTGATAAAGTCGCGAATACACTAAAAGGATTAGGCGCTAAAGGGGCGATAAACGAATACCCATCGTTGCTTTTAGGGGCTGTTGAAATGTCGAGTTTTGAAGTTGCTCAGCTTTATACGACAATTGCTGCAGATGGCGAATATAAAAAGCTTACTGCAATTTCGGCATTAACTGACTCGGTTGGTAAAGTACTTTATAAGCATAAAGTAAATGCAGAGCCTCGTTTTGATAAATCTGCAATGTATATGACTAAATACGCGATGAAACGCGTAACGAAAGACGGCACTGCTAAACGCTTAAATTTACACTTCCCATCAATCCAACTTGCAGGCAAAACTGGCACTAGTAACGATTTACGTGATAGTTGGTTTGCAGGCTTTGATCAAAATACAGTGACGGTAGCTTGGCTTGGTCGAGACGACAACAAAAGCACGGGTTTAACGGGCAGCGTAGGTGCATTAGAAGCATATATTCGCTACTTAAAGCCACTTAATCCACAAGCAATAGCCGATACGCGTCCACCATCAATACGCTGGGCATTTGTAAATGAGCAAACGGGTTTACAGGCACCGCCTGGATGCGGAAAAGTCATTCAGTTACCACTGAGAGCCAGTGAGTTTGAGCCTAGGCCGCAATGCATACGTCAATAAAACAGAGCCCTTAATAATAAAACCGCTAACTCAGCGGTTTTATTATATTTAGCTTAACTATTTAGTAGTTCGAATCAGCAATTAAATAAATTTCAATTGGTTTCATTACCTTGTTTTTTAGAAATTATTTAAAAAGTAGTGAGTATAACTAAAATAAAAATAGCATTATTCGAGATTAAAAAAGCCTTTTGTAATAAAAGTGTTAACGTTGCTTTTATTTTGATAGTTATTGGTTCGCGTTCTATCTTCGTTTCTTTAAATTAACATTTTTAATTTTATATTTTACAAATAAGTATGCTCAAATCATTTTAAGTTTTTTTTTTTGTTTTTATTTATTTTTAATTTTAATTTCATCTTAGATTAATTAACATATTTACAATTTGTACTCTTTTGTTACTCTCTGTTCGCATTTTGTTTAAAGTGCAAAAATAATTATAAACTTAACAGGGATAAGAGTATGAAAAATATATTCAAAAAAAATCTTACAGCAATAGCGGTACTTGCTTCTCTCGGGGTTACTCTCCCAGCAGCTGCATCTGATGTTGTAGGGTCTATCGATAATGTTTCTACTACTGCGGGGTATACAGTAAAAGTTAAAAACCCAGCAACAGGGTTAGAAAGAACACTAAGTATTTCTGATGATGGATCTTTTCGTTTTGCATCTTTACCTTCTGGTAGTTATCAAATACAAATAATTAAAAATGGTGCTGTTGTTGCAGAAGATAATGTTCGAGTTTCGCTAGGGGCAAATGCAAGAGCTAGTTTTGATTTAGCTCAAGTTAGTGACTCAGGGCCTGAAGTAATCCAAGTGTTAGGTGCTCGTATATCTTCAATTGATTTAACTACAGCTGACTCGGGGTTAGTTATTACTGATGCTGAAATAGATCGCATGCCTATAAACAGAGACCTTACATCTGTTGCGCTATTAGCGCCAGGAGCGGTTAAAGGTGATAGTGCATTTGGAAATACAGCTTCTTTTGGTGGTTCATCGGTAGCTGAAAACGCATGTTATATAAACGGGTTAGAAGTTACTAATACTCGCCAAGGTCTTGGTTGCGGTGAAGTGCCTTTCGAGTTTTACGACCAATTTCAAGTTAAAACAGGCGGTTATTCCGCGAAGTTCGGTCGTGCAACTGGTGGTACGATTAATACAACTACTAAAAGTGGTACAAATGAGTGGGAATTTGCGGCAGTCGTACAATTTCAACCTGACTCTTTACAAGAAGAGGGTAGCATATCTCGTGGTAATAATGGCGCTGGCCAAATTTTCAGAGATGAAAGCCTAGATTCAGATAGCAAAACTGATGTTACGTTTTCTGCTGGTGGTCCACTAATCGAAGATACGTTATTTTTCTACGGCTTGATAAACCCTAGGGATACAGAGTCTACATATACTTGGGGTGGAGATGAGTTCTCGCCAAATGACCAATATCGCAACGAGTCAGCTTCTGGTGGTGATAATTTATTCTGGGGTGGTAAGCTTGATTGGGATATTAATGAAAATCACAGATTAAGCTACTTTGCGTACTCTAATCGTCGAGATATTGAGCGTTCTGTTTATGAGTATGATAATGGATCCGTTGGTGATCGTATTGATGGCGCTATCCTCAAGCGTGGTGGTGAAGCACAAAGTTTAAGTTACACGGGTGTGTTAACTGAAAACTTAGTAGTGACGGCAATGGCCGGTAATATTAAAACAGAATATGAAACGCAATCTGAGAATTTAGTTTGCCCTTCAATTACAGATTCGCGCGGCACAGCTAACCCAATTACAGGTTGTGGCGCAGGCGGTAGTTTTGGTGCCAATAATGATGAAAACACTCAATACCGTTTAGATGTTGAATATGTCTGGAATGACCATGAAATAACATTTGGTATTGATTACCAAGAACGTGAGTCGGTGCGTATCGATCGCCCAATTGGAGGCCATAGCTATGATTATAAAACACTTGCTGCAAACGGAACTTTTCAAGCAGATAATGGAGCTTTAACGAATAATACAGGTAATGTTTTACAATACGTTGAAGATCGTGTTTTCGATGGAGGTGGTAGCTTTGAGTCAGAATTAACCGCTTACTACATTGAAGATCAATGGCAAGTAACAGAGGATTTCTCAGTAAAAGTTGGCTTACGTATTGATGAATTTGATAGCTGGGGTACGACCGGTAAGCTCCTAACTAGTTTTGAAACAGATATTGCTCCTAGATTGGGTTTTACATGGGATCCAACAGGTACTGGCGATACTAAAATTTATGGTACATATGGACGCTATTACTTACCAGTTGCTAATAATACTATTTTTAGAGCTGCATCTGGTGTGAGTGATATAACGACAGCTTATACTTACTCTGGTGTTGATGGCCAAACTGGTGCTCCTACAGGTTTATCGCCACTTGCAGATACATTAGGCTCTGGTGGCCTTGCTAATTCTCAGCAAGTGAGTGGTGTACCAATTATTCCTGAAAAAGATATCTTTCAAGCGCAAGAGGCAGACCCATTCTCTAAAGACGAATATATCATAGGCTTTCAACAGGCACTTAATGATGAATATACTGTTGGTGTAAAAGGTGTATACCGTGAGGTAGCTACAGCGCTTGATGATTACTGTGGTCGTTATGCATATCCATTTTGTGTAATGATTAATCCAGGTTCTTCAGCAAGTTGGTATAAAGACGGTGTGTATTGGAATGGTACAAGTAATGATCCTACAACAGAAATAAACGATGGCATCCCAGATGCAAATTCATTAACTACTTACTCAGCAGAGACAATCGGTTTACCGAAAGCTAATAATGAATATACAGCGGTTGAATTTAGCCTTGATTACAAGGCCGATACAATTCGTTACCAGTTCGGCTATACGTGGGCAAGGAGTGTAGGTAACTTTGAAGGTGCGGTTAAATCAGATATTGGTCAAGCTGATGCCGGTATTACACAAGATTTTGACTTCCCTGCAGTTATGGATGGCTCACAAGGTTATCAACCAAATGACAGACGTCATACCTTTAAGTTCTTTGGTAGCTGGGAGCCTATGGAAGATCTTACAGTTGGTTGGAACGCAACTTTGCAAAGCGGTCGTCCAAAAAGCTTATTTGGTCAAGGTTACCCATCTACAGATCCAAATCTAAATGGTGGCTGGGGTGATAAATTCTACATTTACACTAACGATTGCCCTGACACTAATGGCAATGGCGAGTGTGAGCAAGATGAAAAAATCTATGAAAAACACGATCGTGGTACAAATGGTCGTACACCTTGGGTATTTAATTTAGATTTATCTGCTGCGTATGACTTTACGGTATCAGATATTGACATGCGTGCATCGGTAAATATTTTCAATATATTGAATACGCAATCTGAGTACTCAATGAATGAGCACTATGAGCAAAGTGAGGGTGTTGTTAATGCATATCATGATGCTGCTTATTCTTGGCAGACTCCTAGGTATGTACGCTTAGGTTTTGAAGCTCGCTTCTAATAAGTCTAATTATCTTTACTAAAAACCCTTCTGATTAGGAGGGTTTTTTTATTTGAATTTATTTATTAACTCTTAAGATTTAAAAAACTGCATCGATTTAGTTAAATCATCGGATAAGCGACTTAACTGCTGCGCATCTTGCAGTGTTGATTGTGCTGATGTTAGCGTTTGAACTGCTAAATTACTCACCTCTTGCGAATCATTTAATGCTTGTGTTGTCGCATTTGACTGCTGTTTAACACGCTCTGCAATAACTTCGCCCTGATGTTTAATATCGCCCATACTTTGCTCTGCGCTTTGCAATACATCATTAGTTTGATTGGCTGCTTTTACTGATTGCTCCATTTTTTCAACACTTGAGCGCATTTTTTGCTGAGTGTCGTCAGATGCTTGTTGTAAGGAGCTAATAATTTGGTGAATTTCTTGAGTTTGTGTTTGGGTACGCTGAGCAAGAGTTCTTACTTCATCAGCTACAACGGCAAAGCCTCGGCCATGCTCGCCAGCTCGTGCAGCTTCAATAGCGGCATTGAGTGCAAGCAAGTTTGTTTGATCGGCTATCTCACTAATACCTTTGCTAACTTTGCTAATTTCTTGGCTATCTTGTGCTAGCTTATCGAGCGCTTGTTGGCTCTCTGCAAATTCAATTTGTAGATCTTGCATATATTTAGCAAGCTCCATTGTATTGTCTGAACCTTGTTTTACATGTGCAGCAGCATCTTGCGCGGTAAGCGTTGCTTGATGGGCTGACTCTTCAACTGCAAGTGCGTTTTGAGCCATTTCGCTTAGTGCATTATAAATGGCATTTACTCGAATTTGCTGTTTTGAAACATCATTGCTTGTTTGGCTACTCGCATGCGATAGCGATTTAGTTGCGCCACATAGCTCTTCTGTACTTGCTTTAACATCAAATAATAAATGTGAAAATGCATTAAGTAATGCGTTGTAGCGCGATGCAATAATTCCCATTTCATCATTAGTATTCGAATCGATAGTGGCATTTAAGTCGCCATTCGCGGCTCTATTTGCCGCATCAGCAAAGCGATTAATGGTATCAACAACCGCAAAATAAAAACCAATCATTAAATAAAATGCAAACAACAAACTAATCAATGAAGCGGCTAAAACAAGATTTCGAGTCCACTGTTGAGTTTGCAGTTTTGCTTCAATAAGGCTCTCAAGAGTTGGAATACTCTTATTAACAAGTTGACTAATGCTGCTGTGAACATTGTTTGTTAGTTTAGTAAATTCTGATTGAGTTAATAAAATATCGTCTGGCTCAAGTAGTTTTTCATCTATCGCTTTTTTGAATGCACCAACAGCACTGTGTAAATTATTTAACGAGGGCATGAGCGCTTTATTTACTGATTTATCTGCATTGGTGGCTACATTGAGTATTTTATCGAGTTGTTTTTCGTATAAAGGAAGTGACTTACTAAAATTTGAAAGTGCTATAAACGTATTTGGCGTAAAACGATTACTTGCCAAAACAGTGTTTGCGCTTTGCGCTGTCGAGTTTATTTGCATTATAAGTGCAGGAATTGGCGTGACTAAAGAGCGGTTTACATAAGCACTAGCTAACTGGCTATCTAATGCTAAGTTAGACTGAATAGAAACAAGTTCAAGTACATCATTTGCTTGATCGTCTTTTATATCAAAACCGAGTGAGCGAGCTATTTTTATATTTTGATTTGCTTCCCCCTGCATTTGATTTGAGAGTATTGACCTGTAGCCTTTTAAACCTTGTTGCTGCATTTTTGAAACAGCGATACTTTCACTTAATAATGAGACTAAAAAAAACAAACTAAGTGCAAGAGGAACGAGTAAAATTCCAAACATTAAGCTGATTTTAGTTTTGTATTTTAAATTTGCCATTAGCTGGATAGCGGGAAAAGAAAATTGGCGTAATCCTGACATAAGGCTCTCTTGTATTTTTGTAATTAGGGTAAAGGTGAATAGACCTTGTTATGCTTAATTATCATTCATTTATAGTACTTTACAAATAAAAAAAGCCCTTTCGGGCTTTTTTCAATCTTTAGTCTTAATTACACACTGTAAAAACAAGCGCTTATAAAATATAAAAAGTAATTTTAACTTAAAGTTTAGCAAACGAGCGCTCTGCTGCCGCTATTGTTTCTTTTACTTCTTGCTCAGTATGCGCAGCACATACAAAACCAGCTTCAAATGCTGATGGAGCAAGGTACACACCTTCTTCAAGCATAAGGTGGAAAAAACGTTTGAAGCGCTCTAGGTCGCATTCAGTAGCTTGTTTGTATGTCGTTACTTTTTCAGCATCAGTAAAAAAGAATCCATACATGCCGCCAGCATAATTAGTTGTTAATGCAATGCCTGCTTTTTTAGCGCCAGCTTCAAAGCCTTCACAAATTGCTTTAGACGTTGCTTCTAACTTATTGTGTAGACCTGGCTCACATAATAGCTCAAGTGATTTTAAACCTGCAGCCATCGCAATAGGGTTACCAGAAAGAGTACCCGCTTGGTAAACAGGGCCCACAGGCGCAATGTAATCCATTATTTCGGTTTTACCACCAAATGCGCCAACAGGCATGCCGCCGCCAATGACTTTACCTAAACACGTAAGGTCTGGTTTAATGTTGTAATACGCTTGAGCGCCGCCAAGTGCAACACGAAAACCCGTCATTACTTCATCAAAAATAAGTACTGATTTATATTCGTCACACACATCACGCAAACCTTCTAAAAAGCCTGGCACTGGTGGAATGCAGTTCATGTTACCGGCTACTGGCTCTACAATAATACAGGCAATTTCGTCAGCGTATTTTGCAAAAATAGCTTTTACTTCATCTAGGTTATTAAACGATACAGTAAGTGTATGCTTAGCAAAGTCCTCAGGAATACCAGGAGAATTAGGTACGCCCATTGTTAGTGCACCAGAGCCTGCCTTAACTAATAACGAGTCAGCATGGCCGTGGTAACAACCTTCAAATTTTAATATTTTATCGCGGCCGGTAAAGCCACGTGCTAAACGAATTGCACTCATTGTTGCTTCAGTGCCTGAGCTAACCATGCGTACTTTTTCGATTGATGGAACCAGCTCTTTTACTTTTTCAGCCATTAATATTTCGGCTTCAGTTGGCGCACCATAGCTAAGGCCATTTTCTACTGCTTCGTGCACGGCTTGTTTAATTGCAGGGTGGTTATGGCCCATGATCATAGGCCCCCAAGAGCCAACATAATCAATGTAACGATTACCGTCGGCATCAAATGTAAACGCGCCTTCTGCTTTTGTAATAAATAGCGGCGTACCGCCTACACCATTAAAAGCACGAACTGGCGAGTTTACGCCACCTGGAATAGAGGCTTGAGCGCGTTCAAATAAGTCTTGGCTAATTGTCATGAAAAATCCTATAAATTGTCACTTAAAGAGGGTTTAGCTGTCGCGTTTGCGGCTAAACCAAGGTACGTCCACTTCATACTTATCGACTTTATTTTCTACGCCGAGTGTTAAAGCAAACAGTGCCATACGAATTAATACGCCATTTTGTACTTGGCGGAATATTGCTAAATTGTCGTTACTGTTTAAGTCGTTATCAAGCTCGTTGGCTTCTAAGCGACTATCACGTGGTAACGGATGCATTAACACAGAGTTAGGTTTGCAATGAGCGCTGTAAATAGATTGGCTAATTCTAAAACCGCCACGGTATTTATTTGCTTCTTCTTGTGAAGGAAAACGCTCTTCTTGAATACGTGTTTGGTAGACAATATCGGCTGCTAAATTACCTTCCATCTTGTTTACTAGCTCAATTTTGTGTCCTGCATTTTCTACGGCATCTAAAATGCTCGTTGGCATTTGTAGGCCATCAGGCGCGACCATCGAAAATTTTACGTTTTTATAATGGCACAATAGTTTTGATAGAGAATGCACTGTGCGACCATATTTTAAATCACCCACAAGCGCTATATGCATGCCATCAATATTTTGATCAAAACGGTGTAATTCACGCTCAATGGTTAATAAATCAAGTAATGCTTGAGTCGGGTGCTCATTTGGACCGTCGCCGCCATTAATAACTGGCACAGTACAGCCATCAGCAAATTCACTTACTGAACCTGCATCGGGGTGGCGCATAGCAACAGCATCTGCGTAAGCTGAAATAACGCGCGCGGTATCGTAAAGTGATTCACCTTTTGCAAGCGCTGAGCTTTGCATACCTGTAGTTTCACGTACACCCCCGCCTAGTAAGTTAAAGGCTGTACCAAAGCTAACTCGCGTGCGAGTACTTGGTTCAAAAAACAAATTTGCTAAAATAGCGCCTTTAAGCACCGTTGTTTGCTTTTGTTTTTTAGCATAAGGCTCCATTTTTTTAGCTACTGCAAAAATACGTTCAATGCAGTCTCTGTCTAGCTGATTTACAGACAGTATATGTTCGCCTTGGAAACTTAACATGGGGTATTCCTAATCAATCAAATGGGCGCGATAATCCATAAATGGAGCACGCAATCGCGCGTGTTATAGTAAGTATTGTAAATTGCAGCGCAGTTTAACATGCACCGAAACGCTTATAAATTAGGTTTTATTACCGCAAGTGCCACTATGATGAGCAGCGCAATAACAGGGAGCTCATTAAAAATACGGTAAAAGCGGTCTGTTTTAGTGTTTCGGTCATGTTTAAAGTCACTCAATAACTTAAAACAGTAGCCGTGGTATAGGTATAAAATAATTACCAGTACAAGTTTGTAATGTAGCCACATACTGTATTTAAACCAATCACGACCATATTCAACAATGGTTAACACCCCAAATACAGCCGTTAAAACAGCAAATGGGGTTACGAAATAAAGTAGTCTGCGCTCCATAACTTTAAGCATAGAGTTACATGATCTTTCTTCGCTCATTGCGTGATATACAAATAATCGAGGCAAGTAAAAAATACCGGCAAACCACGCAATCATAAAAAATATGTGGAGTGTTTTATAAATCAATAATGCGCTCATAATAGTCCTTATTGCTTAAAGTAAGCTGTTACGAATGGTTAAAATATGATGAATTTGATCCCAGCGTAATAGCCCCATAATTTGTTGATTATCTAAAAGGTTATAAACGTAAAGCGCGCCACTTCTTTTATCTTTTAGTATATCGAATGCATCGGCTAGGGTGGCTTGGCTGCTGATGCCCTGCAAGCTAATGTAATTTATATTTATTGCTTCATCAGACATTAGCGTTAAATCGTATTCAGCGAGGCGATAGCCATTTTCTTCGTCAAAAACAATCAAGGGTGTTTGGCTATCCATGGCATCAAGCGTATTTTTTATTTGCTCTTTATCGTCTGAGTAAAGCAATTTAAAGTCTTCATCCATATCATCCATTATTCCCACTTTTTGTAATGCTTCGGTAGCGGGAGATACATGGTACGGCAATCCCTGAAAATCTAATTGCTGCAAAAATATGGAGCGATTTCCAAAAAATTGTAATGCAGTTACATATGCAGTGGTTATAACTATCATCGCAGGAACGATTATTTCAGGTGATGATGTAAGCTCCATTACTGTTGTTAATGCAGCAAGTGGTGCATGCAGTGTAGCCGCTAATAATCCAGCCATACCTAAAACCCCATACGTACCCGCAATATCAGTACCCGGGCTAATATATTGAGCAAAAAAGGCCATTAATGTCCCAATTAATACACCAAGCCCAATTACCGGACCAATTAAACCACCAGGAATACCCAAACCAATAGCAAACAATGTGGCAAGTAGTTTAGCTATTAAAATGGTAGTAAGCAGCTTTACGTTATCAGGCGATTCAACCGCGATAGTAATCGCACTCATACCAGAACCCATAGCATGAGGCACCGCGTAAGCTATCAAGCTGGCAATACAGCCTGCGATTAGTAAACGAGGAAACATACTTAAAGGTTTAAATGTTTTAATAATTAGCATTAAGTTTTGATTAAAGCTAAATGCTATAGCGCCCAGCGCCATACCGCATAATATTAAATAAGGGTAATGCCAACCACTTAATGGCGCTATTGTAATGAGTGCAAGTTCAGAGCCTTCACCAAAAACAAACTGCGTAGCGAGTGCACCAGTAACAGCAGCAAGCATGATTGGCACAAATATGTGTACTTTATATTCTCGAAGTACCACTTCCATTACAAAAATAACGGCTGCAAGTGGGGTATTAAACGAAGCGGCTATACCTGCTGCAACGCCGCAACCACTTAAAGTACGCATGGCGTTATGCGGTAAATGTAGTTTATCCGCTAAAATACTCGCACCTGTTGCGCCCATATGTACGGAAGGCCCTTCTCGGCCAACCGAAAAACCGCTAATGAGTGCAAGTGCGCCACCAACAAATTGATTAACCGTATTGTATAAAGGCATTTGCCCGTAATGGCGTTTAATACGATGAATAACAAAAGGAATGCCTAAACGGTAATGTTTAAAGCCAGTAAATGCAGCAAAGCACGCAATTAAAAATGCGGCTATTAATGGCATTAAAACGCGTTCAAGAGTGGGTAGGGTAGTAAAGTCGTCAGGTGTTTCCAAAAATAAGCTTTGAAAAAACAAAATAGTTAAGCGAAATAAAATAATAAAAAATGCAGCAATTAATCCGGCAACTACGCCTAATAAGCATAATTGTACAGATGTTTTAGGTTTTGCCAGTCGACGCCTGAGTTGCTCAAGCCACATGCATTATTTCCTCGCCGCATTTTTCAGCAGCATTTTAGCAAAAGAGTTTAGTTAAGTCCTTGTGATTTTGAATTTTTCGTAACTTATATTAACAATTTGCAGTAAAGATTAAGACCTATTTTTTATAACTAAAATTTTTAATGAATTTATAGTTTACAAGGGTCGCTTTTAGTTTGCTTAAGTATTATTTTAGTGAGCTAATGTTTAGCCACTTTTTTACTAATTTATAGGTATAACTTAGAGTAAAGAGTTGTTTTACTATACTTGATTAAAACACTCGGGTATTAGATAATCACGCCATTGCGATATTGAGGGTTTTAAAATGTCTGAAGAATTACCAATTAAGTTCAGCGATGCAGCTGCTGTTCGCGTTAAACAGTTAATCGACGAAGAAGAAAATCCAGATTTAAAACTGCGTGTTTATGTAACAGGTGGTGGTTGTTCTGGTTTTCAATATGGTTTTACTTTTGATGAAAAAGCGAATCCTGGCGATTTAGAAATTGTAAAAAATGGTGTAACACTCGTGATTGATCCAATGAGCATTCAATATTTGGTTGACGGTGAAGTTGATTACACTGAAGGATTAGAAGGCGCACGCTTTTTTGTATCTAATCCTAATGCAACAACAACCTGTGGTTGTGGTGCAAGCTTTAGCGTTTAACAGCCAAACGCTAAATAGAATGAAGCCGCTTTGCGGCTTTTTTAATGCCTACAAATCGCTTGGTGCATATTCGGTTATTTGCATTATTAATACAAAAAAGCCAAGTACAAATGCAGAAAACGCTAAAATGTATATGAAGCCTTTTTTGCCTTGCTTAATTGGTACGCCGTTGTGGCGCAAAAAAAAGTACCAACCCAAGCACAATACAATCGGTAATAAAAAAAGAAGTCTGAACATTATTCGGCCTTTTTGGTGCTAATTATTGCTTAATCATAAACATGTGACGATAAATTGGAACAAAATTGTTATAAAAATTCATTTAAATATTTTATAACTAGAAATTAATTTATTAATACTTTTTGAGTACTTAGGTCAATATTCAGCGTTTATAAATATTCACTCGTGTTCATATTTGTACCGAGTATGTAATTAGTTATTTAACCAAAGTGTTAATAGTATATAATGTATCCAAGAATGAGACGGGCAAAATTTCATTCTCAATAAAAACAAATCTTTACCACATTATTAGCGTAGTACTTTTAGCTATATTGGTGGAGTGAGTAGCAACACATGCTTTGTTAAGCAATAGCTTGCTATTGAATGTAAGTATGACTGCTTACTTGCCTACAGCTATTGATAGAGACTACTGCTTTAATAGGTACGTCAAATCATCTAGTAGGAGATGTAAAATGATGGGCAAAACAGTTTCTTCTGAAGAAAATGCAAAGCTAACAAAGTGGCTTAAAAGTAAGCGCCACGAAAAGGGTCATACAATGCGAAGCCTAGCACAAGTGCTGGGAACGCCTCATTCGTTTATCGGCAAGATTGAAAATCAAGAACGCCGTTTAGATGTGATTGAGTTTGTTCGTTATTGTACAGCTCTAGAAGTTGATCCACATGAAGCACTTAGCTTGCTAAAAGTAGATTAACTCAAACATTGCTTAGTACACTTTAAGGGGCACTTGATAGTGCTAAGCAATATGTTAATGCAGGGATGCATTAAATATTTTTATGATAATTTTTCTCAAGCTCATATAATTTATGCCTAATCAGGTATAAAAATATCAGCGAAGGTATAACCATCAAGGCTGTTAAAACAAAGAACAGCGACCAATTTCCCATTAACCAATCATCAATTACTACACCACTGTAGCTCGAAAGTAATGTTCGTCCTAAATTCCCTAATGACGCCAGTAATGCATAGTGTGTTGCACTAAATGCTCTATCGCATAACATCGATATAAAGGCCACCATAGCGACCAGCGACCATGCTTGCGTAAACCCGTCAATAACAATAGCAAAGGCATACAGTCTTAAATCAGGGCCAACTAAAGCAATCCACGAAAAGGCTAAGTTTGAGGCCGCCATCGCAATGCCACTAACAAATAAACCCTTAACAATGCCATATTTTTGATTAAATAAACTGCCAACAAAGGTAAATATGATTGTAAGTACGGCAGTACCTACCTTTGAAAATGTAGCTATATCGCTATTGCTAAAACCAATTTCTTTATAAAAAACAATCGACATTCGCCCTAAAAACGCTTCGCCTATTTTAAATAAGAAAATAAACGCAAGTAAAGCCAGTGCCGTTTTAACGCCATTTTTAGTAAAAAAAGCTCTAAAGGGATCAATAACGGTTACCGCGAGCCACGCAACAGTTTTTGTTAGAGGGGTTTGTTTTGTAGAGGACAGTTTTTCAAGGTACACACGTTCAAGTTCGGCATGTACCGCTTCTCTATTTGATTCAGGCTCTTTTGCAAACAATGCTCCACTCATTAGCAGCAACATTACAGCAGCTAAAAAGTAATAAATTTGTGGCCAGTCGAGCGAGGGGATATCAGCCATATAAAATGGAATTGCACCTAAAAGCGCATAACCTGTCCACCAACCAGATGTTGCCATAGCGGCTGCCGCTGTTGCTTTGTGAGATTCGTTTGCTTTAAGTGTGTCTATTCTGAATGCATCAATAGCAATGTCTTGCGTTGCAGAAGCAATGGCGATTAACAAACAAATTGCAGCAACAATTGCTAAATTAGCTTTTAAATCAAGCCCAGCTAATAATAAGGTGCCAATAAAAATAAAGCTCTGGCAAAATAGTATCCAACTACGACGTTGGCCTAGCCATTTATATAAAATAGGGAGTTTTGTACGGTCAATGAGCGGTGACCATAAAAAATTGATACTGTAAGCGCCAAATACAATGCCGAATAGGCCAATCATACTGCGGCTTAGCCCTTCATCCTTTAGCCAAGCCGACATAACAGAGCCAATTAATACCCACGGAAAACCGCTACTCATACCAAATATAAAAATATGGATTAAGCGTTTGTCTTTAAAGTAAGAAAAATATTCGCTAATAGAGAGAGATTTGCTCATAGGGCCTTCATTGGCTTAGATGCAGAGCAGCTAAGCTGCTCTTAAAAAATTACAGTGGAACTTGTTCAAGCATTTTAATATTTAAGATGACCACTGGTTTTTTAGGAACAAAATCGTAACCAATTTTTTCATTAAACCCTGTTTCAACCGCCATAATTTTATCTAATGTTTCGTAGCCTTCCATCACATTACCAAAAACAGCAAAACCCCAATCTTTACCTGGGTTTAAGTGATCGTTGTTATCCATATTAAAAAAGAACTGACGAGTACCAGAGTGCGGTTCACGGTCTTGATACGCCATAGCAATGCTATACATATCGTTTTTCATACCGTTACCGCTTTCATTAAAAATAGGATCGTTTTCGTGTAAGCCGTCGTAATCTTTATCGTAGCCACCACCTTGAATAACAAAGTCGCGGTCATTTTCCACATCGCGCTCAATACGATGAAAAACACTGCCTTGATAGCTTTTATCTGACACGTAAGTTAAAAAGTTATTGACCGTAATAGGCGCTCTCGAACGGTCGAGTTCAACAACAATACTGCCCATTGTCGTTACGATTTCGACGCGTGGAAAAATATTATCTTTTTGAACAAAGCGGCCTTCTTGGGCTGCCAAGCTACTTACACTAAAAAATAGGCCTAAGCAGATTAAAAAAAGTCGTTTCATAGTTAACCTTCTAAAAATTCTATTAATTCAGGGTCAGATACAATGCGGGTAATAATTTGCTCAGTCAACTTATTGAGCTGACCTTCTATTTTTGCTCGCTCGTGACTAAACGGGCCTTCTAAATTCGCACTGCCTCTATACACTTTACTAAAATTGCTTGAGGCGCGAATAACTCTTACACCAAGCTCTATATGCGCTTCACTGGTATGGCTCACTAGTTTTTCGGTTACCACCGCTTGTAGTGCATGAATATCTACTTCAAAGCGTACAGACGCTAAATTAGAAATGCTGGCGCCATTGCGGCTAAGGGCGCTGTCTAAAACACTTTTAACTGATTCAGTAAGACCTTGGCTTGCAAAGGTTTTAGTTTTGTCTGATTCAATAAGTTTAAGTGTTGATGAATCGCCACGTAAATCAATTACACTGGTGCTTAAGCTACTATTTATAGTGCTTATTTGACCACTTTTATAAACAGGATTGAGTATTACTTGGCTAGGCTGATTAGCGCAGCCACCAAGTAGTAGCAATACACAACACCCAATTATAATGTTTGTTAATTTCATTTATAGCATTCCACTATTTTTAGTTGCGCTTAAAACGACAAACTTTTTGTTTGAACCTAGCAGCTTACAGTTACCAAACATACGATTTAATTTATCGTGATAATCTAAATGACGATTACCAATAATACGCAGCTCACCGCCTTCTTTTAAAGTATCTTTTGCTTGTTTAAACATTTGCCAAGCAATGTGATCGGTAACAGCTTGAGCTTGGTGAAATGGAGGATTGCAAAGCACCATATCCACACTGTCTCTTTCAAAGCCTGTTAAACAGTCGTTTTCGATAAATTCACAGTTATCAAACTTATCGCCTAGGTTAATTTCTACATTTAACCGGGCTGACTCTACTGCCATGTAAGACTCATCAACAAAGGTGATTGATGCATTGGGGCAACGAGCAAGCGTCATTAATCCAACAACGCCGTTACCACAGCCTAAATCAATAATGCTTTTAGCTTTAGGTGTTTCTGGTAAGTAGTTAAAAAAGAAGCGCGCACCAATATCTAACGAATCACGCGAAAACACATTTGCATGATTTGTTATATTAAACTCAGTACCTTCAAGTTCCCATGTTGTAGGGAAGTCTGCTGCTTTATATCCGCCTTTAGCTGTACTTAATATAAGACGAGATTTTTTAACTGCTAGGCTTGTTGTTGTTTCACCAATAAATTGCTCAAATGATTTTATTGTTGAATTATGAATTTCTTTTGTTTTACCTGCGGCAATTACTGGTGTACCAGGTGCAAGTACTTCACTAAGTTCACTTAATTGGAACTGTAAAAAACCTACATTACGAGGGATTTTAATAAGTACTAAATCTACATCCTCTGGTAATGCCGACAAACTATCTACTTGCGTAAACTCTGCTGTAGGCAGCTTGTTTTCTTGTAAGTTATAAGCCGCAGCTTGGTGGCTAATATAAGAATCATTAACTGAACAAACCGTTAACTTATTAAAATAACAAGCAAGTGCACCAAAGCTATCGTTTAAAATAAGCAATGAGCGACAATCTGGGTGATGTTCGTTAACATAATTGATAAGGTACTCATCTGCCGAATCCCACGCTTGTAAGCTGCGGTTTTTTTGATCCAATGGAAAGCGTTCAAGAGTAAAGGTTTTATCGCCTAGCTGGGCTTGCGTCGTCATAATGGTTCGTTGATCAGTAATCTAATGTAGGTAAATTCTAACATGCAACGGCAAAACGCCAACCCCCAACAGTTACCAAATGGCTTTTCTTATCAAAGTAGGGCACTTAGTGCACAAAAAAGCCTCGATCTATTTTATTATTTGCAAAAAAATCTACGTTGGCAGCAACCCGATGTAACCGTTTATGGCAAAACGGGGCCTATTCCACGACTGCAATGTTTCATGAGTGATTTAAATATTGAATACGGCTATTCGAGTAGTAAGCAAATAGTAGAACCATGGGATGAATTGTTACTCAATATGCGAAAGCGTTTAGAAGCACATTTAAACCAGCCTCTAAACTCATTGCTCGTTAATTATTACCGAGATGGTAATGATACGATGGGATGGCACAGTGATGATGAAATAGAGCTTGGTGATAAACCAACAATTGTGTGTGTCTCTCTAGGAGCTGATCGGGTTTTAAAGTTAAAGCACAAGGCGAGCAATAAAGTAACCGACTTAAAATTACAAAGTGGCAGCTGTTTAATAATGAATGGACATAGCCAACGAGATTATCAACATGCAATACCTAAGCAAACCACACTTGCGCATCCGCGAATAAGTTTAACTTACCGATTTATAAAGCACATTAAGCAAAAGCAATTTAGTTAGCCAATCGCTGCGTTAAATTGTTATAGTAAGTGTATAAATTAGCTAATTAAAACGGTCTTTTTATGTCAATGCAGCAACAGATCCAAGAAAAAATAAGCAACGCTATTGCGTGTAAACATTTAAACGTGATTAACGAAAGCCATATGCACAGTGCTGGCACTGAATCACACTTTAAAGTTATAGTGGTTAGCGAAGAGTTTGCGGGTAAGCGCTTATTACAACGCCATCGTGAAATTAACGAAATTTTAAAAGATGAATTAGCAAATCATATTCATGCACTCGCTATTCATACATATACACCAGACGAGTATACAGAGCAGGGCGGTGAAGCGCCTGATTCTCCTAATTGTATGGGCGGCTCAAAGCTTAACTAAAATAAATAGGGAATTTGATCGGTGTTTAACTGATCAGATCAGTGTTTTTAGTATTAGCCTTTAAACTAGCGCTAATTTTTATTGTAAAAGATATAGGATGATCAATGGTCATTAAGCCTAAAATTCGTGGATTTATCTGCACAAACGCACACCCAGCTGGTTGTGCAGAGCATGTTCAAGATCAAATTAACTATGTAAAACAACAGAGTGCATTAGAAAACGCACCAAAAAATGTATTAGTTATTGGCGCATCAACAGGCTACGGCTTGGCATCGCGCATTACTGCTGCGTTTGGTGGTGGTGCTAAAACATTAGGTATTTTCTTTGAAAAAGAAGGTACAGAGCGTAAAACAGGTTCTGCTGGTTGGTACAATACCGCTGCTTTTCAAGATGCAGCAGACGAAGCGGGCCTTTGGTCTAAAAATATTAATGGCGATGCGTTTTCTAACGAAATCAAGCAAAAAGCAATCGACACCATTAAAGCTGATTTGGGCAAAGTAGATTGTATTATCTACAGCCTAGCATCTCCTCGTCGTACTGATCCAAATACCGGTGAAGTGTTTTCTTCTACACTTAAGCCAATTGGTAATGCCGTAACAACAAAAAATTTAAATACATCAAAGCGTGAAATTGATGAAATTACTGTTGAAGCTGCAAATCAAGACGATATCGACAACACGATTAAAGTAATGGGTGGTGAAGATTGGGAAATGTGGATTGACGCATTAAAAGAAGCGGATGTATTAGCCGATAACTTTAAAACCACAGCGTATACTTATATTGGTAAAGAGCTAACATGGCCAATATACGGTCACGCTACTATTGGTAAAGCTAAAGAAGATTTAGACCGAGCAACGGCTGCTATTAAAGAATCAACAAAAGATTTAAATGGTGAGGCGTATGTTTCATCACTTAATGCAGTAGTGACACAAGCAAGTTCTGCTATTCCTATTATGCCGTTATATATTTCTGCTTTATTCAAAGTTATGAAAGCAGATGGCACATATGAAGGCACCATTGAGCAAATCCATGCATTATTTAGTGAAAACTTGTATGGTGAATCACCTCGCTTTGACGACGGTGGACATTTATTCCAAAACTACAAAGAGCTAGAAGACGATGTGCAAGCACGCGTTCAAGCTGTATGGGATAGTGTTGATACAAGCAGCATAGATGAGCTAACAGATTATGTTGGATATCATAATGAGTTTTTACGCTTATTTGGTTTTGGTATAGACGGTGTTGACTACGATCAAGACATTGATTCAGTTAAGCCAATTGCCAATATGATTGACTAACAGAATTTAGTCATAAAAAGCCGCTATAGCGGCTTTTTTTGTATTATGCGATTTGTTTAATTTACGATGGAATCAGGAACGATAATTGCTTAGGCTACTACTTTGGTCTACCTTGATTTTTATTTAAACCACTTAACAAAACTAAATAAGTGTTTCTGTCGTATAATTTTCACAAATACACTCGCATAGTCATCTAAAATGATGTTAAAATCTCAACAATATGTGATGAGTTTTACTACGTTGCTTGTTTGACTTTTCTAGCAAGCTGCTCTTTTGTACCTTGATATAACTTGGAATAACTCAAATGGCGACGTGGTTGATACGATTTTTCAGTTTCTTTCCTTTAATGTAATGCAAGTGCGTATGATCAATATAAAAAAAGGTCTGGATTTACCCTTAGAGGGCGCGCCACAGCAAGTTATACATGACGGTTCTGCTGTCAAACGTGTAGCTGTGCTTGGTGAAGAGTTTATCGGTATGCGTCCAACCATGCATGTTCGTGTGGATGACCAAGTCAAAAAAGGCCAGGTACTTTTTGAAGATAAAAAGAACCCAGGCGTCCTATTTACTGCTCCAGCTTCTGGCACAGTAAAAGAAATAAATCGTGGTGCTAAACGTGTGCTGCAATCTGTTGTTATTGAAGTTAGCGGCAGTGAGCAAATCACCTTTGACTCTTTCAAAGCAGACGAGCTTGCGAGCTTAGAGCGTGAAAAAGCCAAAGAAGTACTTATCCAGTCTGGTCAATGGACAGCACTTCGTGTTCGCCCATTTAGTAAAGTAGCGGCTGTGGATGCAAATCCTAGTTCTATTTTCGTGACCGCAACTGACACAAACCCATTAGCTGCAGATCCTGCAGTGATAATTGCCGAAAATGCGCAAGCATTTGAAGCGGGTCTTGCTGTTATTTCGCGTTTGACCGATGGTAAAGTATTTGTGTGTAAAAAAGCAGGTAGCCAAGTTCCTAGCTCATCTATAGCTCAAGTAGAAGTACATGAGTTTGGTGGTGTGCATCCGGCTGGCCTCGTTGGCACTCATATCCATCATCTTGATGCAGTTTCTGTTAGCAAACAAGTTTGGCATATTGGTTACCAAGACGTTATTGCGTATGGTCACCTATTCCTTACTGGTGAAATTTACACAAATCGTGTTATTTCGCTTGCAGGTCCCCGCGTTAAAAACCCACGTTTAGTGAAAACACAATTAGGTGCTTCATTGGATGATTTAGTGGCTGGTGAGCTAGAAGACGGAGATAACCGCGTTATTTCTGGTTCTGTTCTATCAGGTTCTATTTCAAACGGTGTTCATGCATTCTTAGGTCGTTACCACGTTCAAGTATCTGTTTTACTTGAAGGTCGCGAAAAAGAATTGTTTGGCTGGATTGCACCAGGTAGTGATAAATTCTCTGTAACGCGTACATTCCTTTCTCACCTTGCGCCGAGTCGTTTATTTAAAATGACAACGTCAACAGGTGGTTCAAAACGTGCCATGGTACCAATTGGTAGCTACGAGCGCGTAATGCCGCTAGATATTTTGCCTACTCTATTATTACGTGACTTAATTGCACGCGATCTAGACAGTGCAATTTCATTGGGCGCGCTTGAACTTGATGAAGAAGATTTAGCGTTATGTACCTTCGTTTGTCCAGGCAAATACGAGTATGGTTCTATCCTACGCGATTGCTTAACTACGATCGAGAAGGAAGGCTAGAGAGATGGGTTTAAAAAAATATCTAGAAGATATCGAGCCGAATTTTGAAGCCGGTGGTAAATATGAAAAGTTTTATGCACTGTATGAAGCAGCTGCAACTATTTTTTATACACCAGGCTACGTAAATAAAGGCGCGACACACGTACGCGATAACATCGACCTAAAACGCATGATGATTTTAGTGTGGATGGCGACGTTCCCAGCTATGTTTTTTGGTATGTTCAATATCGGTCATCAGGCCGTAGGTGCTTTAGCACAAGGTTTTGAACTAGCAAATACGTGGCAAGTTGGTTTGTTCCAGTTATTCGGTGGTGAATTAACCGCTGATGCAGGCTGGGGCGCTAAGATGTTCTATGGAGCATGTTTCTTCCTACCTATCTACGCGGTAACATTTGCAGTAGGTGGCTTTTGGGAAGTTATATTTGCTTCTGTGCGTAAGCATGAAATTAACGAAGGTTTCTTCGTTACTTCAGTATTATTCGCACTTATTTTGCCTGCAACGATTCCTCTATGGCAAGTTGCGTTAGGTATTACGTTTGGTGTAGTAATCGCTAAAGAAATCTTTGGTGGTACTGGCCGTAACTTCTTAAACCCTGCTTTAGCCGGCCGTGCATTTTTGTTCTTTGCATACCCAGCTCAAATCTCAGGTGACACAGTATGGACAGCAGTAGATTCGTTCTCTGGTGCAACTATGCTAGGCCAAGCATTTGCTGGCACACTTGATTTTGCAAACATGGAATTATGGTGGAATGCGTTTTACGGTTTCATTCAAGGTTCTGTAGGTGAAACATCTACACTTGCATTATTAGTAGGTGGTTTGTTCTTAATTTATGTTCGTATCGCTTCTTGGCGCATCGTACTAGGTGTATTCCTAGGTATGGTAGCAACTGCATTTTTACTAAATGCTGTTGGCTCAGAAACTAACCCTGTATTTGCCATGCCTTGGTATTGGCATTTAGTACTTGGTGGCTTTGCGTTCGGTATGTTCTTTATGGCTACTGACCCTGTATCAGCTGCATTTACTGACAAAGGTAAATTGGCATATGGTCTATTGATTGGCTTTATGGTGGTTATGATACGTGTTGTGAATCCTGCTTTCCCAGAAGGTATGATGCTAGCAATCTTATTTGCTAACTTATTCGCTCCACTGTTCGATCACTTTGTAGTGCAGGCTAATATTAAGCGGAGGTTGGCACGTAATGTCTAGTAATAACGAATCAATCGGTAAAACGTTATCAGTTGTTGTAGCACTATGTTTAGTGTGTGCAATCATTGTATCGTTTGCTTCTGTACAGCTTCGTCCTTTACAGCAAGCTAATAAAAACAAAGATATTCAAAGCAATATCTTGGCTGCTGCGGGTATCGATAAAGTTGAAAATGTTTTAGAAACATTTGATGCAAAAATCGAAGCGCGCGTTGTAAACATGACTACAGGTGAGTTTGTAGATACAGACCCAACAATCTTTGACTTTGAAAAAAGCAAATATGATGCAGCGCTAAGTGTTTCTCTTAAAGAGAAAGGCGTTAAAGATATTGCTGGTATTCAACGTGTGACTAAAGAGTCGCCGGTGTATATCTCTAAAAAAGAAGATGGCTCAGTTGATGCAATTATTCTTCCTATCCAAGGCTACGGCTTATGGGGCTTAATGTACGGTTTTATCTCGCTTGAAAGCGATGGTGAAACAGTTAAAGGCATTATCTTTTACAAGCATAATGAAACCCCAGGTCTAGGTGGCGAAATCCAAAATCCACAGTGGACTGCTACATGGGAAGGTAAAGAACTTCCAATTCAAATTGTTAAAGGTACTGCGGGCAATGATGAGCATAAGATCGATGGTCTTTCAGGTGCTACATTAACGTCTAACGGTGTTGATCATGCAGTTGACTTTTGGACTGGCGAAAATGGCTTTGGTCCTTTCCTTGCGAAAGTACGTAAAGGAGCATTGAAATAATGGCTGATACTAAAGAAATGAAGGCGGTCCTATTTGGTCCGGTTTTAGCTAACAACCCAATCGCACTACAAGTACTTGGTATTTGTTCTGCGCTAGCGGTAACGTCTAGCTTAAAAAATGCGTTAATCATGTCAATCGCATTGACATTAGTAACTGCATTTTCGAGCTTCTTTATCTCGCTTATTCGTAACCAGATCCCATCATCTGTTCGTATCATCGTACAAATGACAATTATTGCATCGTTGGTAATCGTTGTTGACCAAGTATTACAGGCATTCTCTTACGCTACGGCAAAAGAGCTTTCTGTATTCGTTGGTCTAATTATTACTAACTGTATTGTAATGGGTCGTGCTGAAGCATATGCGATGAAGTCGCCACCAATTATGTCTTTCCTTGACGGTATTGGTAATGGCTTAGGTTACTCTGTAGTACTACTTACAGTTGGTTTCATTCGTGAGCTATTCGGTAAGGGTTCACTATTCGGTGTTGATATTATCCCATTAGTACAAGATGGCGGTTGGTATCAGCCTATGGGTCTATTGATCTTACCACCGAGTGCATTCTTCATAATTGGTTTATTCATATGGGTACTTCGTACTTATAAGAAAGACCAAGTAGAAGCTAAAGCGTAAGGGGCAAATAGTGGAACATTATATTAGTTTATTTGTAAAAGCCGTTTTTATTGAGAACTTAGCGTTATCATTCTTCTTAGGCATGTGTACTTTTTTAGCAGTATCTAAAAAAGTAACTACATCAATTGGCCTAGGTATAGCGGTTATAGTTGTATTGGGTATTTCTGTACCTGTTAACAACTTGGTTTACCATGCGGTACTTGCACCAGGTTCACTTACTTGGTTAGGTTATCCAGATGCGGATCTTAGCTTTTTACGTTTCTTAACTTTCATTGGTGTTATTGCAGCACTTGTGCAAATTCTTGAAATGGCATTGGATAAGTTTTTCCCTGCACTATACAACGCATTAGGTATCTTCTTGCCACTTATCACAGTTAACTGTGCAATATTTGGTGCGGTATCTTTCATGGTTGAGCGTAACTATGACTTCGGCGAGTCTGTTGTCTATGGTATAGGCGCTGGTGTTGGTTGGGCGCTTGCAATTACATTACTTGCAGGTATCCGTGAGAAACTGAAATATTCAGACGTACCAGATGGCTTACGTGGTTTAGGTATTACCTTCATCACTGTTGGTTTAATGGGACTTGGCTTTATGTCATTCTCTGGTATTTCACTGTAAAGGGTAGCGAGGATAAATCATGGATTATCAGATTTTCTTAGGCGTTGGTGTTTTTATCGCTATCGTTGTACTACTAGTTTTAGTGATCATTGGTGCTAAATCTCAGTTAGTTGCAAGCGGTGACATCATCATCGGTATTAATGGCGATAAAGACAAAGCCATTACTACATCAGCAGGTAATAAGCTTTTAAGTGCATTATCTGAGTCAGGTATATTTGTATCATCTGCTTGTGGTGGCGGTGGCTCTTGTGGTCAATGTCGTGTACACATTAAAGAAGGTGGTGGTGATATTCTGCCAACTGAGCTTGATCACATTTCTAAAGGTGAAGCCCGTGAAGGCTGTCGTTTAGCGTGTCAGGTAAATGTTAAAAACGACATGGAAATTGAACTTGAAGAGTCAATTTTCGGTGTTAAGAAGTGGGACTGTGAAGTTATCTCTAACGATAACAAAGCAACGTTCATTAAAGAACTTAAACTGCAAATCCCTGGTGATGAGTCAGTGCCTTTCCGTGCGGGTGGTTACATCCAAATCGAAGCGCCACCTCATCATGTTAAATATGCAGATTTCGATGTTCCTGAAGAATATCGTGGCGATTGGAACCATTTTGGTTTCTTCGATCTGGAGTCAAAAGTAGACGAAGAAACAATTCGTGCATACTCAATGGCTAACTACCCAGAAGAAGAGGGCATCATTATGCTTAACGTGCGTATTGCTGCTCCGCCTCCAAGAAACCTAAGCTTGCCATGTGGTAAAATGTCTTCGTACATTTGGTCACTTACAAAAGGCGACAAGGTAACTATTTCAGGTCCATTTGGTGAGTTCTTTGCTAAAGACACAGATGCAGAAATGATCTTTGTTGGCGGTGGTGCTGGTATGGCGCCAATGCGTTCACATATCTTTGACCAACTTAAACGTTTGAACTCTAAACGTAAGATGAGCTTTTGGTATGGTGCACGTTCTGAACGTGAAATGTTCTACGTAGAAGATTTTGACGGCCTAGCCGCTGAAAATCCTAATTTCGTATGGCATACAGCACTTTCAGATCCACAACCTGAAGATAACTGGGAAGGCTATACTGGCTTTATCCATAACGTGTTATTTGAGAACTATCTTAAAGATCACGAAGCGCCGGAAGATTGTGAGTACTACATGTGTGGTCCTCCAATGATGAACGCGGCAGTTATTACTATGCTTAAAGATTTAGGTGTTGAAGACGAAAATATCTTACTAGATGACTTCGGTGGCTAACACTAATACCAAAACAGTTTAGTTTTGGTTAAAATACCAGCCTCGTAGCACTTGTGTTACGAGGCTTTTTTTATTCTTTAATTTTATCAATCTATTAAGTAGAGCTGCTATGAATCGAGTAAGTACTTCACAAGGCATAATGGCCTTTTTACTAATCACACTGACCTTATTACTGTCTGGGTGTGGTGAAAAATCAGAGTCGAGGGAAACCTTTATAGAAGGTAAGACTATGGGCACCACTTATCATATTAAATATTACGATGAGCAGGGCCAGCTATCAGCTTCACAATTACAGCTGCAAATAGACGCTGTTTTAAAAGATGTGAATCAGTCTATGTCTACTTACATAGAAGGCTCTGAAATAAATACATTTAACAGATTACCAGCAAATCAAGTTATGCCAATTAGTGAAGATTTTAGGGCTGTTATCAGCGAGTCTATTCGCTTAGGCGAATCAACTAAAACACTCGATGTCACTATGGGGCCTTTAATTGATTTATGGGGCTTTGGTCCTGATAAAAAACCAACAAATCGCCCAAGTGATGAAGAGCTTGCAAGTATGGTCGAAAAAATAGGTATTGATAAACTTATTTTAGATGAGCAAGGACTGTCTAAAACAGTTAATGGGTTAGAGCTTTCGTTTTCGGCAACGGCTAAAGGCTATGGTATTGATAAGGTAGCGCAGTTATTAGAAAGCCACAGTATTACCAATTACATGGTTGAGATTGGTGGAGAGCTGCGTATAGCAGGTGAAAAGCCAAATAATCAGGATTGGAAAATTGCGATTGAGCAACCAGATGCGCAACCTGGAGAGCGAAAGGTGCACCGTGTTTTATCGCCAGGTACAAACGGTATTGCTACGTCAGGTGATTACCGTATTTTTTATAAAATGGATGGCGAGATCTATACTCATTTAATTGATCCCGTGACCGGCATGCCTATTAAGCACGACTTAGTGTCGGTAACTGTGCTTCATCCAAGCGCTATGACGGCAGATGGTTTAGCGACTGCACTTACTGTGATGGGTATGGAAAAAGCGCAAGCATACGCTCAGCAGCACGATTTACCGGTATACTTAATAGGTAAATCAAATGAGGGTTTAGTTACTTATTCAAGCCCTGCATTTAAACCTTATTTGTAGTATGGTGCTGGCTTGTTTATTTTCGCGTTATTTGGGTATATAATAGCAGTCGCTCAAAAATGTTTGAGTTTAATTAATTGCTGATCAATAGGGGCTAAGCAATGTCACTTTTTCTTCTTACTTTTGGCTTACTAATTTTGATAGTTTCGGCTATGGCCGTTGGTATGATCGTGCAAAAAAAATCTATGGCAAGCAGCTGTGGTGGTTTAGGTTCGGTTGGTATTGATAAAGCCTGTGATTGCGATGATCCATGTGATAAACGCAAAAACCGTTTAGCTAAAGAGCAAGCCTGGAAAGAAAACCAAATTATTTAAGTCCGCCTTAAATATTAAAAAGCGCTTTATAGCGCTTTTTTTGTGTCTGTAAAACTGCTTAACTCGATAGCTTCTAAAGTAATCCAATCTTAATGTATTAGACAAACGTCTATAGTTTAGTTTTTTTCACCTATTAGGTTTATTTTTCTCGTTTGTCAAATTGGAGCTAACACTCTAAAGTTTAACTACAGACATAGAGCAAGGCTCTAGTCATAAGCTTGAGGCAAGTTAGTCTCGCTTAAAAGAATCTTTATATTGTGTGTGAAGATGTTGTCAGTGTGAAAGGCAACTCAAGTTCGGTGGATTCACTTCCATAAAGAACGAGTTTGAGTTGTTTTTATTTCCTTTCAATGCCACGCAGTGTAAACCATAAATCTTTATATTGTGTGTGAAGATGTTGTCAGTGTGAAAGGCAACTCAAATTCGGTGGATTCACTTCCATAAAGAACGAGTTTGAGTTGTTTTTATTTCCTTTCAATGCCACGTAATGTAAACCATAAATCTTTATATTGTGTGTGAAGATGTTGTCAGTGTGAAAGGCAACTCAAATTCGGTGGTGACTGGGTTTGAGTTGTTTTTATTTCCTACAATTTCCACGCAGTTTAAACCAAAAATCTTTATATTGTGTGTGAAGATGTTGTCAGTGTGAAAAGCAGCTCAATTTCGGTGGTGACTGAATTTGGGCTGTTTTTATTTTCACCTTCACATAGTGTAAATAATAAATCTTTATATTCTATGTGAAGATTTTTTCAGTATGAAAGGCAATTCAAGTTCGGTGGGTTTACTTCCATAAAGGATCACTTGAGTTGTTTTAATTTAACTCCATTTATATATCCCTCAACTTTCAAGTATTTCTAATATTAAATATTTTTTTAAATTATGCTCGCCCATAAACTAATAAAATAGAGGGCTATTAATTGCACTTAAAAAATAGCCAACGTCTATTTGAGTAATTTAACTATCAGCTATACTTACTTTATCTTTTGCAAATAGTGCTATTAAGCCATCTATAATTGCACTTTGCCACACGTAATAATCGTGTCCTCCAGCGTATTCTTTATAGTGAACACCGTAGCCTTTCATTCTTAAGATATCGCGTAAGTGTCTGCTACCATCAAGAATTCCTTTTCCACCATTTCGACTTCCTTCAAAGAGTCCTGCAGTAATAAAAAAGTTGATAGGTAACAGATCTTTAATCATAAAGTTTTCGGATACATAATATGTATTTAACGATTTTTTATGTTTAGGAGCCCACCAATAAGAACCGCTTAAAGAAATAACGTTACCAAAAATATCAGAGCGTCTAAAAGCGGTTGTAGTCGCACCAATACCACCATAGCTAGAACCGGCTAAAACTCTTTGCTTTGCAGAAAATTTAACAGGAGAGTTTTTTTCTATGGTAGGTAATAATTCAGATGTTAGCATTTTAGTGAAATTTGGGTTATCTGGTAACTCGTTTCCCCTAGTCTTATTGTCTAAGTTGTCGATAAATATAGCTTCTATTGGGGGAAGAAGTTTATTATTCACCAAGGTATTGAGTTTAGAGTCTAAGTTAACTTTTTCTAGATATTTAGGCCCATCAAACATAAAAATCTGAATAGCATTTGATTTTGTTATATCACCAAAACGGTATACTTTTATATTACGTTTATTTTTTAATATATTACTATCTAATTCAAATGATAATGCAGGCACAATGGAGTTGCTCTGTGCATTTTTTAAATATTGGTTCGAGAGATTATTTAAATCTATAACAGAACTTTGTTCGAATTTAGTTTTAGCTGCAATTGGAAAGTAATATGGGTTATTAGCATCTCTTTGGGCCGTTGCAAGTAATGCAACTCTTTTTTCGTAACGCTCTCCAGTAAATTGGGGTACATCTGGCGCTAATTTATAAGACAGTTGTGTATCATTAGGTACTTTATAGCTTTTATACCAAATGTTTGATTTCCCGAGGCGTTCCATCCAACCATGATCATTAGCAGGAGCTCCGAAAATAAGTACATTATTTTTTGCTCCCCTGTAAATAAATGTTAGTAAGCTATTATCATCAAGGGACTCTATTAAAGGGGAGTTATTCTTAATTAAAATGTCCCATACATCGTCAGTTTTTTCTCCGGATTCAAGCATTGAAAATGCTTGATTTATTAATTTACTATCAGTTTTTTGTATATAGTTATTTTGCTCACTCTGACTAACAATCCTGTTAATTGTAACGTTTGGGATTGGTCCAGAATAAATCATTTTTGGGTTGTCGTAATCAGCAATAAAATGAAGCCTAGATTGTTTTAAATTTACATTTAATACCTCTCGTATAGGTTGGGAGTTTTGGTCTATTAAAGAAATTTCAGTATCATTTTTAGCAGCAACAATCGCACTAATATAGCTTCCTTTATCTGCCAAAAATGTATACGTTTTGTTTGTTTTATCGAGTGTTACTTTACTTTTTTCTTGTCCGTAAACACCACTTGATAACGAGAGGGAAATTGAAATTGCTAATAAAATGCTTGAGCGCATAAGTGTCCTTTTATAATGCTAATGATAATGCTTTTTATTTGTATCGATTATGTGTTGATTGCTAAAGTAATGCAAATAATGCCACATTTTAAGCCTTATTTAATGTGATTAGCGGTAGGGGACTCAAATGAAACGAATTTTTTGATTTTTATTTATTTTTTTCATTCCACTAACGCGCATGCTAATTACTCTCTAACTATTGATGTTAATGAGCAAAGCCTGCTTTTTATAGATAGTTTTTTAGTGTAGGTGATGATTATGGTGCCTGCGTATTGGGGAAGCTCGTGTAGTAGAAATAAAAGGTAAGTTAAAATTTTTAAATAGAGGGTTTTTATGACAATGACCATTATCGCTTAAGTGATAATATTCATTATTGTATGTATCAAGCTATTTATGTTCATTGAGTTTATCATAGCTACTTTATTTATAATAAATTCAATGTGAATTTGAAATATTTTTAATGGCTAAGTTGTTGTTTTTATTTTGTTATTTTTTATTAACAAAATAGCTTCGAAAGCTTAACCCAAATTAATTGATTTTTAGTTGAACAGAAAATTCTCTTTGTTATACTCAGGTTCGAACTTTCAATAAGTTTTGAAAGTTCGATTGATACGGATCAATTTTCACTAGGCAAATATATGCTAGCTAGATTTGATTGTATTTAGCACCGGTATTTTGGGCTTACAGCAGCAATGTTTTTTAAATTTTTCCATTGCAAACTGTATTACTCTAATTTTGTTATAGTCATTTTAGTAGGTTAATGTTTTTGAACACACTTTCTTTGCATCATACAAATACGGATCTTGCCTCTGGCGAGCCGCAGACGTGTGAGCGCTTGAATAAAGCAGGCAAGGGCGTGTGTGTAGCTATAACTTTATTAGTGTTTAATACTGTAATGTTGCTAAGTGGTGCACTAGAGGATGCCTTCAAGCTTGAAGCGCTATTAAGTGATGGGTTTATTGTAGAGCCGCTGTTACTTACTATTGTGCAATTTTTAGCTCATCCGATCATATCAAGTCAGTTACTTATTGGCCTTTGCTGGCTATTGTTCCATATTTTTCCAGCGCGTCGTGCTGGAATTATCCTCCGTAAAGCAGCCTTTGCTTTTAGCGAGGCTAAAGTTCTTCAGCCAGTGCAAGTTGCACACGGTTGTCGTGCTCCACCTAGCTTTACAGGTTGTCTGTAAGGCTGCATTTTGTTGCTGGTTTTAATTATTTGTTCTTGCTGTAAATAATTAAGGTTAGCTAAAACAAAGTAGCTCAGTGTTTTTTAAACACATTTCAGCCAACCACCACTCACCCAAGTTAACTTTTATTACGTTATATAAATGCGTTTAGAAAGCTGGGTTTGTTGCTAGGTCATTATTGGCATGAGCTTTAGGTTTTGAATAGCCCCCTTATTTTTTATAATTTAATTCCAGTTAACTTGGGTTTTTACCGAAAAATCGTTGCTTTGTTTTTTATTTAAAGCAGCAAATTAGAACTTTTAGGTTTGTAGGATACTCCCTTGTTAATTCGTAACCTTTGTAATATTGCTTTAGCTAGTACAGTGCTGGCGTTGTCAGGCTGTAAAGGCGGGATACTCGATCCAAAAGGGCAGATAGGCATAGATGAGAAAAATTTAATCATCATCGCAACCGTGCTTATGTTGCTTGTAGTCGTTCCCGTTATTGTGATGACTTTGTATTTCGCATGGAAATATAGAGACACGCAAACTCATGAAATTTACGCTCCAAAATGGGCTCATTCAAATAAAATTGAAGCCGCAGTTTGGGCTGTCCCTATTGTTATTGTGATTATTTTAGGTGTTATTACCTGGGTGTCTACCCAAGAGCTAGACCCTTACAAACCAATTGAAGGTAAAGGTAAGCATCTTACTGTTGAAGTGGTTTCATTAAACTGGAAGTGGCTATTTATTTATCCTGAGCAAGGTATTGCTACGGTTAATGAATTAGTGTTTCCGGCTAATGTACCTGTTGAATACAAAATCACTTCAGAGAGCACAATGAACTCGTTTTTCATTCCGCAATTGGGTAGTCAAATATACTCAATGGCCGGTATGGAAACCAAGCTTCACTTAATTGCTAATGAGCCAGGTACATTTAAAGGCTTTTCGGCAAATTACAGTGGTGCAGGCTTTACTGGTATGAAGTTTAATGCCATTGCTACACCTACTCAAGCTGGTTTTGATAAGTGGGTGAGTGATGTAAAAGCGAATTCAAGCGCTAATAATCTTACTCATGCAAATTATGTTGAGCTTGCAAAAGCAAGCGAAAATAACCCAGTTGCTTATTACGGTAAAGTTGATGACGGCTTATTTCATACCATCGTTATGAAATACATGCAGGCACATGGCGATATGAACAAAAAGCAACATGCGATGGGCGAACATGGGCAAATGAGTAAGAAGCATCAAGCAATGGATGAACACTCAATGCCATCATCTCACAGCCAGGGCGAGGAATAATAATGTCGTTATTAGGTAAACTAACAATAGACGCAATTCCGTTTCATGAGCCAATTCTTGTGTTCACGATGTCGGTTATTGCTATAGCTGGGCTTATTATTGCCGGGCTTATTACAAAGTATAAAAAATGGGGCGTGCTTTGGCGCGACTGGATCACGTCTGTTGATCATAAACGCTTAGGCGTAATGTATATTCTTTTAGCACTAATAATGCTGTTCCGTGGTTTTTCTGATGCCATTATGATGCGTGCTCAGTTAGCGCTTGCTACCAGTGGTGCGCCCGGTTATTTACCACCTGAACACTACGACCAAATATTTACTGCCCACGGCGTAATTATGATCATATTTATGGCTATGCCATTTATGATTGGTTTAATGAACATTGTTTTACCACTGCAAATTGGTGCTCGCGATGTTGCATTCCCATTTTTAAATAACTTAAGCTTTTGGTTTACAGCCAGCGGTGCCATTTTAATTAATATGTCGCTAGTGTTTGGTGAGTTTGCTAAAACAGGTTGGGTGGCCTATCCACCGCTTTCGGAGTTGACCTTTAGCCCTGGGGTGGGGGTAGATTATTATATTTGGGCCTTGCAAATATCCGGGCTCGGTACACTTCTAACAGCAGTAAACTTTTTAGCAACCGTGTTTAAAATGCGTGCACCAGGTATGACCCTAATGAAAATGCCAATTTTCACATGGACATGTACGTGGGCAAACATCTTAATTGCAGCATCATTCCCAATTTTAACTGCTGTACTTGCAATGCTAACGCTTGACCGTTATCTCGATTTCCACTTCTTTACCAATGAATTGGGCGGTAACGCCATGATGTACATCAACCTATTTTGGGCATGGGGTCATCCTGAGGTATACATATTAGTATTACCAGCATTTGGTATTTTCTCTGAAATTATTTCGACCTTTGCCGGTAAACGTTTATTTGGTTACAAATCGATGGTTTACGCCAGCGGTGCAATCTCAATTTTAGGCTTTATTGTTTGGTTACATCACTTCTTTACGATGGGGTCGAGCGCTAACGTTAACGCGTTCTTTGGGGTAATGACCATGGTTATTGCCGTACCAACTGGAGTTAAGTTGTTTAACTGGTTATTTACCATTTACCGAGGTCGTTTGCGTATTAGCGTACCGGTACTTTGGACTCTTGGCTTTATGGTTACCTTTACCGTAGGCGGTATGACTGGTGTATTACTTGCTATTCCTGGTGCCGATTACGTACTGCATAACAGCTTATTCTTAATTGCACATTTTCATAACACCATTATTGGTGGTGCTGTATTTGGCTACCTTGCTGGTTTTGTATTTTGGTTCCCTAAAGCAATGGGCTTTAAACTTAACGAAAAATGGGGCAAAGCATCATTCTGGTGTTGGATTATCGGTTTCTTCGTTGCATTTATGCCGTTGTACGTACTTGGTTTCTTAGGTATGACACGTCGTTTAAATCACACTAATAATCCAGATTGGAACATATGGTTATACATTGCCGCAGGCGGTGCTGTAATTATTATGTTTGGTATTGTTAGCCAAGTAATTCAATTATATGTGAGCTTTAGAGACCGTGAAGCGCTTGACGATACAACAGGCGATCCGTGGAACGGCCACACACTTGAGTGGGCTACAAGTTCACCTCCGCAAATTTATAACTTTGCAACAATTCCACACATCGATGATATTGATGCATGGACCGACATGAAAGAAAAAGGCCAAGCATACCAAGATAAAGCAAACTATAGCCCTATTCATATGCCTAAAAACACATCAGCTGGCGTGTTAATGGCAGCAAGCTTAACAGTATTCTGTTTTGCAATGATTTGGCATATTTGGTGGTTAGCTGTTGTTGGGCTAGTAGGCGCAATTGCCATCTTTATCAAACGTTGTTACACCAGCGATGTTGATTACTATATTCAACCTGATGAAATTGCACGCACTGAAGCTGCGTATAATTCAAGTGGCATTAAGGAGCTAAAAGCGTGAGTACACTTTCTGCAAATTTAGAATCAGTATCGCACGATGATCATGCCCACGCGCATGATCATCACGATACATCGGGTGACACCATATTCGGTTTTTGGTTATACCTAATGACCGATTGCCTATTGTTTGCCTCGTTTTTTGCCACTTACGCTGTGTTATTTATGAACACAGCGGGTGGTGTATCGGGTAAAGATATTTTTGAACTCGACTTTGTAGCAGTAGAAACTGCTGCACTACTTATTAGTAGTATTACCTTTGGCTTTGCCATGATTGCCGCTCAAGGGCAAAAAAAGGCACTAACACTGACCTGGTTATTTGTTACGTTTTGTTTAGGTGCTGTGTTTATTGGTATGGAAGTATACGAATTTCATCACCTAATTGTGCATGGTAATGGCCCACAACAAAGTGCCTTTTTAACATCGTTTTTCTCATTAGTTGGCTTACATGGATTACATGTAACGGCTGGACTAATTTGGATGACCATAATGATGATTGAAGTTGCTAAACGTGGCTTAGGTAAAGCAACCGTAACGCGCTTAAGCTGCTTAAGCCTATTTTGGCACTTCTTAGACATTGTTTGGATTTGTGTATTTACCGTTGTTTATTTGATGGGAGCAATGTAATGAGCCACAGCGAAACGCATGCGTTAAAACAAACGCAAAGTGATCATCATGATGAATCTCATGGCAGTGTTAAAACTTACTTAATTGGCTTTGTGTTATCGGTAATTTTAACTGCTATACCGTTTTATATGGTTATGGAAGGTGACTTCTCAAAAGCAACAACGCTTTGGAGCATTGTTATTTTTGCAATCGTACAAATTTGGGTGCATTTAAAGTACTTTTTACACCTTAATTTTACGACCGAAAATGGCCGTGCAAGTACTTTCTCATTCCTATTCAGTGCTCTGATCATCGTAATGGTTGTTGGGTTATCTGTTTGGATCATTTATGAATCTAACGCAATGATGATGTACTAGGAGTTGAAGATGTTTCGTCGTTATTTATCAGTGACAAAGCCGGGTATTATTATGGGCAATTTGATCAGCGTAGCGGGTGGGTTTTTACTTGCCTCGCGCGGTGATATAGATCCATGGTTAATGATTGCCACATTAATTGGTTTGTCGCTAGTTGTTGCATCAGGTTGTGCTATCAACAATGTTATAGATAGAGACATAGATGTAGCCATGGCACGTACTCGTACACGGGTAACAGTAACAGGCGAAATGTCGGCCTTCGCTGCACTTAGCCACGGTGTTTTATTGGGCGTTATTGGCTTTGGTTTACTTATCGCCTATACCACTCAAGCCGCGGTATTTTTTGCAGCCTTTGGCTACGTAATTTATGTGGGGGTTTATAGCCTCTACATGAAACGTAACTCAGTATATGGCACTTTTGTTGGCAGCCTTTCTGGCGCTGTACCGCCAGTAGTAGGTTACTGCGCCGTAACAGGGCAGTTCGATATGGGCGCATTAATACTGCTAGTTATGTTTAGCTTGTGGCAAATGCCGCACTCTTACGCCATCGCTATTTTTCGCTTTAAAGATTACCAAGCTGCAGGTATTCCTGTATTACCCGTGGCGCAAGGTATCGACAAAGCAAAACGCCACATTGTGCTTTATATTGCTGTATACGCCTTAGTTGTGATGTTACTGCCAATTACTGGCTACACAGGTGCTGCTTTTATGGCTGTTGCTTGTATTACCAGCTTTTGGTGGTTGCTAATGGCGCTACGTGGTTATCGTCGTAATATTGATATGAGTAGCTGGGCACGTAAAGTGTTCGCATTTTCAATTATTAATATTACAGCGTTAAGTATTGCTATGGCTGTTGATTATCATAGCGTTGCTCCACAGCTATTAACGCTGACCTAATTTAAAAATTTTTAACTATTCCAAAGTTAATCCAAAGGCTCGAAAGAGCCTTTTTTTATGCCTAAATATTAAAATAATTTAGCATCCGTATACTCGCTCTTTTACTTTTTAAAATCATCAGCGTTGTAATAAAGTGGCTTAAGCGTACCGCAATTAATAAATTTGTAGGTAAGCTCATTTTCAGCTGGGACACGTTTTGAGGTACGAAGCTTTTGTATACACGCATTGACTAAATCAACAAAAATAAGATGGTTATAGCTCGGCGCTTTTTGAATTTTATGAATATAAATACGCTCAGTACCACCTAGATTAATTAAGTCGTAGTCTTGCCATCTTGATGACTCTGCTAGATCGTTTAACTTTCTTGAGTAGAGCTTTTCACTCATTATTATTTCTCTATTTGAGTAAATTAAACTGCCACTTTGCCTATAATCACCCTCGTATACATCTGCAGTAATGGTTATTTCGGCCCCATCTATTAAGTTTTGAATATCAAATGGATGTGGTTTTATAGTTATAAGTTCAGCATTACGTATCAGCTCTAAAAAAGCAATATCAGGGTTTTCTACTTTATAGACTATTTGCATATCGTGAGGCGGGTTATAGGTTGGCAAGTTAATAGCAAAAATGCTTGAGCCTCGGTTGAGCAGTATCATCGTATGCTCTGTGTTGTATGAAGGGACTTTTTCTGAAAGCTCTACTTCTTCAGCTATAGCTAAACCCAAACTATTTAGTGCAAAAAATAATATAACAAATAAGCGCATAACGACCTCGATAATTTATGAGCTTAAATTGTAGTATAAAAATATATATTACATTGAGTTAATTACACTTAACACTTAACTGCAAAGGATTGTATAAAAGGCTCAAGTGAGCCTTTTATACAATTTCAAGGTAATTTCAAGGTAATCTCAAAGTGACATTAAAGTAATAGCGACTAAATAAGCACTACTTAATTGCTTTTTTTACTTCTCGCCAATCTATTATTTTAAAGTTTTGAGGCTGCTGTGGCATACGGTTATAACCATCTTGTACAACTAAAATACCTTCAGGATAACCCGGAAGAGACTTAGCTGTTACTGTTAACCCGTCGGTTTCTGATGAGCCATCAATACCATTAACCAAATCACTTATTACACTAAACTTACCTGCAAACTCTAAGCTAGGTGTTTTAATGCCTTGAGTACCATTCTTTATTTTATACAGTACGTAGCTGTTATCACCTTGGCTCGAAACAACCAAATAGCGTATTTTGTCGCTGTGGTAAATTTCCATACCTTCAACATCATCAACAAGTTGCTCATTTATGCCTTGTAGCATAACCGGTATACTTCCTGCCGTAGGCTCTGCACCTATAAACCAAATACCGGCATCTTCTTCGCCTACAAATAATTGTCCTAGTTCATCATCTGCACTACAGCCTTCTGGTTGGCTTGGTAGGTTAAACTCGCGAACAAGTTTGCCTGTTGTTTTTTCGTTATTCTCACTGATTTTATATTGCTGATACAGCCCCGATTTATCATTTACAAATACATAGTTCCCCGTATTTGACGAGTACATACATAAGCCATAAATTTCATCAAGATTAGTAGGAATATCAGTAATGTACTTCACATTATTATTAGCTTGTACTGTAAATACACTAATACCGTTAAGTGTTCGGTTACTGGCGGTTATTAATGTATTGGTACTGTTTTTAATTGTGCTATTTTGTCGCAGGTCCACGTTATTTAAACGACCAACTTCAAGTGACTGTTCAAGCTTGCCATTTAGGTTGTATACCATTAGTCCACGGCGTTTATCAGTGCCTAAAATTAAGCTGTTTGCTGCATTTTTAGGGTTAACCCAAATTGCCGGATCGTCTGCTGCATCACCAAATGCTTGAACGGGGGCTGTTTGTGCACTTGCCTTTATTTGAGTAATTGATTGGGTGCTGGTTTTTAATGGTTTTTTGATAGGTGTTACAGGTAATGTACTTTTAATATAAGCGCCTGTTTTGTCGTTATACAGCACTGCCGTTGCCGCGTTGTTACTTGTGTAATTTACCGCTACCGATTCCAAGCTCAAGTCACCATTTAACATCCAGTTATTAAACGCTTTGCCAATTGGATCATAAGCATACACAGTATTGTTTTTGGTACTAGTAAACCAAATCATACCATCTTGCGAAGCCGAAATAGCTCCTAGTTCACTGTGTAACTCTCCAAAGGGGGCGACTAAAGCAATCGGTTTTTTATCTGCTTGCGATTCAGCGTTCGCGTTTATTGCCCAAATGCCTACTTCGCTTTCACTTACATATAAGGTATTTGTTGTTGTACTTACAGCACAACCCGACGCCTCACTAACGCCAGAAAATTCACGTACATTTACGTTAACCGCTTTATCATTCGCTGTATCAAAAACAATAGTTTCGGTAATTAGCCCGCGTACATCAGGTACAAATGCTGATATTGATTCACTCGCTTTATTAGCAAATAAACACACTGTATCGGGTTGTGCTTGTGGTGGATTAATACGTGTTAGTTCAGTTGTATTCCAGCCACTTTGAGTGTGTTCAAGATTAAATATAACAACGTTATCTTGATTGTTATCAATAGTTGCAACCAAAAATGAGTGTGCTGTTAGCTTAGTGATAGAAAGTGCTTCAAAGTTACCTTTTTTTATAATGCTGCTTTGTTGCGTTTCACTTTCAACTAACACTAAGCCTTTGCTTTCGCTTGCTAGCAACCAATTGTTATTATTTAACCATGCCGCTTGTGAGCCTTGCATGTTATCTGTTGGACCAAATTCAGTACTATTAATGACTACTTTATCGGGTGTGTTTTTTACTGCCGTATTTGTAGCCATGTTACTATTGCTACACGCACTTAATGTACTGAGCACTAAGCTACTTACAATTAAGCTAAGAGATGTTTTTAATTTAAAATTCATAGTTGTTACCCTTTATTGGTCAAAGCGCTTTTGAGTGCTGTAACGCACTTCGCCTTTATAGTTAATAGCCGTTGCTTTTAGTGCTTCATTGTTAATCGAAAAGCTTAAAAATCCTGGTGTAGCTTCTGCAAAACGGGTAAATTCACGTTGTCTTACGTAACGCGCTTCGCTACCGCCACCAGATACAAAGTGGTCGAGTTTACTGCCATCTATTTGGTTATGTTGCAGGTCATGTTCGTGTCCTGCTATGTATGCTTGCACACCATTTTGCTCAAATATGGGCTCGAGTAAATTACGTAAATCTTCAGTAAGTCCGTAACGTTTTCCACTGCTATAAAGCGGGTGATGACCAACCACTATTTTCCATCGTGCTTGGCTATTTTCGAGCTGGCTATTTAACCATGTTAATTGCGCTTGGCTGTTTTGCCCTTGAGTTACTTTGTATTTTTCGCGTGTTTTGTATTCAGGATTTAAAGTATTAGTGTCTAAAAACACCATTAATATCTGCTCGCCACCTTTTAAAGTAAAGGTTTTGCTGTAATAGCGTGCAGGTAAATTCCAGCGCTGACTTTTTTTACTGTAATCAAGTTGTGCTTGCGCATTACCTAAATAATCATGATTACCCAGTACTACATACCAAGGCTCAAATGTATGTGGACCATGGTAAATATCTTCATAGGCACTTTGCCAAAGCGGGTCGTTAACACTTGCCACGCCATTGGGGTAAAAGTTATCGCCAGTTGAAATAGTAAAATCACCATCCGTTTGAAACATCGCTATTTCTAACTGGTGTGCTACGTCTTTTTGATAAAAATGCCCGTTATGACCCCAATCACCAATAACCGTAAAATTTAAGCTCTTAGGCAGCACCGTCAAGTTGGCAATTTTTTGTTGCTCGTATAATACATCGGTGTACGTTACGTTTGCCAATACGCTTTGTATACTGCATAAGCCAAGTGTTATTAGCAGTAATGTTTTTTTTATCATTATTGTTCTCCCATGTTTGGTAGCGCTAAATAAAGTGATTAGCACTACCTCATAAACTTATTTAAAACGCGTAACGCAGCATAAGTTGATAAACCGGTCCCGCTTCTTCAGATTCAATTTCGTACTCATCAAAGCTTCTACTAAACTGATCCTCAACGGTATCAAATTTATTAAAGGTTTCGTCTTTACTTGCATCAAGTAGGTTTGAGCCCACCAAGCGTAGCGTTACATCTTCCCAACGTTTTTCTAAAAACACTTCAAAGTCGGCACTGTAAGATGTAGTGATTTCTTCACCTACAATACGTCCATATGCATCACCTTGCTTGCGGTAAGTTACGCCAAATGCAGCTTTGAGTTCGGGTAAGTCTTGAATAAACCCAACGTTATAAACGTAGTCTGATTGGTCGTTAAATTTGCGAGTTCCAAAAAAATCGGTTACTTCACTATCAAGCCATGAGTAGTTTAAAAATACACCCGTATTAGGCATGCTAAATGTGCCAAGTGGAGTAGATAAATCAAGCTCAACGCCTTTAACATTACCATCGCCTGTGTTGCGTGGTTGCAGTACAAATGTACCTTCGCCCTCAGAGCCTTCTTGTCCTGTATTTGCTATTTCTATTAGGTCATTTACTTTGCGATAAAATAAATTAATACCTACAACGCCACTTTTTCCTAAGCGATACTCGTAGCCTAAGTCCATACCCCAAGCTGATTCTGGTTTTAATTCAGGGTTCCCTAGTTGGTCGTTATCGCCAAGCTCTTTTTCGATAAGTGCCGGCGTTAAAAAATCAAACTCAGGGCGGCGTAAACTACGCGCAATCGATGCACTTATACGCCCATTTTCGCTAACGTTATAACGAAAGTGTGCCGAGGGGAGGATAAAGTCGTAACTATTATTTTCGGTCACGCCAATTGTTTTATCATTAATTTCAGAATCGGTAGACTCCCAGCGAACGCCCAGCTCCCAAGCAAATAAATCATCTTTGTGCTTAACAAGGGCAAATAAGTCAAAGCGATCTTCTTCTAAAGTATTTACACCACCAGTAACCGCTTCGTACTCGCTATTAAATGCAGCAAGCGTTAAAGGTGTTGCTGCGTATTGATCCCAACTGGTAAGTGCAAGTTCTAATTCGTTTTGCGATTCTAAAATTTCACTGTCGCGTTTTTTATTTTGTAAAAATGCACCAAACTGAATTTCTTTGCTGTCACCCCAAGGTTGGCTGTGTTGCCACTGTAGAGTCCATTCTTTATCATCTATTTCACTTTTAGTTTGCTCTTCTTCAAATATCATGGGCAGCTCTGAGGTATCTAATTCGACTTCTTCCTCATAAACAGACTCTTCAAACCTAGCAAAGCCAAATTTAAACTTACTTGTGCCACTTAGTAGTGGAAATTCATAAGCGGTATTGATGTTGTAATTAGTTTGGTCAATATATTTAACATTGGCATTATCTGTTTCTAAGTTACCGCCATTTACAATATCGTTATTGGTTGCAGTTGGGTCGTTGTATTCAAATGAACGTTCATCCTCAGTACGCTCTGTATCAACCCACATAGCGCTAATATTAAACTGACTATCGTCGTCAAAAACAATTTCGTAGCTGGAGTTAAGTGACGTGTCGTCGCCATCGCGAGTGTCAGATTGGTCTTCGCGGTTATCAAATTCTTCTGTTTGAAAATTTATATTGTTTTCAGGGCTATCGCCGTAGCGCAAACTAGTTTTTTGTTTTGGGTTATATCTGCCTTGTAAATTTGCACCAAGTAATAAGCGCCCACCAGCAAATTCAGTACCGTACACTGCAGCTAAGCTTTCTTTAAATTCACCATCATCATAAAACAAGCCACCAGCACGCAAGTAACCGCCATCTAAACTGTAACCATCGCGCAATACAATATTTAATGTGCCCGCAATAGCATCGGCTGAGCGGTTAGCACTTGATGAGCGAATGATTTCAACGCGTTCAATTAACTCAGCCGGAATTCGGTCAACAAAAAATGAACGATCGGCACCAGCGCCAGGTACTTCTTCACCGTTTATAAGCACCTTTGTATAAGCAGGGCTTAACCCCCGCATACGTGCACCATCCGATTCAAGTACATCCGATAAAAATGTAACACTGGGTACTCGTTTTAATGCATCGCCTGCGGTTAAAGGTTCAAAACGTTGAAAGTATTCTTGTGAATATTCTAAGGTTGGTGCGAGTTCGTCTGAACGGTTTCTGTAACCAATTTCACCATATACAACAATTTTGTCAGAAACTTCGATATCTTTTTTTGTAGTTTCTTTTGCATCATCTTCTGCATAAGCCGTTAAATTGCATAAGGTTAATGCGGCTACCAGTACTTTTATTTTAAAATGTTTCATTGTATTTGCTCTTGGTTATTACTGGGTTGTTTCTTGGTATGGCGAGCAAGCTAAAGATATTTGGTTACGTAAATGTGACAGTGTTTAGTTTAAATACATGTATTTAGAGGTATTTGAGTAATATGTAGAGCGTACTGAGCTTTTATCACTCCTTGTAAAGTCAGGTGTTATGTACCGTGCAGGGCTGTTTTTAAAGTAGGTATCATCTCGTTGTCATATAGCTGAGCTAATATGACCCTGCTAACACAAGCTTGTATGAACTAACTTTAAAACTCATTTATAAACGAGATACCGCACATGCGATTTAACCCCTTTATCAGCCACCGATTATTAATAAACGCTATTATTGCGATGTTTTTTAGCGCTGTGTTTTTAAGTAGTTACTTAGGTGTATTAAAAACTTACGCCAGTATTCAGTGGCTCGATATTATGGGGGAGGGCGGTATTGTATTAATGACCCTTGTATGGATTGCCGCGTTATTAATTTCAAGACCACCGAGTAAAGTAACCACTTACTTAGTGATAGGTGTTGGGCTATTTATGTTCTCGGCAACCCTAGATTTACTTGATGAATGGCTAATGCATCCCGCCCATCAATGGCTCAGTTGGATTGAATCTCTGCCAGCACCTTTAGGTATGTTGTTAACGAGTGTGGGTTTGTATTATTGGCATCAAGAGCAGTACGTATTAAATCGTCAGCTACGCCGCCGTGAAGCACATTTACGTGAGCACGATAAGGTGTGCTCAGTTACAGGTCTTTATAAGGCGCAGTACCTAGATTCAGCAATCAAAGAGCAACTTACGAGCAAACAACCACTCTGGCTTGGGGCTATTGATATTCGTGATTTTTCGCATTTTAATAGTGAGTTTGGTTTTAGTGAGGGCGACCGGTTACTGCGTGAAATTAGCGAGCTATTGTTAATGAATTGCCGACTAAGTGATGTAGTGTGCCGCTACGCAGGAGATTGCTTTATGATACTAATGCCAGCCACTACAGAGCAGCAAGCTAAAGAGTTGATGGCACAAATTAAAGGAGCTCTAAAGCATTGTGCATTTAAAGTTGAAGCATCTAAAAAAGCAAAGTTTCAATATGTCACTACCGCCTTAATACAAGGTAATAAGCATAGCAGTACAGGTAAACTAACAAGCCAACTGCATAGTCAATTACAACAAAAAAAGCATCAACAAAAAGTAGCGCACCGTGCACATGTTTGTTAGCCAAGACGATAAATATTTAAGCGCTCAAGGGCTTATTACGTCAGCTGTAGAGCTTGCTCAAAGCCGAAACATAAATTTACATAAGCTGCTACGCGGTACCGGTATTTTTGAACAAGACTTACTTAATTTTCAGCATACATTTAGTGTGTCTCAGCAGGTGCGTTTATTAGCTCAATTTAAGTTGTTGATGAAAAGTACTGACAGTGGTTTTTTACTCGGTAGCCAACTTATTAACGACACGCGAGCCGAAGCTCAGGCATTAATATATAGCGATAATTTAGCTCAAGTATTAAAGCAATTATCACTTTTAAGAATGCAATTAGCGCCTTTGCTGTTTAGCCAAACGTATATTAAAAACGATAATGTTTATATTTATATTCAGCCAGCACATGGGCTTGATGAAAGCCTTTACCACTATGTGCTAGAGATATACAGCACTGCATTTTATAGTTTACTTAAACGAGTGAGCGAAAGTTACCCGCATTGTCAGTTCGACTTTGCTTTTAAACGCCCTCGGCATATTCAAGAATACGAACAAAATTTAGGGCTAAAGGTAAGTTTTGATAAGCCATGTACTCGCTGGGTATTAAATAAAACCATGTTAAGGGCTAAAAACCCGCATGCGAGTCAATTACGATTTATGCAAGCGCAGTCGCAGCTACATAATAAAAGCGTAGTTAGCATGACTTTTATTGAAGCCGTCTGCAGATACTTATACTCTCACCCAAGTGCTAATTTAGAGTGTACCGCAAAGCACTTTGCTATGAGCTCAGCTACATTTAAGCGCAGACTCAAACTCAATGGGGTACGCTTTTCAGCGTTAATAGATGAGCAAAATAAGCACAAAGCTATTTACCTACTTACTCTGTGCGCTAAACATAACGAACAAGTCGCTGAGCATTTAGCTTTTTACGATATACCTAACTTTCGGCGCGCCTTTAAGCGCTGGACAGGCTTAACACCTAATCAGTTAAAAGCGCAATAAGTTACTCAGTTGCCATGTCGATGGAGTGCAACAATGTTCGTGCCTTTAAATGTAGATTTGCGTCCTCTGGGTTTGACGTATTAGTCAGCCAAATTACATTGCCTTCTTTATTTACAAACAATGTAGTAGGTGTGCCTCGTATACCTAATTGCTGTGCTATTGCATCGGCTTTTACGGCTGTTTTAAAAGTATAACCTCTATCGCTAAGCGCTTTAGCGGGAGTAGCATCGTCATCTTCTTTAAAGCTCACGGCAATAACTTTTAAGCCCATATCATCAATTTTTTGAAGTGCTGGCTGCAGCTTTTTACAGTACGGACACCACGTTGCCCAAAAGTGTAAAACGTAAGGTTGACCTAATAAATCTTGAGTATTGAGTGCAGACCCATCAGCCATTTGTAAATTTAATGTAGGTAACTTAGGGTATGTTTCTTGCGTACTTTCTTCTTGCGAATAGCTTGTAAAGCTTATAAAAATTAGTGCGATGGCAATAAATAGTTGTTTCATAATATGTTCGTTCTTATTTTACATATTAAATAAGAACGAGAATTTAACATTTTTATTTCAAACTAAAAGCGAGCGGCTTGCTCAACAACAATAGCATGGCGTTTAGCGAGGCGAAGATGGTCTTTATCGTAGCCACCACCTATTACTGTAGCAACGGGTGTATTGTGTTCAAGGCAGCGTTTTAGCACTAAATGGTCGCGCTTAACTATGCCATCCCAGCTGATATCTAATTTACCCAAGCCATCGCCTTGCCAAATATCAACGCCAGCATCGTAAAGTACCAAGCTTGGGTTTAGCTCTTTAAGTAAATAACTCAAGGTGTCGTCAACTACGGCAAGGTATTCGTCGTCTTTCATATTATCAGCTAAGCCAATATCTAAATCGCTAGCGGACTTTCTAAAGGGGAAGTTTTTTTCACAATGTATAGAGCAGGTATAAGCGTATGCTTGATGCTCTAACATTGCGGCTGTGCCATCACCTTGGTGCACGTCTAAATCAAAAATAAGTACGTTAGTTACTTCACCCGATTCAATTAAAGTTTGCGTGGTAAAGGCTAAATCGTTAACCATGCAGTAGCCTGAGCCAAAATCGGTATGCGCATGGTGTGTACCACCGGCTAAGTGGCACGCTATACCATGTTTAAGTGCTAAACGAGCTGTTTGTAACGTACCTTGAGGAGCTGTAAAGGTACGTGCCATAAGCTCTTTTGACCAAGGTAGGCCAATGCGACGCATTGCTTTTTCATCTAAGCGGTTATTCCACAAATCGTGTATGTAATTTTCGCAGTGTATTAGCTCAAGTGGCTCTGGCGTGCCTAATATTGGCTCAACCAGGTTATCGCCAATCAAGCCCAGCTCTGCTACATGCTGATATAAATGTGCAAACTTACTCATTGCAAAACGATGCTTTGGATCGAAATTAAACGAGTAGTTAGGGTGATACACCAAAGGTAAACGTGGATTTAAAGTCATGTTTGCACAAGTTAAAAAGTTTGCACTATGGTAATCAACTAATCCAAATGAGTCTATTCTTGTGTGTCGTGAATCAACATAGCGAGTTCGCGATGTAATAGTTCGTCATCAGCTAAGTTTAGCTCTATTAAACGCTTTAAATAAGTAATGCTGTCTATATCAATATGGTGGCATTTTAAACCAATATGATCGGCTTCTATATGGCACACTACAACCTCCATTTTTATTTCTATTTCGCTTTGAGGAAGTATAAAACGCAGTATTGCATTAGAATTAGTGTTACTTATAAAAGCATCACATTTAGTGATTAATGCGCCATGCAAAGATACATCAAGTAATTTACATGGGTATTGGTGATCATTAAAAATCACTTGTGCATCGGTTGAAAATAAAACACGAGAAAACTGACGACGATTTTGCATAACCTAATTTAGCCTTACTATTTTTATAATAAATTAAGCATAGCGGGTAATTCTCTACATGCTAGCAGGATATGCTCCTGTAATGCTGGTGGCATAAAAAAGCCCCGCATAAATGCAGGGCTTAGTTTTACTGTAATAAATTAGCTACAGTAAATATTAACCAATTTTTTTGTACTTAATACGTTTAGGTTCAGTTGCTGCTGCACCTAGTGTCTTTTTAAGCCACTCTTCGTATTCAGTATAGTTACCATCAAAGAAGTTAATTTGACCTTCGTCGCGGTAATCTAAAATGTGCGTAGCAATACGGTCAAGGAACCAACGGTCATGCGAGATACACATTACACAACCAGGGAACTCTAAAATAGCGTTCTCTAGTGCACGTAGTGTTTCAACGTCCAAGTCATTGGTTGGCTCATCGAGTAGTAACACATTGCCGCCAGCTTTTAATAACTTAGCAAGGTGTAAACGGTTACGCTCACCACCTGATAGGTCTTTAACAAACTTTTGCTGATCGTTACCTTTAAAGTTAAAGCGACTTACATACGCACGGCTTTGGAACTCAAAGTTACCAATTTTTAGTATGTCTTGACCGTCTGATATTTCTTGGAAAACAGTTTTGCTTTCGTCCATACCATCGCGGAACTGATCAACAGTAGCAAGGTGTACGCTTTCGCCAACGGTAATGCTACCGCTGTCTTGCTTTTGCTCACCACTGATCATTTTAAACAGCGTTGATTTACCCGCGCCATTAGCACCAATAATGCCCACAATGGCACCTTTTGGCATGCTAAAGCTTAAATCGTCAATTAAAACGCGATCGCCAAAACTCTTACGAAGGTTAGTTACTTCAAGCACTTGGTCGCCTAAACGCGGGCCAGGTGGAATAAACATCTCGTTAGTTTCGTTACGTTTTTGGTAATCAGACTGCTGCATTTCAGTAAACTGAGCCATACGTGCTTTTGACTTAGCTTGACGACCTTTAGGATTTGAACGAACCCATTCAAGTTCTTGCGCAATTGATTTTTGACGTGCTTTTTCAGATTTTTGTTCTTGCTGTAAGCGCGCATCTTTTTGTTCAAGCCAAGAAGAGTAGTTACCTTCCCATGGAATACCTTCACCACGGTCAAGCTCCAATATCCAACCAGCTACATTATCAAGGAAGTAACGGTCATGCGTTACCGCCACAACAGTGCCTTCGTAATCGTGTAAAAAGCGCTCTAACCATGCAACCGACTCAGCATCCAAGTGGTTAGTTGGTTCATCGAGAATAAGCATGTCTGGTTTTTCAAGCAATAATCGACATATAGCAACACGACGACGCTCACCACCTGAAAGGTGCTCAATTTTAGCATCCCATTCTGGTAGGCGAAGTGCATCAGCAGCACGTTCTAAAACGTTATCAATGTTGTGACCATCGTGCGCCTGGATAACAGCTTCAAGCTCGCCTTGCTCTTTTGCAAGTGCGTCAAAGTCAGCGTCTTCCATGGCGTATTCGTTATACACTTCATCAAGACGTTTAAGTGCATGTTTTACTTCGCCAACAGCTTCTTCAACAATTTCACGAACTGTTTTGCTTTCGTCTAAAACAGGCTCTTGCGGTAAATAACCAATTTTTGTACCAGGCTGAGGATGTGCATCACCTTCAAAATCTTGGTCAACACCGGCCATAATACGTAGCAACGTAGATTTACCAGAACCGTTTAAACCAAGCACACCAATTTTAGCGCCAGGAAAAAAGTGTAACGAAATATCTTTTAAGATAGTGCGCTTAGGTGGCACAACCTTAGATACTCGACTCATCGAGAATATAAATTTATCAGGTAAAACCATGGAGGAAAGCCTTCAAATAATAATAAAAATTTCAATGTTGTATTGTAGTGGCTGACAGGTGAAACAGTCAACGAATGGCGGGTTTTAAAGCACTAAAGCATGCTTGTAAGTAAAGTATAAAATCATGAATAAATTTCATTTAGACATCTATACATCTAGAGGTTGATATTTTTTACTTTCAGTTCATAATTAAGCTTCGGTTTTTATGAGCAGGAGTAAAGTATGCCAATTACAGTAAAAGACGAGTTGCCGGCAATTGCACGTTTACGTCAAGAAAACGTATTTGTAATGCCAAAAACACGTGCAAAAACGCAAGAAATACGCCCAATGCGTTTGGCTATTTTAAACTTAATGCCTAATAAAGTAGAAACCGAAGTACAGTTTATTCGCTTGCTTGCCAACTCGCCTTTGCAAGTAAACGTAGAACTACTGCGGCTCGACACCCACCGCAGTAGCAGTAATTCAGAAGAGCACCTTGATACCTTTTATCGTTATTTTTCTGAGGTTAAAGACAACAATTACGATGCATTAATAGTAACTGGCGCGCCACTTGCGCATTTAGAATACGACGATGTAGCGTATTGGGATGAGCTAAAAGTCATTATTGATTGGGCTGAGCAACACGTTACCTCTACGTTATTTTCGTGTTGGGCAGCACATGCAGCGTTATATCACCGTTACAATTTAAAGCGCGATTTAAAAGACGACAAACTGTGTGGCGTATTTACCCACCAATGTTACTTTGATCACGGCGCACTGACTCGCGGATTCGACGACACCTTTTTGGTACCGCACTCACGCTACGGCCACATTGATATAAATAAAATAAACGCTTGTGATGAGCTAGTTGTACTGGCTGGTTCTGAGCGAGTAGGGGCTTACTTACTTAAAAATAAATCGGGTAGCCAAGTGTTTATAACCGGCCACCCAGAGTACGACGCCGACTCGCTAAAAGCAGAATACGAGCGCGATTGTAAAAAAAGCCCTAATGCACCAAAACCCGAAAATTACTTTCCGGATGACGATGCAACCAAACAACCTTCAAAAACGTGGCAAAGCCATGCTTTTTTACTTTTTTCGAACTGGTTAAATTACTACGTGTACCAAACCACACCGTATGATATTAATTTAGTTAGCCAAGACGTGAGGACTAACAACTATGCCGAATAACGCTCCTACAAATAATAAGCAAGCCGAAATAAGCGCCGCATTAAAAGAACGCATTTTAATTTTAGATGGCGCTATGGGCACCATGATCCAAGATCATAAGCTAGAAGAAGAAGACTATCGCGGAGAGCGTTTTAAAGACTGGCATGTATTAATTAAAGGCAATAACGATTTATTAAGCCTAACCAAGCCCGATTTAATCACTGATATTCATCGTGGTTTTTTATCAGCGGGCGCCGATATTATCGAAACCAATACGTTTAACTCGACCACTATTTCGATGGAAGATTACGACATGGCAAGCCTAAGTCGTGAAATAAATCTAGAGTCGGCTAAATTAGCACGCGCCATTTGTGATGAATTTACGGCTAAAACGCCAGAAAAACCGCGTTACGTAGCCGGTGTTTTAGGGCCGACATCTAAAACGTGTTCAATTTCGCCAGACGTAAACGATCCGGGTTACCGAAATGTCACCTTTGATAAGCTGGTTACTGCGTATATTGAATCAACACTTGCATTAATGGAAGGCGGCGCCGATTTAATACTAATCGAAACTATATTCGATACCCTTAATGCAAAAGCCGCCTCGTTTGGCGTAGAAGAAGCCTTTGAGCAAGCAGGGCGTAAATTACCAGTTATGATTTCGGGGACTATTACCGACGCCTCTGGCCGTACGCTTTCGGGGCAAACAACCGAAGCATTTTATAATTCTATTCGCCATATTAAGCCTATTTCAATTGGTCTAAACTGTGCGCTTGGTCCTGATTTACTGCGCCAGTATGTAGAAGAGTTATCGCGCGTGTGCGAAACCTTTACATCGGTACACCCTAATGCAGGCTTACCAAATGAGTTTGGTGAATACGACTTAGAAGCGGGCGATATGGCAACTGAAATTATCGATTGGGGTAAATCGGGCTTTATTAATATAGTAGGCGGATGCTGTGGCACCACGCCTGCGCATATTCGCGCTTTTGCAAAAGGTTTAGCGGGCGTTAAACCACGCCAACTACCGGAGCTTGAAGTACGCATGCGTTTATCAGGCCTTGAAGCCTGTAACTTAAATTAAGGAGCCAGCATGACCAAACAAATAGCAGTATTTACTAATGTCGGCGAACGTACCAATGTAACGGGTTCTGCCATGTTTAAACGTTTAATCATGGAAGAAGACTTTGAAGCCGCGCTAACAGTGGCACGCGAACAAGTAGAAAACGGCGCACAGGTTATTGATATAAACATGGACGAAGCCATGCTGGACTCAAAAGCCGCCATGGTTAAGTTTTTAAACTTAATAGCCTCAGAGCCTGATATTTCTCGCGTACCAATTATGGTCGACTCCTCAAAATGGGAAGTAATAGAAGCAGGCTTAAAGTGTATTCAAGGCAAGGCAATTGTTAACTCAATATCGTTAAAAGAGGGCGAAGAGCCGTTTATTCGCCAAGCTAAAATAATAAAACGCTTTGGTGCAGCCGCTGTTGTAATGGCATTTGATACCGACGGACAAGCCGACACGGCAGACCGTAAGTTCGCAATATGTGCGCGCAGTTATAAAATATTGGTAGAAGATATTGGCTTTGCGCCAGAAGATATTATATTCGACCCTAATATATTTGCCGTAGCCACCGGTATTGAAGAGCACGATAACTACGCCGTAGAATTTATTGAAGGCACACGCCGCATTAAACAAAATTTGCCGCACTGTAAAGTGTCGGGCGGTGTATCAAATGTATCGTTTTCGTTTAGGGGTAATAACCCCGTACGTGAAGCCATTCACTCGGTGTTTTTATATCACGCTATTCAAGCTGGTATGGACATGGGTATTGTAAATGCGGGGCAACTAGCCGTTTACGATGATATACCAGAAGAACTACGTAAAGCCGTTACCGACGTAATACTTAACACCGACTCAGGCGCAGGCGAGCGTTTAGTAGAGCTTGCACCAAAATACTCAGGTATGGCGCAAGCCGAGCGAGTAGAAGATTTAGAGTGGCGCACATGGCCTGTTGCAAAACGCCTTGAGCATGCGCTTGTAAAAGGCATTACTACATTCATAGATGAAGATACCGAAGAATGCCGCGCCGCAGCAGCTAAACCTATCCACGTAATTGAAGGGCCGTTAATGGACGGCATGAACGTGGTAGGTGATTTATTTGGCGCAGGTAAAATGTTTTTACCACAAGTTGTTAAATCGGCGCGCGTAATGAAGCGAGCCGTAGCCTACCTAGACCCATACATTGAGCTTGAAAAAGAAGAAGGCTCAACTAACGGTAAAATAGTAATGGCGACCGTAAAAGGTGATGTACACGACATAGGTAAAAATATTGTGGGTGTTGTACTGCAATGTAATAACTATGAAGTAATTGACTTAGGTGTAATGGTACCGGCTGATAAAATACTGCAAACCGCAATCGACGAAAAAGCCGATATTATTGGATTATCGGGCTTAATTACCCCATCGCTTGACGAAATGGTACACGTAGCAAAAGAAATGAAACGCCGTGGTTTTGAACTGCCGCTACTAATTGGTGGTGCTACTACTTCTAAAGCGCACACCGCAGTAAAAATTGAGCCGCAATATGACAAAGGCGTAGTGTATGTAAGTAATGCAAGCCGTGCGGTAGGTGTAGTATCTAATTTATTATCAAAAGAGCATAAGTCTGGTTTTTTAGAAAAAACCCAAGCTGAATATGTAAAAGTACGCGAGCAGCAAGCACGTAAAAAACCTCGCTCTAAGCCTGTTACAATCCAGCGCGCACGCGATAATGCAGCAAAGCTTGATTGGGATAACTACACGCCACCAGTGCCTAAAAAGCTCGGCGTGATCGAGTTTAAAAACGTATCAATTGCTACTTTGCGTAAATACATAGATTGGACGCCATACTTTATGACGTGGTCAATCGCTGGTAAATACCCGCGCATAATGACCGACGAAGTAGTAGGCGAGCAAGCGCAAAGCTTATTTAAAGACGCTAACGACATGTTAGACGACCTTGAAAAAGCAGGCAGTTTGCAACCACTTGGCGTAATTGGTTTATTCCCAGCAAACCGCGTAGGGGACGACATAGAAATATACACCGACGAAACACGCAAAGAGCTATTAACGACCTCATGCCATTTACGTCAGCAAACCGAAAAAACCGACTTTGCTAATTACTGCCTAGCCGACTACATAGCACCCAAAGGCACACCAGACTATTTTGGTGCGTTTGCAGTAACGGGCGGTTTAGAAGAAGACGACTTAGCGAATGCGTTTGACGCACAGCAAGACGATTACAACAAAATAATGATTAAAGCGGTTGCCGACAGACTCGCCGAAGCGTTTGCCGAATACCTACACGAAAAAGTACGTAAAGAGTATTGGGGTTTTGCACCAGACGAAAACCTAGCAAACGATGAGCTAATACGCGAAAACTACCAAGGTATTCGCCCAGCGCCAGGTTATCCCGCGTGCCCAGAGCACACCGAGAAAAAGAAAATTTGGCAGTTGCTCGATACCGAAAAACGCATTGGTATGCAGCTAACTAGTTCGTACGCCATGTGGCCAGGTGCTGCTGTTTCAGGTTGGTATTTCTCACACCCTGAGGCTAAATACTACGCAGTAGCCGCAGTACAACGCGATCAAGTTGAAGACTACGCCAAACGAACCAATATGGCGCTTGAAGAGGCTGAACGTTGGCTATCGCCTAATTTGGGGTATGATCCGGAGTAATAGAACAGCTGTCAACTATCCGTTAAAACAAAAAACGAGCCTAATTTGGCTCGTTTTTATTTTGTATCTTTATATTTGTTATGACAATAAATATCGATAACTCAGTTGTTTACATAATAGGTATTAGATGTGACTATTAAATGGATTGAACATGTAGTCTATGTATTAGTTTTGGACTAAGCATAAAGGATACTAAGTTTTAGTTACTCTAACTAAGGAATTATAATGCAGACAATTACGGAAGATCAGCTATCTCTTGAATATTACGGTGCAGCAGTTGAAAAAGGGCAACTAAAAGCGAAAGATGTTGCTCGCTATATTTTGGCATTAGATGAATTTATGAACGTTATTACAACAGAAGCTTATGGTAAAGATGCATCGCTATGTATGGATGTATCAGGTTTTAGAGGACAATCATTTGATATTGATTTTTTACTTCAGGTTGTAGGTTTATCCTCTGGAGCACTATTTTGCACTAGCTCCCCCAAAGACCTTATTACTCTGGCTACTGACTCAATTAAGTTGTGTATTCATTTAGCTGGCAATCAACCGAAGCAGTGCACACCAGATAGTAACGCGAATACAGTTAATATTGAAAACTCTAATGGTCATACTCAAGTATTTCATATTCAAACGCTAAATGTTCTTTCTGACCCAAAAGCTGCTAATTCATTGGATACATTTATTAGAGAGCCTTTGCTCAAAGGGTTAAGCGAAGTAAAGTTAAAATCTTCAAAGTTTGACATCCAAACTAAAGCTTCGGCTAATGATGCTGAATTTTTTAAACCTCTAGATTTCGATTTACCAATTTCAAAAAATACAATTACAACAGGTTTAACTATTGAATCACCATCCTTTAAAGATGGAAATAAGTGGAAATTATTTGATGGACAATCCAGTTTCTATGCAGAGATTACTGATAGAGAATTTATTGAGACTGTAGATAAAGGAGAGCGGTTTGGTAAAGGGGATCTATTAATAGTTGAAATGGAAATAATTCAGACCAAAACACCGCAAGGTTTGAAGATCGAAAAACTCATTACGAAAGTTACAGATCATAAAGAAGCGCCTCAGCAGAAAGGTATGTTCTAAGATTTTAGGTCAAAGTATTAGAAATATAATAAAAGCCCAAATTGAAGGACTATAAATGAAACATCTAAACCACATCCTACTGTGCCTATCTCTACTTTTTACATCTAGCACATTTGCTCTTGAGCAAAAATATCACGAGTTCGTTTTACCTGTTATTGCTGCCTTTGCAGATCACGATAAACCTGCAATTGCTGCACTTATTCGCTACCCGCTAAAACGACGATACCCCATACCTGACATTAAAGATGAGGCTGAGTTTATTAACCGCTTTGATGAAGTTTTTAATGATGAGCTAGTGGCAGTTATTGCCAGTTCAAACATTGATACTGATTGGGATAAAGTAGGTTGGCGCGGCATTATGCTAAAGGGCGGCGTTATGTGGGTTGATACCGAAGGTAAAATTATTGCTGTAAATACACAAAATACTAAAGAGCAGACACTTGCAAAAAGCTTAATTGAACAAGGTAAGCAATCCTTGCACGCAAGTATCAATACTTTTGAAAAACCAGTACTCGATTGGAAAACGGCTAACTACCATATTCGTGTTGATGATTTAGGCGATGGAAATTACCGTTATGCAGTGTGGGGTATTAATAAAAAGCCAAGTGACAAGCCTGATATGGTTTTACTAAATGGCGATATTACATTTGAGGGCAGCGGCGGGAATCATCACTATACGTTTAAAAATGGTCGTTATAGTTATGTGCTACAAGTAACCATTATTGGCTGCGATACATCACCACCAGGTTGGCTTGAAGTTTATAAAGACGATGAGCGATTACTATTTGAAGATGTTATAAGCACTCATTAATGTATGTTTTAGTATGCTTGATAATGTAGATCTGTTTTTAACAGTAAAACGTTCTAATAATTAGTATTTTTATAAAACAGATCTAAGTGGTAGGCTAAAAGTAGTAAGTATAAAATAGTAAGTAATTAAAAATAGTTCTCGCGCAACAAGGAACCCTCCTGTAAAGCGCTTTGCCAAGGAGTTTAGTATGATCACGCTTACCATTAATGGTAATAAACATGAGTTTTCTGGCGATCCGTCAACGCCAGTATTATGGTATCTCCGAGACGAATTGAATTTAACTGGGCCTAAATTTGGCTGTGGCATGGCGCAGTGTGGTGCGTGTACCGTGCATATTGATGGGGTAGCTCAGCGCTCGTGTGTATTACCTGTAGCGGCAGTAGCGGGTCTTTCAATTACTACAATTGAGGGGTTAAGCGAGCAGGGCGACCATCCAGTGCAACAAGCATGGGTTGAGCATAAAGTACCGCAGTGTGGTTTTTGCCAATGCGGCCAAATGATGCAAGCTGCAAGCTTATTAGCTGCAAACCCAACCCCTACCGACGATGAAATAGTAAGTAATATGTCGGGAAATATTTGCCGTTGTGGTACATACCCGCGTATTCATAAAGCAATTAAATCAGCTGCTAAAACAATGGCGAGTGTTCAGTATTTTGACCCAAATGAACAAGGGGAAGAAGTATGAACCAAGATAATAAATATTTTGATTTAAACCGCCGTAAGTTTTTAAAAACCAGTGCAATAGGTGCGTTAGTACTCGGTACTTATTTTGTAGGCAGTGCGCCAAGAGCGATTGCTGGTGTGTTAGAGCAGCCATCTGAGCTGGCAAAACGCGCAAACTTATTTATTGCACTGCGCCCAGACGGCATGGTTGAAATAACGTGCCATCGCTCTGAAATGGGTCAGCAAATTCGCACCGCGATTGCACAAATAGTTGCCGATGAAATGGAAGCCGCGTGGGATAAGGTTATTGTTATTCAGGGTAAGGGCGATCCTAAATACGGCGATCAAAATACCGATGGCTCGCGCAGTATTCGCTATAACATGCAGCGCCTGCGTGAAATGGGCGCAAGTGTGCGTTACATGATGCAGCATGCTGCTGCTAAGCATTGGGGTGTAAAACCAGAAACATGTACCGCAGTACAGCACGTTGTTACTCACAGCTCAGGTAAATCGCTTACTTATAAAGATTTAATTGACTTAGCATTTACAATAACGCCACCAGAAGCTGACAAACTAACACTTAAAACACGCAAAGAATGGCGCTACATTAATACCGGCATGGCGCACATAGATTTAGCCGATTTAGTAACAGGCAAAGCTATATTTGCAGCCGATGTACGCGAACCACAAGCGCTGGTGGCTATAATTGAACGCCCGCCGGTAGTAGGCGGTGTTGTTAAGTCGTTTGATGCCAGTGCTACAAAAGCGATAAACGGCGTTATAGATGTTATTGAAATACCTGCACCAAAAGGCGCACCGCAGTTTCAGCCAAAAGGTGGCATTGCGATTATAGCTAAAAACACATGGACTGCATGGCAAGGGCGTAAAGCATTAGAAGTGGTGTGGGATGATGGCAAAAATGGCGATTACAATTCAGAAGAATTTAAAAAGTCATTACTAAAAACAGTACAAACACCACAGGCAAACATACGTGATAAAGGCGATGCCATGGGCGTGTTGGCTAAATCGAGCAATAAATTGGTAGCTGATTATTACGCACCGCATCTTGCTCAAGCACCAATGGAGCCGCCTTGTGCAACAGCTATGTACAACAAAGACAGTGTTGATATATGGGCTGCTACGCAAAATCCACAAGCCGATATGAAAACAGTGGCTGCAATGCTTGGCATGGATGAGAGCAAAATTAATGTTCACGTTACCATGTTAGGAGGCGGTTTTGGGCGTAAGTCAAAACCTGACTTTTCAGCAGAAGCGGCTTACCTTTCAATGAAAGTAGGCAAGCCTATTCGTGTGCAATGGACGCGTGAAGACGACATACAACATGGTTTTTACCATGCAGTTTCGGCTCAGCACATTGAAGCATCGCTAGATAAAAATGGTGCTATAGAATCTTATTTACACCGCACCGCGTTTTCACCGATCACCTCTACCTTTTCAGAAGGGGCGACTACGCCAGGAAGCTTTGAACTGCGCTTAGGATTTACCGATAACCCCATTAACACACCTAACATGAAGTTAGAAAACGGTGATGCGCCTGCTAAAGCACGAATTGGTTGGATGCGTTCTGTATCAAATATTTTTCATGCCTTTGCTATTCAGTCATTTATTGGTGAAGCAGCGCACAAAGCCGGTCGCGACCAAAAAGACTATTTACTAGACACGATAGGTCCGAGTCGTATTGTTGATGTAACTGAGCAAAATGCTACATACGATAATTACGGTGGCGATAAAGCGGTTTATCCGTTAGATATTGGCAGGCTGCGCCATGTTATTGAAAAAGTAGCTGACATGAGTAAATGGGGTCGAGAACTTCCTAAAGGTCGAGGTTTAGGCATAGCAGCACATAGAAGCTTTTTAACTTACGTAGCTACGGTAGTTGAGGTGGAAGTGTCGGATGCTGGCGATTTAAAAGTAATTAAATCGTGGGTTGCCATTGATGCGGGTACGGTTGTAAACACCGACACGGTTAAAAACCAAACCCAAGGTGGCTCTATTTACGGTATTACAACTGCAATCAGCGATGGTATTACCTTTGATAAAGGGCGCGTACAGCAAAGTAACTTTCATGATTACCGCGTACCGCGTATGAGCGACTCACCTCTTGAGATTGACGTTGAAATTGTACAAAGCGATGCACCACCAGCAGGTGTTGGCGAGCCATCTACACCGGTTTATGCGCCAGCATTATGTAATGCTATTTTTGCAGCGTGCGGAAAGCGTATTAGGCAGTTACCGATTGGTAACCAATTAAAAGCGTAGCTAAATAACCTACAGCTTAAACAAAAAAACCGCCAAATGGCGGTTTTTTTAAAAGCGGTTAACGCGGTTTAACGACCTTTTTCAAACTCATCAACTTCACGCTCTGCTTCTTCTTTAGATTTACCGTATTGCTGCTGAATTTTACCAACTAGCTCTGTACGGCTACCTTCAATTTTATCTAAATCGTCGTTGGTAAGATCGCCCCATTTTTGTTGAGCCTTACCTTTAAGTTCTTTCCAATTACCTTCGATACGATCGCTGTTCATAAGTTTATCCTTACTTTAGGTTAGTGAATTAACTGTCAGTTATATAAAAGCAAAACATGTACCAATAAAGGCGTTTTATATTTGTCTTTTAAAATCAATTAATTAGGTTGAATTTAACCTGTGGGGATTATTATTATGGATAAAACTTAATAAAATATACATATAGGCCTGTAACTATTACAGAGAGGCTTTGTGAGTTTCAAAATTGAGGGTTTTATATGAAGGTTAAAATAATAGAGTATGGTATGGCGATAAATTTATGAGGATACCCAGAGCGAGCGTGTATAAGTATAACTAATCTTATAATTGCATTTCTGGGTAGGCTTGTTTGTTTTCACCACCAGTTAAACGTTGCACTAATCTGCGTTGACTTGAGAGTAGTTGACCAGATCTCTCATTCATCATTTTGCAGGTTTTAGTTTTTATTTCTAGTTCCTGTAATAATTTTGTGGTGACACTTTTAATATCACTAGGTAGCTTTTCTCTTAGCTGTGTAAGCCCTTCTTTTCCACTAGGCAAACCCAAGCTAACTAAAAAGTTATCTCGTTGTATGTGTGAGCCGTTAAGGCTATCTAATAATTCGAGCATTTTATCATTATGCTCTTTTAACTGATTATCGCGTCGACTTAACAGTTCATACTGAGATTCAAGAAACTTAATTAAAGAGTCTAGCTTTTTTATATCGTCCTTTAAGCTGAGTATGTACTCTTTTATGGTATTAATTTTCATTATTTATGTAACTCAATAAGTGCGTTAACTGTCGCATCAATATCTATCTGAAACTCGCCGTTAGCAATAGCAGCTTTAACTTGTGCAACCATGTCCATGTCAACATCCGATTGCGACGCTAAGTTTTCAAAAGTAGAGTCTATAGACTTACTTAGTTCGCTTACTTCGCTTGTGCTTTTCTCTGGAACTGACTGAACTTTCTTCTCCGGAGTATTTAAAGCAGAAGATCGAGAACTCAATTTATTGATTTGTTCAACTTGTGTTGTTGGCGTATTTGTAATGTTCATAGTGTGTTACTCATTATGTTTGAGGCTACTTAATACCTGCATGCAGGAAGATAGCGACTAATAATCTTTAAAACTTAACTTTTTTTGTATATTATTTTTATAAAATTGCTTCTACCACTCTTACATCAATCACTTTACCTTGAACGACTTTGTCAGATGACAGGTTTTTCACCTTTATTATTTCACCTAGTTGTCCGTCTTCCAGTGCGATAGCTTTTACATTGGCTGAAAAATTTGCAAAATTAACTTGTAGTAAGATGTGCTCATCTTTATTAACTAATTGCTTGTTTTCTAGGTACCTGCGGGAGATTATATCATTTTTTCTTAATTCTCGCTTAACGGACAAGCCCAATACTTTACTTATATTCGCCTCTGCTGAATGTAGATGCTTGCTTATATCTACGCTTTTATATTCTAAAAGATCAGCTGTAAGTACCTCTCCTCTACTTATATTACGCTTAGCTGCAACAAGTCTTACCCATAAATTTATTTTGGCGCTAGCCCTAAAACGCCATTTAGGGCTATCACACTCTACAGAAAGACTAATTCTTCCTGCTGGGGGAGTATCTTTCTTCGAACGGCTTATTTGTAGGTCATTGCAGCTTAAACCTTTACTACCCCTGGGAATGAACAGCTCTATTTTTTGTTGCTGATTACTTGAACTTATTGTTGCTAAATATGTATCAATTTCATTTTGTAAGTAGGTATTTATTTTTTTTTCAAAATTTATATTGTTGGCGAAGGTATGAGCACTAAAAAATGATAAGACAAAAATAAAGCGGAAAACGCAGTGCTTCCCTTGGGGAAGCTTACCTTCCGCTCTGTTTGTTGTGAAAGTCGTTTTTTTTGAGTAACTCATTGGTTTTTATCTTTAATTAAAGTTGGCATAAAGTTTGTATTGTCAGCTGCTATAGATAGAGGTGTGCGAACAGACGAGCATACAAGAATCAAAAAGTAGAGGCAACAATGGAACTATTCGATAAGGCGTTGGGAGTGCACCCATTCTCAATGCAGCTAAGGCTAGATCGCGCTGAGATAATAGCAAGTAACTTGGCTAACGTAGATACACCGGGGTTTAAATCTCGAGATGTAGATTACCGTCAAATTATGGATGGTGTTTCATCAAGTATTTCACAAAATCGAGATGTTGCCTTTGCAGGTGCTCAAGCCGAAGAACTAAAATACAGAGTGCCGTACCAACCGTCGGCTGATGGTAACACTGTTGAGCTAAATATTGAGCAAGCTAAGTTTGCAAATAACAGTATGGATTTTCAAACCAGTTTGACTTTTCTTAATATGAAAATAAATGGTTTGTATAAAGTAATTAAAGGAGAAGTGTAATGTCTTTTAACTCTATTTATGATTCAAGTGGAAGTGCTATGCGTGCGCAAGTAATTCGCTTAGACACTATCGCTTCAAACCTTGCAAACGCAGATACAGCAGCGGGCTCTGAACAAGATGCTTACAAAGCTCTTAAGCCTGTGTTTTCGGCTTTATATAAACAAACCCAGGACGGTCAGTCTATTTCAGCGTCTGTTGATGTTTTGGGCGTTACAGAATCCAAAAGAACAGTTGAACAGCGCTATGAGCCAAATAACCCTATTGCTAATAATGATGGTTATGTTTTTTACTCTAACGTAAATGTATTAGAAGAAATGGCCGACATGATGTCTGCGAGTCGTAGTTACCAAACTTCGGTAGAAGTTATGGGACGCGTTAACAGTATGCAACAAAGTATTCTCAAATTAGGACAATAATAAAATGCAAGTGAATACAACTAGTCAAAATGCGCAAGATGTTGTTAACGGTACTTCAAACATATCTGGGAATAGTTCATCAGAAGAAATGTCTACGATGTTTTTAGAGTTATTAGTTGCTCAAATTAGCAATCAAAACCCTCTAGAACCAATGGATGGAACAGCTTATGTTAGCCAGCTAGCTGAGTTTTCTAATGTAGAGTCGCTACAAGGTATCAGACAAAATACGACTCAGAGTTTAGATTACATGAGTAGCTTAGCAGTCTTAGAGGCAACCAAAATCGTTGGCGAATCTGTTGATGTAAAAGCAAGCAGTATTGCGTTAGAGCAAGACGGTAATGTCGCTGGCTTAGTTAATTTAGATACTGCTGCTGATTCAGTGACTGTACAGCTTTATAACGAAAACGGCGTAATGGTAGAAGAGAAAAACTTACCTTATTCAGGTGTTGGTGAGTTGCGTTTTGAGTTTGAAAATCAAAATGCAGGAGGATATGCCGTGAGAGCTTATTCAACAACACAAGGCGTACCTAAACAGCTTGATACATGGCTAAGTGGTAGTGTTGAACGAGTATCTGTTGGCAAAACGCCAGAAGATATTTTATTACAAGTTGACGGCTTGGGTAATTTTAGTCTTACTGAAATCAATCAACTGGCATAAATAATTGAATAAGGAATAAATAATATGTCTATGTTTAATATTGGTCTTAGTGGCCTAAAAAGTACTCAAACAGGTTTAGAAGTAACAAGTAATAACATCGCAAACTCAGGTACTGCCGGATATAAAAATAATACGGCGGAATTTGCTGCTGTCTATAATGGTGGTCAACGTGGTGGTGTTAAAGTTGCAAACATCAAAGAAGACTTTGTAACAGGTGGTGAGATTGTTCGTACGGGTAATTCGCTTGATATTGCTATTGACGGGCAAGGTTTTTTTGCTGTATCAGAAAATGGCCGAACAGCTTATACCCAAGCAGGTCAATTTACACTTGATAATGAACTAAATATTGTAAATGCCAATGGTGCAAAATTACAAGGTTTTGGCATATCAGAAGCTGCTGGTGGCGATCCTACTATTGTATCGGGTGTTTTAACTGACCTAAAAGTTGAAGCCTCAAATATTGAAGCAAAAGCAAGCACCGAAATTAACTTCAACGGTAACTTAAGTTCAGCGAGTGATGTAATTTCATATCCTACAGCGCCAACGCTTTTTGACCCTACAGATGGTAGTCAATATAACTTCTCGCAATCAACGGAAGTGTTTGACTCATTAGGTAATAGCCATGTAATGACCCAGTATTTTAACCATACAGGTAGCAACGAATGGCAAGCTATGTTTTTCCTTGACGGAAAGCCATTAACTGCAGGTGATTTAACAGCAGTAGGTGCAACTGTTGGTTCGCAAGACGTTGATGACGGTACGGGCACTCTGGTTTCTGCAGGCACATTAACTATGGAATTTGATACTAATGGTCAAATGGTTCCGTACACCACAGCTCCAAATGTAACAGCGGTTAATTTGGCAGTGGGTGTAGCAGGTGCTACAGCGACAACTAATGCTGAAATAAGTAGTGGTGCAGCTGCTCTAGCTATAAATCTAAAATTTGATGGTACAACTCAATTTGGTTCAAGCTTTAGCGTAAACGAAAATGATGCTGATGGTTATACATCAGGTGCATTTTCGGGTGTAACCGTTGGTGACGACGGTAAAGTATTTGCTACTTTTACAAATGGTGAATCAAAGCTACAAGGGCAGGTTGTATTGGCTTCATTTGCTAACGTAGATGGTTTAGAGCAAGGCAGTAATACAGTTTGGTATCAAACAGAAGAATCTGGTAATGCGCTTTATGGCGAGCCAGATAGTGGAGCACTAGGTAAATTACTGTCAGGTTCGTTTATGGGCTCGAATGTAGACATTAGTGAGCAGTTAGTTGGCTTAATGTCATTTCAGCAAAATTACCAAGCGAATGCTAAAACAATCAGTAGTGCTGATGAAATGATGCAAATTTTGTTTAGTAATACTTAAGGAAATAGAGTGTGGAAAAGTTAATTTATACCGCAGTTTCTGGTGCTGAGCTAAATAATACTGCTTTACGAGTAACAGCCAACAATTTAGCAAACGTAAGTACGACTGGCTTTAAAGCTGACATGGAACAAGCTCAATCGATGATGGTTGTTGGCAATGGTTTTCGTACACGCTACATGGCTCAATTAACTCCAGTGACAACTGATTTATCATCTGGTCCTATTATGGATACTGGTCGTAATTTAGATATTGCGCTAAGTGATGGTGGTTACCTTGAAGTAATGGATGACAACGGAAACCCTGCATATACGCGTGCGGGTAATCTTGTGGTTGATGCTGATGGCTTTGTAACAGTAAGCGGCCGTCGCTTACAAGGTGATGGTGGTGATATTCAATTGCCTGAATTTGGTGAGGTTGAAATTGGCTCCGACGGCATTATTAACTTAACCCCAATTGGTGGTGGTGTGATTGCTGAAGATGCGCGTATTAAGTTAGCAAGTACAGACGGAAATTTAGTTAAAGGCCCAGATGGCTTATTAAGAAGCCCAGATTTGCAGCCTTTACAAGCCGACGACACTATAAAAGTAAGAACAGGAGCCCTAGAAGGCTCTAACGTAAATGCCGTAGCTGAAATGATAAAAACGATGAATATTAGTCGTCAGTTTGAAATGAATGTAAAAATGATGAAGTCAGCTGATGAACTAGCAACAAGCGGCAATAAACTTATTAGCGGACAGGCATAAAAAGGGAGTAAATTATGAATTCAGCATTATGGGTAAGTAAAACAGGTCTTGCTGCTCAAGACTTAAGAATGACAACAATTTCGAATAACCTAGCTAACGTAAGTACAGCAGGCTTTAAAAAAGACCGAGCGGTGTTTGAAGATTTATTTTATCAAGTGCAAAAACAACCGGGTGCTCAAGCTGATGATTTAAATCAGTTACCGTCGGGTATACAAGTAGGTACTGGTGTAAGAATTAACGGTACTCAAAAAGAGTTCACAGAAGGTAGCTTTGAAACAACCAGCAACCAGTTAGATGTCGCAATTGCTGGTCAGGGCTTTTTTCAAATAGAAAACCCAGATGGCGAGCTTTTATATACTCGTAACGGTCAGTTTCAGCTTAATTCAGAATCATTACTTGTTAATACTAATGGCCTTCCTTTAGCGCAAAATATTGCGTTACCAGAGGGAACTACAAAAGTAAGTATTGGTACTAATGGTACTGTTACCGCTATTGTAGGTAAAGAAGCGCAGCCAGTTGAACTTGGTCAACTACTAACTGTTAATTTTGCAAACCCAGCGGGTTTACAAAGCTTAGGTGGTAACTTGTATCGCGAAACAGCAGCTTCGGGCGAACCTGTTGAGGGTATACCAGGTGAAGAGTCTTTCGGTGGCTTACAGCAGTACACCATTGAAGGTTCAAACGTGAGTGTTGTTGACGAAATGGTGAGTATGATTGCAGTACAACGTGCTTATGAAATGAATGCTAAAGTCGTTTCAGCAGCTGATGAAATGTTACGCTTTATAAATCAAAACGTATAATTATGAATAAGTTAGCTTGTATTATATTGTTATTGTTAATTGCAGGGTGCAGTAATGCACCTGATAGCAGACAATTTGTTCAATGCGAAATTGTGTATGGCGAAGTTAAATGTCCAGAAAACCCAAAAAAGAAAACTCGTCAAGATTATGAAATAAGCCAAGATGCCTATCAACAAGGGTTAAATCACCAAGATGGGAGTTTATTTCAAGATAGCTACATGTTTTCGCTTTATTCGGATAAGCGTGCATACAGAGTGGGTGACATTTTAACTGTTGAATTAAATGAGCGAACTCAATCAAGTAAAAGTGCAGATTCAAGTTTAGATAAAAGTACAGACTTCGATGTGGGTGTTCCCCTTGCTGGTAATCTTAACGTAGGGGATTTCAATTTAGGTGTTGGATCTAGTAGCAAATTTGATGGTGAAAGTAGTGCAAGTCAACAAAATTTCTTGAGTGGCTCTATTACTGTCAGAGTTGAGCATGTATTGTCTAATAATTCATTAGTGATCCGAGGGCGCAAGCAAATAAAGCTAAACCAAGGTGATGAATATATAGAAATTGAAGGCTTGGTTCGCCCTGAAGATATTGATGTTAGTAATAGAATATCTTCTTTGCGTATAGCTGAGGCTCAAATTAGCTATACCGGAAGTGGTACATTGGCTGATGCAAATAGACCTGGCTGGTTTACGACATTGTTTACTCGATTCTTAAACCCATTCTAGTAATTACTGAGGCTTTAATGAAATATTTTTTACTGGTACTTATAACCATAGTTGGCTTTGTACCACAATTTACTTACGCAGCCAAAGCACGACCATTATTAGACATGGTTGATGTACTTGGAGTGCGCGAAAATCAACTTGTGGGATACGGCTTAGTTGTAGGTTTACCTGGTTCAGGTGACAAAGCACAAATTAAGTTTGCAGGGCAATCTTTGAGTAATATGCTCAAACAATTTGGTGTATCAGTTGACGAAAAAAGTCTTCCTAAATCTAAAAACATTGCAGCAGTAGCAGTACATGCAACGTTGCCTCCTATGGGCAGCCCAGGGCAATTAATAGATGTTACTGTTAATTCTTTAGGTGATGCTAAAAGCCTACATGGTGGAAGTTTAATGCTCACGCCTTTAAAAGGTGTTGATGGAAAAGTGTATGCACTCGCACAAGGGAATTTAGTTGTTGGCGGTATAAACGCAAGCGGTAATGATGGCTCATCAGTCACTGTTAATGTACCTACATCAGGTCTTATTCCAAATGGCGCTATTATTGAGCGTAACGTCATGGATATGTTTAAAACTCAATCCGATGTGGTATTAAATTTAAAATCACCAAACTACCAAACAGCTCGTAATGTAGTACAAGCAATAAATAAAGTATTTGGTCCTGAGGTCGCAACAGCAGAAAATTGGGGACGTTTAGTTGTAAGCGCACCAAGCGATCCAAACAGTCGAAATACGTTTATGTCGATGTTGCAAGATATAGTTGTAGAAGAGGGAACCGAGCGTCCTAAAATTGTATTTAATAGTCGCACGGGTACTGTCGTAATGAACGACACCGTAAGAGTACATAAAGCGGCTGTTAATCATGGTAATTTAACCATCACAATTAGCGAGCAAGAAGGTGTATCTCAACCGGGTGCTTTTTCTAACGGACAAACAACAACAACTCAATCCAGTGATATAAGCGTAGATCAACAGCAAAAAAATATGCTTTTATGGCCTGAAGGCACCTCTTTAGATGAAATAGTTAAAGCCGTAAATGCCCTTGGTGCTACACCAGCAGAGTTAATGTCTATATTAATTGCTTTAGATAATGCTGGTGCACTTGAAGCTGAACTTTTAGTTATTTAACGGAACATTGTAATGAAAATAGAGACTCCACAATTTCTTTCGCAATCATTGGCTATTGACCCAAAAAATGTAGAAAATATAACTAAAAACAGCTCAGAAAGTGAAGGTGTTAGGCAAGCCGCAGAGCAGTTTGAAGCGATATTTTTACAGCTTGTTTTAAAAAGCATGAATAGTGCAACAGAAACAATGTCTGGAGAAAATGGCTTTTTTAACTCTAAAGAGCAAGCGCAGTTTAGAGATATGCATGATGCGCAAACTGCTCAGCACTTAGCATCAACTAATCAATTAGGTTTGGCTGAAGCCATTATTAGACAATTCGACGAAAAAATTGCACCAATTGAAAATACATTTAAGAAAGACGTAGAAACGGTCGCTAGTACTTTAAATAAGGATGGTGAAAGTGTTGAACCTGCCCAACGTAATGATATTTACACTGGGGCATCGTTTATTCAGCCGTTGAATGTTATTACTATTAGGTAGTTAAATTATGTCGATGTTAAATAATGCATTAAGTGGGCTTAATGCCGCAAATGTAGCACTTACGGTTGCAGGGCAAAACGTTTCAAATGCAGCTGTTGAAGGGTACTCACGACAAGCAGCACAATTTAAAACAACTGGTGTTGCCCTTGGTGGTGTAGAGGTTACATCGGTAGAACGTATTGTTGATGAATTTTTAAACAATGACATTTGGCGTACAAATTCTGATTTATCTTATTATGAGAATAAACAAAGCTACTTAGGTTTTATAGAACAAGTTGTTGGTACTGACTCACTTAACTTAAATACTTCTATTTCAGCTTTAACTAATGCATTAAATGCCGCTTCTACGGCACCTGACTCTGCTGCATATCGTCAGCAATTTTTATCAGCTGCCGAAGGGCTGATGCAAGATTTTGCACAAATAAATGGTGCTTTAGGTGGGCAGTTAGATAAATTAAGCTCAGAAATGAGTAATGTTTCTCTTAGTGTTACATCATTAACTAAGCAAATAGCTGAAGTTAACGCAAGTATTGGCCAAGCCCTTGCTAATAACAAACCAAGTGCGGAGCTAAAAGATAATAGAGAAAGATTAGTAAGCGAGCTATCTCAGCATATTGGTGTGTCAGTAGTTGAGCGAAGTTCTGGCTTAATAGATATAAGTACGCTGAGCGGTGCACCTTTAGTTATTGGTTCAAAAGGCGCATCAATGTCGGTAAATGGTACTGATATTAGCAGTCACTTTTTAGGTCAAGAATTTAAACTGGATAAAAATGTAGGTGGACATTTTGGCGGCTTGATAAGTGCAAACGAAGACGTTATTCAACCTACATTAGCAAGCTTGAATAGCCTTGTAAGTGATTTAGCTGATGATGTAAATGTAGCGCTAGCTGGTGGTTTTGATTTGAATAATGCCTCTGGCATAGCCTTATTTAACTACAGCGCGACTAACCCATTAGGAAGCATAACAATTAATCCTAATATAGGTAAAGACGAGCTTGCATTTAAAGGCATTGCAACAGCGGGTGCAGGAGATAACTCTAACGTTGCGAATATTATTACGGCTATGACGGGTAAAGGGGATAGATTTACTTCGCTTGTTGGAGAGCTTGCTATAACAAGTAAGCAAAATCAAACGAGTATTGCTACCGCCTCAAGCTTAAACGATAATGCTGTTGCAGCAAGAGATAGTCTCAGTGGTGTCAATTTAGATGAAGAGGCGGCAAGCTTGATGCATTTTCAACAAATGTATAGCGCAAATGCTAAAGTGATTAGCACCGCTGATCAAATGTTTAACGCTTTACTGCAAATGTTTTAAGGGATAATCCAATGCGCGTTAGTAGCCACCAATACCATATTAATACAATTCAAAATATTCAAACTAACTCTAGTAATTTTAACGATAAATCGATTCAGCTTGCTACAAATCAACGAATTTTAAAGCCATCGGATGATCCTCTCGGTGCAGTAATGCTTATGAACTTAGGTTCAGAAATTGATTCATTAGAACAATATAAAACAAATATGAATGCAGTTAATTACTCGCTTGGCCAGCAAGAGGTACAGTTAACGGGTATTGTTAATCAAATTTATTCATTGCAAAGTTTAATTACGACCGCAGCAGATGGCTCAATGGGTGATGCCGAAATTAAAGCCATCGGACAGGATTTGAGTATCGCATTTCCTGCTATAGTAGACTTACTTAACGCGACAGATAGTGACGGAAAATACTATTTCTCGGGTAGTAAAACAGACGAAAAACCATTTCAGATAAATGCTTCCGGTGACTATGTATACAGTGGCGATACACTAGTTAGAAATGTATCGGTTTCTGATGACTCAAGCGTAATTAATAATATTATTGGTGATGCGCTAGACCCGGGTGCTGGTTTTTTAAATGCAATGAAAGACTACCTTGTAGATGTAAATAACCCACCAGTGGGCGGCGTTGGCAATCAATCAAGGGTTATGATTGATAAACTTGCTGGTTTTTTAAGTACAATAAGTGGCCAAGTAACGACAATTGGTGCGACAATGGCATCGCTTGACTCAATAACAACAAGTAATGAAGACATAAAAACGTTTACCGTTAATCTTCGAGATGATTTAAGTGCAGTAGACTACCCTGAAGCATTTATTTCAATGAACGAATCAATGGCAGCTTATGAAGCGTCTATGCAAGTTTACTCAAGCGTGAGTAACCTTTCTTTGTTTTCATATATTTGAATATATAACTTCTATATAACTTCGGGAATATACCATGCTCGTCAAAAGTAGCGAAAAAGTTCAATCACTAGAGCCAGCTAATACAGCTAAATCTAGTGGCGTCGTTACATCATCAAAAGACTCGGCTAATAATCTTTGGAAAAATAAGATTGTAGCCAAGCAAGAGCAGGTGCAAGTATTAACGCATTGGTCTATTCGCGGCACCTTAAGCCAGGAGCTTGCAAAGGCTGAGCAAAGTGAAGCCACTATTCGTAGTTTATATGCAGGCCTTGAAAGGCTCGCTAAACAATTAAATACACAAGCTGCAAACAGTAAACCTCAAGCTATGCAGCAACGAAGTATTAGTTCGCAAATAACTAGCTTACAAAGTACAGTAAATAAAAAAGGTTCAGGACTCGATTCACAGTTAATGATAACTGATCCTACGCGTCCTATTACTCGCAAGCTTAATGCTAATATAGACCTTGTTAGTACTCGCCCACACGAAGAAAATATACATTTAATGATGGGAAGAAGCGGCAAGTCGTTAAATTTAACACTGCCTGCTAATCAAGATGAGCGTGCCAACTTTAATGCAGTTCAAAGTGCTTTTTCACAGCATCAAATTAGTGTTGAGTTGAGCCGAGAAAATCGTTTGCTTTTCAGTGCGCAAAAAGAAAACTCAGGCCCCTTACTTGAACCTTGGATAATGAGTGGGCAAGGAGTGCGTGTTGCTGCAGGAAATCCCATATCACTACAACTTAGTGAAATAAGTAACCCACTAAATGAGTTAGCAGACGTAGCCAATAAAAATGCTTCAGTTCAGGAGCACAGAGATCAAATTCAAGCAGCTCAGCGCCATTTAAAAGCGAATCTAGTAAAAGTACAAGCTAAAAGGCAACAACTACTTGCTCAATTACAACAACTAGATACAGCAAGTTCGCTCAATAATAGCGAGCAGTTAACGACGGTTAGCAGTAATGCTAAACAACAAATGATGAGTTCTGGCGCTAATAGTGTGACCGTTATTATGGCACAAGCTAACGTAACACGTAATATGGTGCAGTATTCACTTAACTAGTTAATTTACTTTCCAGTACATTGCAAGAAAACATGTCCAAAAAATAACTATATTAACTTTCTACTAATATGGTTATTTTTACAAAAAACTAGCCTTTAATTTTCATCTTTAATTTAGCTACCCCTTCTGTTTATAGTTTTATTTATATGCAAATTTACTTACTAGCGTTAAGTAAACTTATAAATTTAAAAAATAATCAAAATAAAGTTTAGTTTTTTCTTAATGTGGTCGCTCTAAATGATTAGTCACTGCTATTTATGCTTTTTCGTGTAAATAGTATTAAAAAAACATAAAGGAAATTAAGCATGGCTTTATCAATTCAATCAAACATGGCATCAATGTCAATTCAAAACCAGCTAGGTCGTAGTAACGACAGTTTATCTACGGCGCTTGAGCGTTTAGGCTCTGGTTTTAAAATTAACTCAGCGAAAGATGACGCTGCAGGCCTACAAATAGCGTCTCGCTTAAATGCACAAGTAAAAGGCCAAGAAGCGGGTTTGTATAACGGCGCGAACGCGATGTCGATGATGCAAACAGCTGAGGGCGCGTTTGATGAGATGACAAATATTGCATACCGCATGAAAGAGCTTGCGACACAAGGTGCGAGTGATGCGAATGGTACAACTGAGTGGGCTGCACAAAGTGCAGAGTACACAGCGTTAAAAGCAGAAATGACAAGTATTATGGAGAATACTTCGTTTGGTGGTACAGGGCTTTTTAATGACGCAGTTGTCGGTCCTCCTGCAGTTGATGCAGGTAAGTTTACTGGTGCAGTTAGTTTTCAAGTTGGCTCAAGTGCTGCTGAAACCTTAGCTGTTGATGTTTCGACTGAAGTTGGTGATGTTAAGACTGCTATAGGTACCACTGCCGCTTTTACTGATGTTACAACAGCGCAGGCTGAGCTAGCTAAAGTGGATACGATTATTGGTGATATCGGTACGGCTCGTTCATCACTAGGTGCATCTATGAATCGTCTTGAGCACACTATGACGAACGTAACAAACATGAAAGAAAACACACAAGCAGCGTCATCTACGTTAATGGATGCTGATTTTGCGGCTGAGACGTCTAACATGACTAAGCAGCAGTTGTTAATGAACTCTGGTATTTCGGTATTGAGCACAGCTAACAGTACAACACAAATGATTGGTTCATTACTTCGTTAATAATTTAACGAATGATTACTGAAATAAAGCAATTAATGAGTAATCAATGAATAAGCACATAAAACAGCTGCGCCTTTGGTGTGGCTGTTTTTATTTATGCAGTGCTTTTTAATAATATTGAGGGTCGCTATTTAATCGTTTTGAGAACTGTTTGATAGCTGTTTGAGAGCAGTTTGGGATTTAGTAGCACTATTAATATGAGGGCTAAACTAAAAATATAATAAATAAACCCAAAATAAAGTTTAGTTTTTTCTTAATGTGGTCGCTCTAAATGATTAGTCACTGCTATTTATGCTTTTTCGTGTAAATAGTATTAAAAAAACATAAAGGAAATTAAGCATGGCTTTATCAATTCAATCAAACATGGCATCAATGTCAATTCAAAACCAGCTAGGTCGTAGTAACGACAGTTTATCTACGGCGCTTGAGCGTTTAGGCTCTGGTTTTAAAATCAATTCAGCGAAAGATGACGCTGCAGGCCTACAAATAGCGTCTCGCTTAAATGCACAAGTAAAAGGCCAAGAAGCGGGTTTGTACAACGGCGCTAATGCAATGTCGATGATGCAAACAGCAGAGGGCGCGTTTGATGAGATGACAAACATTGCTTACCGCATGAAAGAGCTTGCGACACAAGGTGCAAGTGATGCGAATGGCGATACTGAGTGGGCTGCACAAAGTGCTGAGTTTTCAGCTTTGTCAGCAGAATTAACCAGTATTATGCAAAACACTTCGTTCGGTGGTACCAAGTTATTAGGGTCTGCAACTACAGCTCCAGCAACTGCTGATGGTAAATTCCTTGCTGCTGCGGGCGTTCAATTTCAAGTAGGCTCAAGTGCTGCTGAAACTTTAACAGTAGATATTGCAGGTAGTTTGACGGCTGTTGAAACAGCGATGACTAATTCATCAGGTAGAGCTGCAACGGGTACGTCAACGACTAATGGTACCTTTTCTAATGTTGCGGATGCACAGGCGCAACTTGGTTTTGTTGATACTCTGATTGGATCTATCGGCACGGCTCGTTCATCACTAGGTGCATCAATGAATCGCCTTGAGCATACGATGACGAACGTAACTAACATGAAAGAAAACACGCAAGCTGCGTCATCTACGTTAATGGATGCTGACTTTGCGGCTGAAACGTCAAACATGACTAAGCAGCAGTTGTTAATGAACTCAGGTATTTCGGTGTTGAGTACAGCGAACAGCACAACACAAATGATTGGTTCATTACTTCGTTAATAGCTTAACGAGAGGTTACTTAAATAAAGCTTTTAATGAGCACTTAATAAGTAACTAATGAGCAAACATAAAACAGCTGCGCCTTTGGTGTGGCTGTTTTTGTTTATAGAGTGCTTTAATGGTGTTGAGTAGCTATTTAGTTACTTGTGCTCACAGCGTCCTTTACGTTTTAGTCTCAATATAAATATGAGTGTCAAAACTGAGATTTATTAAAATAATCAAAATAAAGTTTAGTTTTTTCTTAATGTGGTCGCTCTAAATGATTAGTCACTGCTATTTATGCTTTTTCGTGTAAATAGTATTAAAAAAACATAAAGGAAATTAAGCATGGCTTTATCAATTCAATCGAATATGGCATCAATGTCAATTCAAAACCAGTTAGGTCGTAGTAACGATAGCTTATCTACAGCGCTTGAGCGTTTAGGTTCTGGTTTTAAAATCAATTCAGCGAAAGATGATGCTGCAGGTCTACAAATTGCTTCACGCTTAAACGCACAAGTAAAAGGCCAAGAGGCAGGTTTGTATAACGGCGCGAACGCGATGTCGATGATGCAAACAGCAGAGGGCGCGTTTGATGAGATGACGAACATTGCTTACCGCATGAAAGAGCTAGCGACACAAGGTTCAAGTGATGCAAATGGTACTACTGAGTGGGCTGCGCAAAGTGCAGAGTACGATGCTCTAGCTAAAGAGCTAAGCAGTATTATGACAAATACTTCTTTTGGTGGTACAGCGTTATTGGATAAAGCTACTGGTACGTTCGGTTCAGCCCAAGCAACTGCAAGAACAACTGATGTTACTTTTCAGGTTGGCTCTAGTGCTGCTGAAAAACTGGTTGTTGATATTGATGGTGATTTAGATACTGTTGATACCGCAATTACGGGGTTTGCAACTTCCTTTACTGATGTTGCAACAGCGCAAGCTGAGTTGGCTAAAGTTGATGGCCTAATTGCGGCAGTCGGCACGGCTCGTTCATCACTAGGTGCATCAATGAATCGCCTTGAGCACACAATGACGAACGTAACAAACATGAAAGAAAATACGCAAGCAGCTTCATCTACGTTAATGGATGCTGACTTTGCAGCTGAAACGTCAAACATGACTAAGCAGCAGTTGTTAATGAACTCTGGTATTTCGGTATTGAGTACTGCTAACAGCACAACGCAAATGATTGGTTCATTACTTCGTTAATTAGATACTCTAATTAAAATGAAGTACATTAATGACCGCTACAAACATGGTTTATAGCGGTTATATAAATAAACGCTTTAATTTAAAGTTTTTATTTATATAAAAAACTATTGGGGAATAAAATGAGTTTATCAGCACTAGGTATTGATCCGGCTAATTTGGCTAGTCAATATACACAAATTGAGCGTGCCTCAAAAGATCAGCTTTTAAGTAATAAAAGTAGTGAATTTTCTAGTAAAATAAGTGCAATTGACGGTTTGAAAAGTAACTTGACAAGTTTTCATACGAGTTTAGAAGGCAACTTAGACAGCGACAGTAGTTTTTTAGCAAATTCGGCCACTGTAACAGATGAAGATGTACTAAATATAACAACAAGCAGTGCATCACCTGGCGAGTATGATATTTTTGTTGAGCAATTAGCACAAGCGCACCAAGTCGCATTGAGCTTTGATACCAGTATTCCATTAAGTACCAATGGCGAGCTAAATATTGATTTGGCAGGGGACTCGTTTACTGTTGATTTATCAACACTTGCAGCAGGTGCCTCGTTAAGTGACCTAGCAAGTGCTATAAATTCACATGTTGACAATAAAGGTGCTAAAGCAAGTGTAATTCGCTCAGGTACTGATACATTTTTAGTGATGACGAGTGAAAAATCTGGTGCTGCAAATCAAATTGCAGTTAGTTTTTCACCAGATTCTACAGCTCCGGATGCCAATGGAAGCAATGTAGCTAGCGCTATATCAGGTATTAAAGAACTCACAGCAGCACAAGACTCTATAATAAAGTTAGGTGCAACTTCAGCGATTACAATTACTTCAACAACAAATACATTAGAAGATGTTATTGAAGGGGTAACGTTAAATCTAACAAAAGCGCAGAGTGCTGGTGATAGCCCTGCTCATATCTCGGTTGGCCAAGACCTAGAAAACACTAAAAAAAATATCCAGAGCTTTATTGATGCATTTAATAACTTATCAAGTAGCATAACTACCAACGACAATTTAAAAAGAGATAGCTTAGCAAGTAGTTTAGCTCGCTCATTACGTAACGATTTTCAAGGAACATTTGAAGGTAAAACCCTTTATTCTGTAGGAATTGAGTTTGACCGTAGCGGTAACTTAACAATTAATAGTGACAGATTGGAAGATGCACTTAACTCTGATCCTGAATTACTAACTAAAATGCTAACCGGTGATAATGGGGTTATGTCGAAGTTAGAGAAAAGAATTGAGCCTTACACTAAAAGCTATGGTCTAATGACAGATAAAAAAGATACCCTTCAAGCAAGTTTAGACATTATAACTAGGCAGCAAGCAAGTCATAATTCGTCAATGGAACAAGTGTACCAGCGTTATTTATCGCAATTTACACAAATGCAACAGACTATTGCGCAATTAGAATCTACAATGGGTCAATTTGGTTAGGGACTAATTATGTTAGATTTAAATGATGGCTTTTCAGCTTATAAAAGCACATCGGTTGACGCCAAAGCGGCCAGTGCAGATATACATAAACTTGTTTTAATGCTGTTTGATGGTTTTTTAGATGAACTCGAAAGAGTCGCGGGCCATATTAATCAAAAACGTTATGATAAAAAGGCCGAAAGTATTGAAAAGCTAATGCGTATTTTAGGTGGATTAGAAGCATCTCTGGACCTTGAAAAAGGTGGCGAAGTTGCTCAAAATATGCAAAAGCTTTATGAGCATTGTGGGCAAGCTTTACTTCAAGCAAGTTTGAAAAATGATTTGTCGTTTATTGACTCTACTCGCATTGTAATGACTAACTTACAAGAAGGCTGGCAAGGTTTAGGAACACAAATAGGTTAGTGCACTTGATAAGTAATATTAAACCAGCTGATTTTGCTGGTTTTTTTTTGAGATGTTTATTACAAACGCTTCCTCTGAACTTCCGCTACGGAAGGTTGACTTCCGCTTTGTGGGGTTTTATATGTTTTTGTTTAATAAAAACAGCGCTTTAAAGTTGGCTTGTTTTTTGCTTTGTTTTTGTGTTGTTTATTCATAGGTTTAGTGCTGTTCATGGTTTTATCAAGTAAAGAAACTGAAAAAAAAATAGAGCAGTTACTGACGTACATGGAACAAGCTGTGCAAGACGGTAATTGGTTTAAGGTGAAACAAGCCGATAAAAAAATGCATTCGTTACTTAGCGTATCGCAAACTATGCCATGGTTTAATTCAATAGAGCCACAGCGAAAATTATTAAAAAAACGTTATAAAAATATAATCAATTTAATTGCTAAACAGCAATCGGTAGTTAAAGTGAAAATGCAAAACCATCAAGAAAATAAAGAAGGTATTGCTGCTTACAAGGAATTCTCTGAAGGAAGTAATTTATGAATGTTCAAGTAGGCAATGCCGCACCTAAAGCTGAGTTTGAAAGTGTAAATGGTAAAAGAGTTATTGCAAATACTCCAACGTCAGAAGAAGCCGATGTACAGGGTAAAGAATTTAATGAACATGCTTTAGCTAGTCAAAAAGAAATGGATGAAGGCAACACTATAAATGATGTTGCTGATGACGAGGTTACTGGTGATGAATACGTATCTGCAGAATCAGCTGATGTAGATGAAAAGTCTGAAAGTCATTACTTACTCAATCCAATTCAAAAACAAAAAATCGCCGAGCCTGAAGTTAATTTACAAGGCTTAGCTAATATGGACCAAGGTTTAACTAATGAGTCGTTAACGCAAGATGCATTACTAAGTACTCCCAGTAATGAAAGTGCAATAGAACTTCCATTGGCTGAAAACCAAGATGCTCAGGCCAAAATTAACACCTCAACAGGTAATATGGTCTTAAACTCTTTGGAAAATAACAGTATTTCTAGCGAGCTCTACCTTGGTATAAATAGATTAAATTCAAATAATATACATCACTTTACGCCTGAAACATCAAGCTCTATTGCGCAGTCCATTAGTGCTGATTTAAATATGCTTGTTAGTAAGGCTAATGCTTCGAGTGAAATTGCTCAGCCAATGTTAAATAAAGCAATACAAGTGCCTGTTACACAAGGAGAGTTCCGCTCTTTAAGTTCGCAGCCTAATGCTGATAGTGTGACAATTTCAGATATAAGTGATGAACAGCTTGTAGTACGTAAAAACGAATTAGTAAAGCATTCAATTAATGCGCTTTCTAATGGCGCTTTTAGTATTGAAAATCGTGATTTACTAAATAATAAAATGCAGTTCCTTAGTGCAGCTTCTAATAATGTAGCGGTAGTTGATACATTTGAATGGCGACAAGAAAAACTTAAAGGGGGCCCTAATGAATGGGGTCAGCGGTTGCTTAATGTGTTAGGTGACAAGGTTAATCTGCAAATTGGCCAGCAAGTACAACGTGCTCAAATAAGGTTGGATCCTCCTAATTTAGGTCGAATAGAAATTTCAATTAGTGTTGATGGTGATAAAACATCCGTTAATTTGGTGACCAGTAACCCACAAGTAAGAGACGCTATTGCTCAAACATTAGATCAGTTAAAGCAAACGCTTTCTCAAAATGGCAGTGTTTCAGTTGTTCTAAGTTTTAGTGATAAACAGCAAGAGCAAAACAATAATTCTGATGATGAAAGAGTAGCTGAGAACTTTTCGCTTACAGATAGCTCAGAAATAGACGCTACAGAACAGTCAAAAACATCGTCTGATTGGTTAAATAGATTAGTATAATTAATATTGATTAAAGTGAGATAAATGTGAAAAAAATATTGTTAGGAATTGGCGCTTTAATTTTGATTGCGGGCGCTTTTTTTGCCGGTAAATTACTCGATAGTAGTCCTAAAGTTGATGACAGTGCTGATACTGTAACTACCCAAGTGTCAGAATCTCAGTACCATGAAATGGAACGCTTTATAATTAGTGTATCTGATGATAGTTATGCACGGTATTTAGTTTTAGATTTAGTACTGGTTATCCCTCCAAGTATTGACAATAAATTAGATGCAGAAAAAGTAACACCATTATTGCGTAATGTATTAGTAAAGCAGTTTGCTAATATGAGCCATGCTGATGTTAAGGTTTTATTTAAAGATATAGATGCAGTGCAAAAAACGTTATTAGAGGAATTTAATATGGTTTTAAAAAGTAAGGTATCTTTAAAACTAGAAAATGTACTCGTTACCAATGTATTTATTCAGTAAGGTGCATTAAGCATGTTACTGAATGAAGAGTGGGGTGAGATTGAATCAGACTCGTTTGTAACGCTTTCACCGGCAAAAGAAACTGAGTTATTAGCTCAGTATTCTTATTTAGTTAAACGAGCTGCTGCGCATATGCGAACACAAGTTGGTGTGCTTGTTGATAACGATGATATTCAGCAAATTGGTTTAGTCGCATTACTTACTTCACTTAGGCGCTATGGTCGAGATATAGATGAAAAGTTTACGGCTTTTGCGTTTAAGCGAATTCGTGGGGCAATGCTTGATGAGTTTAGGCGCTTAGACTGGAGACCTAGACAGTTAAGGCAACAGTCTCATAAATTACGAGATATGACGCGTACCTTAAGAAAAGAATATGGCCGTGAAGCGACAGATAGCGAATTATGTGAAGCACTAAATATTAAGCACGATGAATTAGTGCAATTACAATATAGCGGCCAAGCAGAAACAATTGAGAGCTTGGAGAGTCTACTTGAAGATAATCCTAAATTACCTATAAGTACATCAGACTCTGAAAGCGACAACGATACTGCGTTAATGCTAAAAAAGGTAATGGGTGAGATGAATACTCGCGATAAATTACTTTTACAGTTGTATTACACGCATGAAATGAATATGAAAGAAATAGCGCTAACACTTGAACTTACAGAAGCACGAGTTTGCCAGTTACATAAACGCGCACTCGAAACTCTAACTAGAAAGCTTCAACAAACATAGTATCTGAAGGATAAAGAATGCAAAGAATTATAGGTTTAATTGTTGTACTTGCTGCAGTATTGGGCGGTTTTGCTTTTGCTGGAGGCAATGTTGCTACTATGTGGCAACCTGCTGAGTTTGTAATAATTTTAGGGGCGGGTGTAGGCGCACTTATTGTTGGCAATTCTAAATATGTTTTAACCGAAATGTTAAGTCAGTTAAAATATCAATTTATAAGTGGTAAAGGGAGTAATTCTTCAGAGCTTTATCATGACCTGTTGTTAGTTATTTATTCGCTTTTAGATTTAGCCAGAATTAAAGGTATTAAAGGCCTTGATGAACATGTAGAAAACCCAGAAACAAGTTCTATTTTTCTAGCTTACCCTAAGGTTTATGAGTTTCCTCAACTTGTTACCTTCATTTGTGATAACTTGCGCTTATTTAGCATGGGTAAAATTACATCTCATGATTTTGATGCAATGTTAGAGCAAGAAATTTATACCATTGAAGAGCAAAAATTAAAGCCATCTCATGCATTAGCAGGTATTGCCGAAGCGATGCCTGGTTTTGGTATTTTAGCAGCCGTGGGCGGCATTATTATTACAATGCAACATTTGGATGGGGCATTAAGTGAAATTGGCTACCACGTTGCTGCAGCATTAGTAGGTACATTCATTGGTATATTTGCTTGTTACTGTTTAATTGCTCCTTTAGCTTCTGCAATGGAGCAATATGTAAAAAAACAAATGGCCATGCTTGAGTGTGTAAGGGCAATGCTTGTAGCTCACGCTAAAGGGCATGTTCCTATCGTGGCTACTGACTCGGGTAGAAAATTAATAAATGAAGAAGTTAAGCCTACTTTTACCACTATGGAAGAGTGGATAAATAATAAGGCTGCATAGTTATGGAAAAAACTAATGAAATAATAATAAAAAAAGGACGCAGAAAAGTAAAGCATGCAGCGCATGGCGGTGCTTGGAAAGTTGCTTTTGCCGACTTTACATTAGCTATGATGGCCTTTTTTATGGTGTTGTGGATTATGGCTATTACGAATGAATCTGAGCGTGTTGAAATAGCTCATTATATGAGGACTCATTCAGTGTTTGATGGTGGGCCTGCTATTTTTGACCCTCAAAACAGTCCTTTTCCTGTTGATTTAGGCGGTTCGCCGTCAGTAATAAAACACTTAGAATCAGGAGATGTACCTCCGGACTCTCCTAAACCAGGAATGAGTGAATTTTTACAAGTTCCCAAGGGCGATATAGACCCTAAAGCAGGTAAAGGTGATAAACTTAACTCGGTGATTGATAGCGACTTTAAAGCGTCGTCTGAGCTAAGTTTATTATTGAAAAGCTTTCAAGATTTATCGAAAGAAGATTTGTTAAAAAATAACTTATTAGTGGAAGAGGTCCCATCGGGATTGAGGGTCATTATTAGAGATAATGATAGTCATAAAATGTTTGAACGTTCTAAAAATGATATGACACCTTTTTTTGAAGATTTATTTTTACATCTTGGTGGGTTATTTCGTGATATTGACAATAAAATAATTATTTCAGGACACAGTGACGCAAGTGCTTTTAAAGATGGCAGCTCAAGAAACTGGGACCTATCTGGTGAAAGAGCGCAGCAAGCAAGGAAAATAATGACTGCAGGAGGGATGCCCACTAAAAGTGTATTACAAGTAAATGCATTTTCTTCAAATCGTCCCCTCAATAAAGATAACCTATTAGCTAGTGAGAACCGACGAGTAGAGTTGTTGATTTTAACTAAAGATGCAGAAGAAAAGCTTAATGCATTATTTAATGACAACAACATTGAGAGTCCTGTAAATAAATCAGTTAAAGCAGCTACTGCTAATAAACCTGTATTACGCCTAGAAGGTGGTTATGAGTAGCCAAATTGAAACAAAACGCAATTATAAACGTTGGAATTTAAATCCTAAAGACAACTATGAACCAGAAGCTATTCAACGAGGTGGAGTTGGTGTCCAGTTATTACGCAATTTTTTCATTGATATTTCGATTTGCCATGCCGTTGCCAAAGATATAAGTGTTGGTGGAGTAGGTATATTAGTACCCGCAGAAAAGACAATACCCAATACACTTACTGTTGTATTCGATGAATATAGCCGATTAGCGGGAAAGGTGATGTACCGCCGCCAAGTTAATGAGAAGCTAATGTTTTTAGGGGTTGAATGGACATCTAAAAATGAATCAAAACGAAGCGCTATTGTGAAAAGATTACAGCAACAAGCTCAGTATAGAAAAGAGCAAGGAAAGAAATGATGAAACTAAACTGGGGAAAGCTTTTGTATGCATAAAAAGTCAAATGTTAGGCCTAAGTTAATTAAAGCTAAAGATGCAGGGAGCTTTACCGCTTTTCCTCTTACAATAGAGCAGCGTACTTTAGATCATGCAATAAAAAAAGCTGATGAAATAAAAGTTAATATGCGAAAAGTTTTCGAGCTAGAACTCGCCCAACTTTTCAACGATACGCGGTTTGATATTGATATTACCCAATGTAGTAAAGGTGTAATTGAAAGCTGGTTTAAAGAGTCGCCACGTATTTTTATTGAATGCCCTTTATTTGTTCCTGATGAGGACTCAGCTTACTTAGCGCTTGACTATAAAAGCGCTCATAAGACGGCAGATTTATGTCTTGGTGGGCAGTTTAATAGCTTAAATCCTTCAGCTGATGAGTCAGTTGAGCTTCCTGCTGAGTTGAGCTCTACAGAAAATAGAATTTGTTGCCGCTTATTGCAAAGGCAAGTTCAGGGGCTGCAGAAATTACTATTTAGAGAGCGCTCAGCTTTACTAGGCGAAGTGCAAAAATATGAAAAACACCCAAACCCATTAAACTATATAGCTTTTAAAGTTCGTTTTATTTTAGAAAACGAAGTTATCAGCTGGTTTCTTTGGTTGCCTATATCTTTTTTTAGTGAAAATAAACAGAATATTAAAGATAAAAGTACTTCACCTGAAAACATATCAATGAACGCTTGGCCACAGTTTTCTGTACAAGGAAAAATTGAGATGGCAAACAAGAAAGTAACTCTTAAGCAATTAAAGAAATGTATGGATGGAGAACTTTTGCCTATAGAGCTCAATGAACTTGCATTGTTTAAATTAGGTAAGAAAAATATATTTAAAGGTCAAGTGGTAGAGCAAGACTCAGGCTTAGCATTTCAAATAACAGAATTAACAAATAAAGAAACGAGTAATATAAATTATGAATGAAAATCTTGATAGTGCCTTAGCTGGCTTAGACTTAGATGGAATGGATGAGTTTGAAAATAAATCAGTTGCGCAAGGTAATGCTGAAAATATGTCATTTTTCCAAGATGTTCCTTTATTAGTTACTTTAGAAGTTGCTAGCACAGAAATTACACTGGGTGAGTTAAGCCAAGCTAAAGACGGTGATGTTTTGCGACTTGACAAAGTTGCTGGCGAGCCTTTAGATGTTAAAGTTAATGGGGTTTTCTTTGCTAAAGCTGAAGTTATTATGGCTGAAGGCAAGTATGCGCTTAAATTTATAAAAGAAGATGCTCCTGAGCAAGAGGAAGCATAAGAAATGAATAAAAGCGTAATTTTTAAGACTGGTTTACTTTTAATCTTACTTTTAATACCAGGCTGGTTAAATGCCGAAGAACTTACGCTATTTTCTTTAAAAGATACTGCGCAAGGCCAAGACTATAACGTTAAGTTGCAGATTTTGTTACTTATGACGGTATTGAGCTTGATCCCTGCTTTATTGATGGTACTTACTTCATTTACTCGAATTATTATTGTATTAGCAATTTTAAGACAAGCTATGGGGCTTCAACAAAGTCCGCCGAATAAGATTCTAATTGGAATATCGTTAATGTTGACGATGTTAATAATGAGACCTGTTTGGCAAGATATGTATCAAAATGCGTATAAGCCATTTCAAGCTGAAACTATTGGCTTAGAAGAAGCACTAGCGAGGGCTGAAAAACCACTTCGTACTTTTATGTTAAGACAAACTAGAGAAAGCGAACTTAGACAGGTTTTATTAATTGCAAACGAACCAACAACATTAACTGCCCAAGAGATCCCTTTTGAAGTATTAATGCCAGCGTTTGTACTTAGTGAGTTAACAACAGCCTTTCAAATAGGTTTTATGTTATTTATTCCTTTTTTGATCATTGATTTAGTTGTAAGTAGTGTGTTGATGTCAATGGGTATGATGATGTTGTCACCCTTAATCATAAGTTTACCTTTTAAACTTATGGTGTTTGTTTTAGCGGATGGTTGGTCAATGGTTGCAGGTACGCTAGCAGCCACCTTTGGTATGTCGCCATGAGTCCAGAAATGGCTGTAGAGCTTATTGCTTCTGCAGTTTATACAATTATTAAATTGATTTTAGTTTTAATTGTACCGGGGCTGATTTTAGGTATTGTTGTAGCAATAATACAAGGTGCGACCTCTATACAAGAACAAACACTGACTTTTTTACCAAGAATGTTACTAACTCTATTAATGGTAGTTTTTGCAGGGCACTGGATGCTTCAAATACTTGTTGATTGGTTTGATAAACTCAAATTTATGATTCCCGGAGTCTTCGGGTGAGTTCGTTAATATCGCTTACTGCGGGTGATTTAGTTAGTTGGATAGGCATGGTATGGTGGCCTTTTGTGCGCTTTTCTGCACTATTATGGTCCATGCCTGTTTTTGATAATCCAGCAGTGACGCCGCGCTCACGAATACTCCTTTCGATGATGCTTGCTTTTTTGGTTGCTCCACAATTACCCCTTGCCCCCGCAGTTGATATATTTTCTTTGGATGCTGTTATTTTAACAGCGGAACAAATTATTTTTGGCGTAATGATGGGGCTTTCACTGCGAATGCTATTTGAGGTTATGGCGATCATTGGGCTTATATTATCAATGCAGATGGGCTTATCTATGGCATTGGTGATGGACCCAGGAAGTGGAAACCAGGTTGCATTACTAGGGCAGTTATTTTGGATTATGGGGGCATTATTATTTTTTGCTGTCGATGGTCACTTAATTACTCTAAATGTAATGGTCGAAAGCTTTAATGTTTTCCCAATTGGGAGGAGCATTTATGAATTTAATATCCAGTCAATAGTAATGCTATTTACTTGGATGTTCTCCTCTGCATTGCTTCTTTCGCTACCCGGTATTATAGCCATGTTATTGGTCAACCTTACATTTGGTGTTGCTAGTAGAGCGGCCCCGTCACTTAATATATTTGTATTGGGTTTTCCTATGTCCCTTTTGATGGGATTTTTTTGTGTGTTTATGACGTTAGAATATATGGGAAGTGCTTTCTCTTCCTTGGCGTATCATGTACTCACTGTTTTTTCACAAGCGATGCAATAATTTATGTCTGAAAATAGCTCCCAAGAAAAAACAGAACAACCCACAGAGAAAAGGTTAAAAAAGGCCAAAGAAGATGGTCAGGTAGCTCGTTCTAAAGAGCTGAATACGGCCATACTGTTGATGGTTGGTATTTCAGGTTTACTCTGGTTTTCAAATTTATTTTATACATTATTTGTAAATTTGATGAATACGAGTATGCAGCTCGATCACAATATTATAAATAATACTAAAATGATGCCTATTGCCATGGGTAGGGCTGTAATGGATATGATCTCAACTTTAACACCATTTTTGTTTTTATTATTTTTAGCTATGTGGATTACAGGGATTTTGCCGGGCGGCTTCGTTTTTTCAATGAAATCAGTATCCCCTAAGTTTAGTAAGCTAAACCCGTTAAAAGGTTTAGGTAAAATGTTTGGGACACAGTCATTAGTAGAACTGGTTAAATCTATTCTAAAAATCAGCTTATTAGCGATTTGTTTATATGTATTTTTAACCAAACTATGGGGGCAACTAATGTTTTTGCAAAGCTTAGACATTAAAGTCGCTATAGGACAAGGTATTGAATTACTCTTTTTGTCATTAATGGTTACAGTGACATTATTGTTATTTATTGCCGTAATTGATGTTCCTTTTCAGCAACATCAAATCTCTAAAAAAATAAAAATGACGCATCAAGAAGTAAAAGAAGAGAGGAAGTCTTCTGATGGTAGTCCAGAAATTAAAAACAAAATAAGACAAATTCAATATCAGCAAGCAAATCGAAAAATTGAAGAACGAGTTCCTACTGCCGATGTGATTGTTACTAATCCAACTCATTATGCTGTTGCAATTAAATATAGTGAAGGAGCAGCTAAAGCTCCTTATGTTGTTGCAAAAGGAGTTGATGAAATGGCATTACGCATTAGAGAGGTAGGACGTCAAAATAATAAAGAAATCATAGAGCTTCCGGCTCTTGCTCGGGCGATATATTTTTCTACCAGAATTGACCAAGAAGTTCCAAATGGTTTATATACAGCTGTAGCGTACGTTTTAACTTATGTTATGCAGCTAAAGGCTTATAAGCAAGGTCGTGGGCAGCCTCCGGCCCCATTACCTGAATTAAAAATCCCTAAAAATTTACAAAAATCTTAGATGTTGGAGTCTTAATTTGAACTGGCGCAGTTTTACTCGGCCTTATACAGCCATTCCTTTAATACTTTTGGCTATACTATCAATGGTTATTTTACCATTGCCAGCATGGCTATTAGATGCATTATTTACATTCAATATTGTTCTATCAGTTATTGTTCTTCTGGTAGCCGTATCCTCAAAGAAACCATTAGATTTCTCTGTATTCCCTACTATTTTACTTGTTGCCACCCTAATGAGGCTAACCTTAAACATAGCCTCAACTCGAGTTGTGTTATTACATGGACATGAAGGTTCTGACGTAGCTGGCCGGGTTATTCAAGCTTTTGGTGAAGTTGTAATAGGTGGCAATTATGTTGTTGGTATTGTTGTTTTTATTATATTAATGGTAATTAACTTTGTAGTAATAACAAAAGGTGGAGAACGAATATCTGAAGTTGCAGCTCGCTTTACATTAGATGCAATGCCAGGTAAACAAATGGCAATAGATGCAGATTTGAATGCAGGTTTAATAGGTCCAGAGCAAGCAAAAGAAAGACGAGCAACAATTGCCCAAGAGGCCGATTTTTACGGATCTATGGATGGTGCGTCAAAGTTTGTTCGAGGAGATGCTATTGCAGGCTTAATCATCCTAGTAATTAATTTACTGGGTGGTGTTTCTATTGGTGCATTCCAGCATGGTCTTAGTTTAGCTGAAGCTTTTCAGCGCTTTGCATTACTTACTATTGGTGATGGCCTTGTAGCACAAATTCCTTCACTTTTACTTGCTGTAGCGGCGGCTATCATTGTTACGCGAATGAACGATGAAGGGGATATGAGTGAAACAGTTGGTAAACAACTGCTTGCATCTCCACGAGTTATTTTTACCGCAGCTTTAATTATGGTAGTCCTGGGCATTGTACCAGGCATGCCTACTGTGGCGTTTTTGGGTTTTGCAATTCCCTTACTCTACGTTTCTTGGCGATTACAAAGGTCACTCCCCACAACAGAACTGCTCGAAGCTGAACAAATAACTGACTCTATTTTAAGTGAGCAGCAAGCTAGCTTAGAGTGGGGAGATATTTCTCATGTCGATAAATTGTCAGTGGAGTTAGGGTTCAGGCTTGTTTATTTAGCTGATAAAAATAAAGGCGAGGAACTGGTTAAAACTCTGCGAGGTGTAAGAAAAAACCTGTCAGAGCAATTAGGGTTTTTATTACCTGAAATCCGAATTAAAGATAATTTAAAGCTAAATCCTCAAGAATATAAAGTTAATCTAACAGGCGTTCCCGTTGCAAACGGTTTTTTAAATGCCAAAGAACTACTCGCTTTAAACACCGGAGATGTTTATGGAACTCTAGACGGAGAAATTACAACCGATCCGGCTTACGGACTAGAAGCAGTTTGGATTAAAGACGATAGCAAAGCTAAAGCTTTAAATATGGGTTATTCAGTTGTAGATCTTGGTACGGTAATTGCTACTCATACTGGTAAGATTATTAAAGAACACTTAGATGAGCTGTTTAGTTACGAAGATGTTCAGAGATTAAATGATAGATTGAAAGAAATTTCACCTAGTCTGGCTGAAACTTTTGAAAAATCATTATCGACTAACTTACAGCTGAAAGTTATTCGGTTATTACTGCGAGAACATATTAGTATCAAAGACATTGTAACTATAGCAGGAACTTTAATTGATAGTGTTGAAGTAACAAAAGACCCTATTTTATTGGTTTCTGATGTTCGTTGCGCATTACAAAATGTATTAGTAAAACAGGTGATGGGTAATAAAGAAGAGCTTGCCGCTTACAGTCTTGATGAAAAGCTTGAAAGTACAATGCAAAGTTCACTAGATCAAGCGATGCAGGCAGGAAAAGTGGCATTAGATAGCTTTCCTGTTGATCCTAATTTATTAGGGCAATTTCAACGGATGATGCCCTTACTTGTTGATGACATGAAAACAAGGGGGGTGACTCCCGTTTTAATCGTTATTCCTCAGTTGAGGCCTTTGCTTGCTCGGTATGCAAAGAGTTTTACAAAAGGTGGCTTAGTTGTTCTTTCTTATAACGAAATTCCAGACTTTGTGAGAGTTAATGTTCTCGGGTCATTAGGTTAATCTCGTTTATTAGTTATGCTGAATAAGTGATGAACTAAATGCAATTATAGTTGCATTTGGTTCTAATTAACTATAACCTTGAAAATAAAGTAGTCCATATGGGTTACTTTTCATGTTGTGAATTATCACTTTTTAAAAAATAAAAGTAATAAAAGTAAAGTTAAAGTAAATTAAATGGCAAGCTTCACGAAAGTGTAGGACGCAAAGCTACCAGTCTAAGGGATAACTAAGATCGTGAGGCTACATTAACTTAGCGACATCGTTTAATACTATAAATGTATTTTTATACATTTCGCTGTTTATATTAAATAGGACCTAGTTGGTCTATTCAAGGTTGTATGGAATACTCATGAGTTATATTTTCACATCAATTAAACTTTTAGTTTGTTGTCTGTTTTTAATTTTTACAATTAATGATGCAACAGCAAAAGAACAGGTTTTTACTCAAGCTTATGAAAAAGGTTTATGGTCTACACAAGAAAGTTCTTTTTCTTGTCGGTTGAGTCAAAATTTTGACAGCTACGCATCGTTAGAAATTATTCGCGTTCCTGCAGAACCCCAAAAATTAGTTCTTAAATGGCTAATACCAGATAAAACTGTAACTGATGTTCAAGTCCACTCTAAGAAAGCTGATTGGCAGTCGAAAAGTATTTCCCCTCCGCAACTTAATTTATTCACTTCGGATATTGCAAATAATACAGCTACATTTGATATTAATGAAAGCACCTTACTAAGAGTAATAAAACAAGGTGGTTGGCTTGATAGTATTATAGGTTTTGGAGATGAACAATTACGCCTGACATTTACAAACATTTTCAGTAGTGATGTTATTAAGCAATATCAACATTGTTTAACTAATCTATCTCCTTTGTCATGGAAGCAGGCAAGAGATCATGAAATTCACTTTAAAACAGGTAAACGTACGGTTTATCAACAGGACGATTTAGACTTTTTGAAAGATCTTGTCCGTTATGTTTCGCTAGATAAAGGTGTAACTAAAGTCATGGTTGATGGGCACACTGATAATGTAGGTTCTCCTTTAGCAAATCGTCTGCTTTCGAAAGAAAGGGCAGATGATGTAGCTTCAAGATTAGTCGAATTTGGTTTGCCTAAAGGTATGTTAGAAGTGCGAGCTCATGGTCAACGTTATCCTATTGTCGAAAATTCAGAAAAAGGACTAGCGTCCAATCGTCGTGTTTTGATTCGTTTGTTTCGACATTCAAATTAATGTGTTTTGTAGGGGATAAAATGAGCCAAAAGTACCTTTTATGGATAAGTGAACAGCAGCCGGATATTGAGTTTATAGAAATAGTTATATCTGAAAACTTCAAATTTTTGCATACCAATTCTATTGCTGAAGCAGTAAGCCATTGTATTAGTATTAAACCAGAGCTTATTTTTGTTGATGCGGATATTAAAAACATTGAATTAGTTGAATTAATTAAGCTTATCCGCAAAACGTGTCCGATTACTCAAGTAGTCTCACTTGTTGATTCTTCGCAGAGTCAAATTGCGTCAAAGACTATAAATATTGGTGGCGCAGTTGATTATTTATTAAAGCCTTTTTTTGAGCAACAGCTAAAAAATACTATTCGTAATGCTAATTCAATGAAGAACGGCGTTGAAGATTTAATTGCTGTATCGACTAAGTCACAGCAAGTTTTGCGCTTAGCTAACCGGGCTGCACAAACATCAGCAAGTGTGTTAATTAGCGGGGAATCAGGCACGGGTAAGGAAAAGTTAGCTCATTTCATTCATAAAGCTTCTGAACGTAAAGATAAACCTTTTGTAGCGGTCAATTGTGCTGCAATACCTGAAAATATGCTTGAGGCAATATTATTTGGACATAATAAAGGCGCATTTACAGGAGCCGTTAACTCCCAAGAAGGTAAGTTTGAACTTGCAAATGGAGGAACAATATTACTTGATGAAATAACTGAGCTACCACTTGATTTACAGGCGAAGTTACTGCGTGTTTTACAAGAACGTGAAGTTGAAAGATTAGGTAGTCATCAAAAAATCAATCTAGATATACGGATTATTGCTGCTTCTAATAAAGTACTAAGAGAGCAAGTAGAAAAAGGGTATTTCAGAGAAGATTTATTTTATCGATTAGATGTATTGCCACTTAGTTGGCCAGCACTTCGTGATAGAACAGATGATATTTTACCTTTGGCTCATTATTTCATTAAGAAATACGGTTCATCTGAGTATCATATTAGTAAACAAGCTGAAGACCTTATGCTTTGTTACAACTGGCCTGGAAACGTACGAGAGCTTGAAAATGTTATGCAAAGAGCGCTTGTCATGGCTCGTGGTGCAGAGATTCAATCTGATGATCTCAATCTGCCTAACTGTTTACCTGCGGCAGCTACCTTTTGCTCATCTCAATTGAAAGAAAATAAGAAACAAGCTGAATTTGATTATATTTATAGTTTACTAAGTCGCTTTAAAGGACATAGAACTCAAACAGCTGAAGCGCTTGGAGTGAGTACTCGAGCATTAAGATACAAACTTGCCGCTATGCGTGAATACGGCATTGATATAGATGCAATAGCATAATTTAAAGGAAACCCTAATGTCCCCAATTGAAAGTCAACGATTGATGCTTGGTAAAATGATGGAAATGCAGCAGTTAGCTGCATCTGATCGAATTGAGCCTAATATAATTCCTAATGAAAATGTAAATATAGGTGAAGATTTTAAGTATGTAGTTCGTTCCATAAATGAACAGCAAAATATTGCTGGAGATATGATGAAAGCCGTTGATACGGGACAAAGTGAAGATGTTGTTGGTGCTATGATCGCAAGTCAAAAAGCAAGCTTAAGCTTTTCGATGCTTATGGAAATGCGAAATAAAGTGCTCAATGGTATTGATGATGTAATGCGAATGTCACTCTAGAGGCTGATGATGAAGGGCGAATTAACTAAAGTTCCAGAATTAGATAACAACGACATGAAGCTAAAAGAAAAAGTCGTGAACTTCTCTAATAAATTAAACTTCAATGCTGGTAGTGATAGAAGTATTGCAACAATAGCATTATTAGCAACGCTTGTAGCAGCGACAATCGTATTAATATTATGGACATCAGCAAAAAATTACGTACCTCTTTACGGTAACCAAGAGAGTTATGATAAAGCTAATATTCTTGAGATTTTAGATACTGAAGAAATAACATTTCGAATTGATACCGATAGCGGCAATATTTTAGTTCCACAAGAAAAGTTGGCTGATGCAAGAATTACTCTTGCTGCAAGAGGTATAAAAGCTTCTATGCCAGAAGGTATGGAAAACATTAGTGATAAAGTTTCAATGGGAACTAGTCAGTTTATAGAATCAATGCAGTATCAGCATGCATTAGAGGGGGAACTCGCTCGAACAATCATTAATATGCAAGGTGTCCGAAACGCTAGAATACATTTGGCCGTCCCTAAACGTAGTCTATTTGTCGGTCGTACCGAACAAAAAACTGCAGCGTCTGTGATGGTTGATTTGGCACCGGGGCATGAGTTAAAACCTGGTCAAGTCGAAGCTATTATTGCCTTAGTTATTGGCAGTGTTCCTGGTTTAGAACCTAAATCCGTTTCTGTAGTAGACCAACGAGGTGAACTATTAAGTGGAGATTTATTTGATAACACTCCAGTTGGTAAAGAAACAGATAAAAAGTTAGCATTTACGCAGAAGGTTGAGCGAAATATTGAGCAAAGAGCATCAATAATGTTGTTGCCTATATTGGGTGAGAATAACTTTAGAATTCAAGTTTCCACAGATGTAGATTTTAGTGTAGTAGAGGAAACAAAAGAGCTCGTCGATCCTCAAAATGTGTTAAAACAAGAATTTGTAAAGTCAGATACTACCTTAGACCAATTTGCAGCTGGTATTCCTGGCTCTCTGGCAAATGAGCCTCCTGTGCCAAATGCGCAAGTAGAGGGAGAGGATAATGAGCGAACTTCACAAAGAAGTGAGAGTAATCGACAATTTGAAAATGGACGTTCTGTTACTCATACACAATTTGAAGTAGGTCGAGTTAAATCGATGAGCTTGTCTGTACTTATTAATGAAGGTGCATCTCTAGAAGATGCAGGTTGGACAGATGAACGTTTAGCATCATTAGGTGAAATGGTTAAAAAGGCTACTGGTTATAACGAGGCTAGAGGGGATCAGTTTAATATAACTAGCTTTGCGTTTGTGCAAGAAAAAGTATTAGCCCCTGGTGAAGGGCTTGAATGGTGGCAAATGCCGGAATTCAGAGAATATGCTCGCTATATTTTCGGTACATTAATTAGTATTTTACTTATTCTATTTGGTGTTCGTCCTTTAGTTAACCACTTGATTAAAGGAAAGAGTGCATCTGAATTAGCAGCGTCAACTCAAGACTCAAATAATGTTAGACCTAACGATGTTACAGACAGACAAAGTACTCCACTAGATGATGCAATTAGCTCTAGTGCAAAAGTAAATAGTTTAGGCTCAAAAGATGCAAGCGTTGAACACTCGGCAATATCACTTCCTCAAATAGGTAATGATTTTGAAGAGCAGATTGCTCACATGCAGCTTTTAGCGAGTAGAGAGACAGAGCGTGTAACATCAGTGATAAAATATTGGGTAGAGCAAGGGGTTGAAATTGAATCAAGAAAAGCTTGATAAGGTAACACCGTTACCGGCATTAGACAGAGCTGCAATTTTATTGTTAAGCATGGGCGAAGAAAATGCAGCCAGTGTTATTCGCAAGCTAGGTCGCAGGGAAGTTCAGGCTATCTCAGAAAGAATGGCTAAAATTTCTAACGTTACTCAAAAAGAAGTTGCCTCTACCTTAGGTGAGTTTTTTGATTGCTACCGAAATGAAAGTGGTGTTAATGGCGCATCTAGAGCTTATCTAGAAAAAGCATTAGATAAAGCTGTAGGTAGGAAATTAGCAAAAACAATGCTTGATGATATTTATGGTGGAGCTATGAACGATGATTTACGTCGTCTAGAGTGGATCCCTCCTGAGCTTATTGTTCGTTTTCTTGAACAAGAGCATGTACAAATGCAGGCTTTATTTTTAGCTTTTTTACCGCCAGAGCAAGCATCTGCCATTATCGCTTTATTCCCTGAATCGAAGCATGACGATTTACTTTATAGGATTGCCAGCTTAAGGGAAGTTAGCGAGCATGTAATTGATGATGTTCGTTTAACTCTAGAGGCATGTATTGAATTCGTTGGGCGCCAAGTTGGAGCTCAAGTTAACGGCGTAGATAAAGCTGTTGAAATTATGAATCGTTATAACGGTAATAAGAGTCAAATTATCGAAATGATGAAAAAGCACAACAGTACTGTTGCTGACGAAGTTCAAGAGAAAATGTATGACTTCGATAGTTTGGCGAAACAAACAGATGAGACATTAACTCAGTTGTTAAATGATATTCCGGATGAGTTATGGGTTATGTCACTAAAAGGTGCTGAGAGTGAGCTTCTTGAGAGAGTTTTAGGTTCATTACCTAAGCGACTGGCTCAAGTTTACCAGCAGCAGATTGAAGGTTTGACATCTCAGCCTGTAAGCAAAGTTAGAGCAGCCCGAAAAGAGATCATGTCAATAGTAAGAGATATGACTAAGCGAGGGGAAATAGAATACCGCTTGTATCAAGAAGAAACAGCAGGATAATTATGACTGAAACATTTCGTTTTCCTGTTTTAAACAAAATAGAGCAGCAAAAAAACCTCCATGAGCGTTTGGAAGCTGCTGAACGTGCGGGTTGGCAAAGTGGATATGAAAAAGGGCTCGAGCAAGGCGCGTTAGATAAGCAAAATAATTTGGAACAACAAGTTGAGACTAAGGTTGAAACCTCGGTCAATGAACGCCTAGAGTCTGAAAAAAAAATATTAGTAGATCATTTTAATGTGATTTTTGAAAAAACTAATAACGAACTATTGGCACTTTCTACTGATTTAAAAAATGACATTACTCAAATAATTACTAAGCTGGCTGAGTTTGTCATTGATAATGAGCTTAAAATACAGCCTGAAATAAGGTTGGGATTAGTAGAAAAAGCGATAGAACTTCTTTCAGATAGAGATGTTGTCACAAAGATCATTTTTTCTTCAGCGGATAAAGAATGGTTAGATTCAGCTGTATTAAAAAACTTTGCAATACCGATTCAATTTGATGATGAACTTATCTCTGGAGACGTTGAGTTAATTGCTGAACAACAAACACATAGTTTTTCTTTTTCTCAGCGTTTACAAAGTTTGCTCGATACTATTATCCCTGAAATATTAAGAAATGATTCAGATGAACAGTGATTTAAATTCCCGTTTAAAATCAGCCTTAAATATACTCACAGCACCCCCTTTGATTCAAAGCTATGGTCGCCTCATTCGAGTTAATGGTTTAACTTTAACTGCCACAGGCGGCCAATTTGCTATTGGTGAAAAGTACCAAGTTGAGAGCGTGGATGGGGTTTGGTATGACGCAGAGGTTATTGGTTTTCACCAAGACGAAGCGTACTTGATGCCTTTGAAAAAGGCGCAAAATTTATGCTCTGGGGGGCGAGTACGTCCTGCTGCTAAAGTTTCTACAGTCGCTATTTCTGAAAAGCTACTTGGCCGTGTTGTTGATGCGCAAATGCAACCAATCGACAACTTAGGCGATTTAGATAAAGACGAGACCGTTAATTTATCTAAATTACCGAAAGATTATTCACTAACACCCTTAGAGCGTAAAGGTGTAACCGAGCCTTTAGATGTTGGCATAAGAGCAATAAATAGTTTATTTAGTGTTGGAAAAGGGCAGCGGTTAGGTTTATTTGCAGGCTCTGGTGTTGGTAAAAGTAAGCTTTTAGGTATGATGACACGATATACATCGGCTGATGTTGTTATCGTGAGCCTTGTTGGTGAGCGTGGCTGGGAAGTTAAAGAGTTCATTGAACAAAGTTTAGGTAAAGAAGGCTTAAAAAAGGCGATTGTTATTGCTTCCCCAGCGGATGATTCGCCTTTATTGCGTATTAAAGCTGCAGAATTAAGTCATCGTCTTGCTGCTTTTTTTAGAGATAAAGATTTAAATGTATTGTTGTTAATGGATTCTCTAACGAGGTATGCACAGGCTCAACGTGAGATTGGTTTATCAGTAGGTGAATTACCAGCTTCAAAAGGTTATCCACCTTCAGTATTTAGCAAGCTTACACAACTTGTTGAGAGCTCAGGTAATAGCGAAAAAAGCAAAGGGTCAATGACGGCGATTTATACCGTACTTGCTGAGGGAGATGATCAACAAGATCCAATTGCCGATAATGCTCGCGCAATACTCGACGGCCATATAGTGCTTGATCGAACATTAGCTGAAAAAGGTCATTACCCAGCAATAAATATAGGGGCATCTATTAGCCGTGTTATGCCCAATATTGTTACACCAGAACAACTTGAATACTGCTATAAGTTAAAAAAATTATACAGTCGGTATATGCAAGTGCATGAGCTAATTCCACTGGGTGCTTATCAAGCGGGTAAAGATCCTGAGCTTGATAGTGCTGTTGCACTTTACCCTGAAATTGAATCATTTTTGTGCCAAGGTCTTAATGAAAAAGTAGATTTTGTTCAATCATGCATACAATTAAATGAAGTGATGAGTAAGTTGAATGTTAAATAAGTACCTAGTTATACAAAAAGATAAACTCGATCTTATGCTCGCTAAACAAACTCAATTGCAGTTAAAAAGTTTAGAAGAACAGCAACGTTTAGCTCAACTGCAATTGCATATTAATAGTATGGACAAAAGCAGGCAGATGAAATCAGCTATTAGTTTACAAAACCTATCTGGAATGAAAGGGATCCTTAGTGGTTTGTCTAATCAACAAAGTACACGCTTGAAGGATTCTCAACAGGATGAGCTGCGACAGCAACAAGCTTGTTTAAAGCAAATGACCTTCAATAAAGGAATTGAAGGAATAGTAAAAAATAGAGTTTCGATTAAACAAACCTATGCTAATAAACAAGAAGAGAAAGTATTGGATGAGATGGTTAGCCAAGCTTATATCCGTCAACTTTACAAATAGTTTAGAGTCATTTTATACTAGCTTGTTTTAATTTATTCCCCCTCTACTGATACCTTTTTTTGTTACAATGCCTGCAAAGTAATTTAGAGTAAATAGCTGTGCTGCCGGTTCAAGACATATATCAACAACTCGTTACTACATTGCAAAGTAATCCTATTACGTTATTACAAGCGCCACCTGGTGCGGGTAAATCTACGTGGTTGCCGCTGCAACTAATGCGCGACGGGCATTTTAAACGTATTGTAATGCTAGAGCCACGCCGTTTAGCCGCGCGTAATATTGCCAGTTACTTAGCAAAGTGCCAAAACGAAAGTGTTGGGCAAAGTGTAGGTTTGCGGATTAGGGGCGAGAGTAAAGTAAGCGCTAATACGCGCCTCGAAATAGTCACCGAAGGTATGCTTACACGCATGCTGCAAAACGACCCTGAATTAAGCGATATAGATTTACTGATATTTGATGAATTTCATGAGCGTTCAATTGCAGCCGATACCTCACTTGCCTTTGCGCTCGAGACCCAAAGTGCACTGCGCGAAGATTTAACCATAATGCTTATGTCGGCAACTCTTGATACTGAGCGTTATACAGCGTTTTTTGACTGCCCTGTAATTCAATCGAGCGGTCGTAGCTACCCAATAGACGAAGTATACATACCCATAAAAGATGAAAGCCGCTGGCTTGATGCAATTCCTAGCATAATAAAACAAGCACTTAATGAGCAAACAGGTAGCACATTGGTATTTTTACCTGGGCAATTTGAGATACTACGTGTGCAACAAGCACTGAGCGATCTATCCAGTAACTTTATAGTCGCAACGCTATTTGGCGAGCAAGATAAATCCAATCAGCAAGCCGCTATTGCTCCCGCGCCAAATGGCATGCGCAAAGTAGTGCTTACCACCAATGTAGCCGAAACCAGTTTAACTATTGAAGGTATACGCATTGTAATTGACAGCGGCAAGCGCCGTGCAGCGACCTTTAATTTAAAAACAGGGGTTACTGAGCTCACAACACAAAGTATATCGCGCTCATCTGCTGTGCAGCGTGCAGGGCGTGCAGGGCGAATAGAGCCGGGCATTGTTTATCGAATTGGCTCAAAGCAAACTTTTGAACGACGTAATAGCCACGACAATCCCGAAATACTCACATCAGACATAAGCCAACTTATGCTTGAGGCAAAGCAATGGGGAGCCAGTATTGATGAGCTAACCTTGCTCGATAAGCCCACTGAGCAACAATGCGAGCAGGCAAGTAACCTGCTTAACATGCTAGAAGCTATTGATAGCAAAGGTAAGCTCACACCGCTTGGCAGTAAAATGTTAGGTTTTGGTGCTGATATTCGTTTGGCGCATATGCTACTAAAAGCCCAAATACTTGATGACCAACTCCCTGGTACTTATCGCCTTGCTATTTATTTAGTGGCATTACTTGAGAGCCGAGTAAATAGTCCAAACGAGTTGAGTTTAGCGCTGCATAGCCAACAGCAACGTCCGCATCCGGTATTTAAACAACAGTTAAAATATTGGCAAAGCCGCTTAAAAGTAAAAGACGAAAACAGCGAATTAAATACGCATTATATTAGTTTGCTAGTGGCATTGGCATACCCAGATCGTATTGCTAAAAAACGCGGTAATGGTTACCTACTTGCCAACGGTGCAGGTGCTGAGTTAAATGCCGATTACTGGCACAACGACGATTACTTAGCTATAGCAACCATGGGCGGGCACAAAGGAGGGCGTATATTTGCTGCCACCGCGCTTAACCCATTTGAGTTACAAGAATTTTTACCGCATTTATTTAGTGAACTTACTCGCTGTGAGTTTGACGAAAAATCAGCACGTTTTATTCATCAAGATGAAGTAAAGCTTGGTGCTATAACGCTCACCAGCCAGCCTAGTAAACAAAAATTAGATAAGGGCGAGCGTGCTAAAGCGTGGCTTAGCTTATTTGCTAAACATGGCTTTGCATTATTTAACGAGCAACCTGATGCGCAGCAATTGCTGATACGTATGAGCTTAGCAAGTAATTTAATGCCTGATAAATTCCCACAAATAAATGAGCAACAACTTATTCAAAATGCAGCGCAGTGGCTAGGCGTGTTTTTAGAAGATATTAAAACCCTCACACAGCTTAAAAAGTTTAACTACCTTGAGGCATTACAAAACTGTTTTGATTGGCAACACCAAACAGCTTTAAAAGCACTGTTACCACTGCGCTTAACAGTGCCCAGTGGCTCAAATATAAAAATAGAATACCAACTTGACGGCCCCGCAAAGCTAAGCGTGCGTATGCAAGAAGTTTACGGCTTGACCAGTACGCCTATGCTTGCCAACGGTAAATTGCCACTGCTTATGGAGTTGCTATCGCCGGGTAAACGCTCACTGCAACTTACTCAAGATTTAGCGCACTTTTGGGCTAGCAGTTACCGCGACGTGCAAAAGGAAATGAAAGGCCGCTACCCTAAACATTTTTGGCCAGACGATCCTGCCAACAGCGTTGCAACCAACAGAGTAAAGAGCAAAATGTAGGTGATAATTCACTTAAAACTGATTTTGTTTGATTATTGAACTTACTAATGTAATGTACCTATAAAATATTTTTAGCTACAGGGAATAGTCAATGAGGTTACTTTTAACGTTAGGCTTGGCTCTAGTAACTGCTTTTTCGGCGTATGCTGAAAAGCCACTCGACTTAAACGCGTTTGCGCAGCAGTACCATAAAACAATGACCGCCACACAAGCACCTAACGCAGGTATTAAAGAGCTTGAGGCTTATCTTGCATTGTTAACCGATGATATTGGTAATCAGCATATTCCGTATCAACCGGATGACTTACGTACTCCTGATGGCAAAGAGCAGATGCGCAAAGGTATGAGTTTTTACTTAGGTGCGCACACGTTGTTTGAAAGCACACTGCTTAATACATTTGTGTTTAATGATACAGGCTTTGCTATTCGTTATAAGAGTCATGCAAAGGGCATTCACCCGCAAAGTAAGCAGCCAATAGAATACACCTCCACAATGATGGAAGTGATTGAAATTGAAAACGGCAAGGTGGCGATGATCCGCAAGTATCACGAATAACAAATAAGGATATATATGAAACATTTACTTATCGCACTATCAATATTAATGCTTAGTGCATGCGCTAGTACAAAAAGTGATTTTAGATTTGATGGCTCTACACCTGAGTCAACTCAGGCGGGAGTTAATAAAGTTTTAAAGACATTAAAATCTCAAGATTTAATGCGCTTTATAGGCGCCTTAATTACAATTCAATTTTCTGAGGTGCAAAGCGCAGAAGATGTTTTGGGCGACCCGACCATGATGAACGAAATGAATTACTTTATTATTGGTAAAAAAATTGATGGCTTAAATTATTATGAAGTACTGGATCTTGCGAGTTCATCTTCATCGAAAGTTTCGGTAGCGAAATAGTTTCAGTTTTTTTCTATCTAAAAATATAATTTTACGCCATTGAAGCACTGTACCAATGGCGCTTTTATACAGTAAGGCTATTCATACATAGCTATTTTTTATGGTAGTTAATTTTTGTAAAGCACCCTATACAGCTAAATGCAGAGTATCGGCATGATCTTGGCTTTTATTATAAGAATAGGCGCTACTTTTATGTTACTGCCTGTTAAACCTCTTTCCCGCCATGGCCTTGTGCTAGGTCATCAAGTTCGGCGCAAGTGTAATCAAAACCACTTTCGTCGTATTCGTATGTTACTTTTACACTATCGCCGCCATTAAAAAGTCGTGTTTTTACATCGTTAACCGGCCAATCTTTCAGCTCGTGTAAAAACCGGTTAGCAACTTGTGAAGATTCAAAACAATAGCGAATTTCTGTTTTCATAAATAATAAAGCTCTGGCTGTTTACCCCTGCAGCTAGTGCATTATTAATGGGGCGTTCATGATTCGGTTACAAAAAATAAAGAGTTAAATTGTAAATTTTGTGTTTCAATAAATGCATCAAACTCGGTACACACTAACGTACTTTAATTAACAAATGATGACGACTTTACATGCATTATAAATTTGCTCTGATCGCAAGCACTGTTTTTATACTAAGCGCTTGCGGTGGTTCAGGCTCAGATGATACGCCAACCGTTAACGGAAATAAAATCCCCATTTTGTCAGTCGCTGATATTCCTAGTGAATTAAGTAAAGGCCAAACAATTGAGCTAACAGCAACAGCCAGTGATAAAGACGGCACTATTACATCGGTTGTATGGCAACAAACGCAAGGGCCTGAACTAATTAGCGGGCCTTTAGAGGCAGTAACCACCTCAGTAACACTGCTAAATGCGCAAAGTTATAAGCCTGTTAATTACGCTTTTTCGGTCACAGCAACCGATAACGAAGGGGCAAGCAGTGTAAAAACGCTGAGCTTTATAGCGCGCAATAATATGGATGAGATTAGCGCCGCACGGTTACTACACCAAGCAACAATGGGGCCTAAGCTTAGTGAAATACAAAACGCACAAGGTTTAAGCGAGCAGCAATGGCTTGATAAACAAATAGCGCTATCTATTAATTATCACCGTGATTATTTAGTAAAGCTAAATGACGATGACGACTTTAAATACATAAGCCGCATAGATGCATGGTGGAAAGCAGTAATGCAAAGTGACGATCAACTTCGTCAACGTGTTGCGTTTGCGTTAAGTGAAATATTAGTGGTGTCGGATGAAAATAGTGCCTTAAGAGGCCAACCTGAGGGCATGATCACTTATTACGATTTATTACTAAAGCATGCCTTTGGTAATTATCGTGACTTACTTGAAGATGTGACGCTTTCGCCTATTATGGGGACTTACTTAAGCCATTTGGGTAACGAAAAAGCAGACGATACACTTAATATTCGCCCAGACGAAAATTACGCACGTGAAGTAATGCAGTTATTTACTATTGGCCTTGAAGAACTAAATCTAGATGGCAGCGCCAAGCTTGATGCACAAGGTAATACTATTGCCACTTACGGACAGGTAGAAATAGAGGGTTTTGCACGCGTATTTACAGGTTGGACGTTTGCCGATAGTGAAACATTTAAGCGTAAAAGTCGTGACTATATTAAGCCAATGGAAGCATTTGACGAGTACCACTCTAGTAAACAAAAAACCTTACTAAACGGTGAGGTTATACCACAAGGTTATGCAGCAGAAGAGTCATTGCAAATAGCCCTCGATAACTTATTTAACCATCAAAATGTTGCGCCGTTTATTAGCAAACAGCTTATTCAGCGATTAATTACGTCAAATCCAACCCCCCAATACGTTGAACGAGTAGCTAATGTATTTATTGATAATGGCGCCGGTGTACGCGGCGATTTAGCGGCTGTAGTAAAGGCTATATATTTAGATGATGAAGCGCGGCATTTTGGCTCAGTGCTTAATTACCAAGGTAAAATTAAAGAGCCTATTTTAAAAACTGTACAGTTTTGGCGAAATCTCGATGCTAAATCGCCAGCGGGTTATTATAAAACATGGAATTTAATAAATAGCTACGGACAAGGACCCATGCAATCGGCTTCGGTATTTAACTTTTTTAGGCCTGATTATCAAACCGCAGCTTTGCGAAATGAAGGTATTGTTGCACCAGAATTACAAATAGCAAACGACGCAACACTGATTGGTACCATGAACGCGCTTTACGCAAGTTTAGTTTGGAGTACCGCAGAAGCGCGCAGTGATTTAAATTCAAATAGTATTTATATTTATGTTCAAGACGACATGAATTTTTTAGAGAAAAACGGTGTTAGCGCGCTATTAGCTCAGTACAACACGTTATATTTTGCAGGCGCAATGAGCAGTGACACGCGCCAAGCGTTACTTGATTTAGATGCCTATTTTAATGAAGAGCAATACCGTGAACGGGTTTCGTATTTATTATATATGATTGCTATTTCACCTGAATTTAACGTGCAGTATTAGGAGCGCATAATGAGCATTAATAGAAGAGAGTTTTTGTCGTTATGTGTAAAAGGCAGTGTATCGGCTGCCGCGTTAACGAGCCTGCAATTACAAGCATTAACTGGAGCGACTAATGCAGTTGAGCTAGGAGATTACAAAGCATTAGTGTGTGTGTATTTATATGGAGGGAATGATTCGTTAAATATGCTAGTTCCGCTTGAAGGCGAACAACGTAGTGTTTACGAGAAAAGTAGGCAGAACCTGGCTGTAGAGAGCCCACTTGAGTTAAGTATTAAAAGCCAGTTTGCCGGTGGAGTCGGTATTCATCCCTCACTTGAACCTATACAAAATGTGTTTGAATCTCAAAATTTAGCATTTATAGGTGGGGTAGGTACTTTACTCGCTCCCACAACATTGAGTGACTATAAAAATAAAACAATAGGTTTGCCTAAGCATTTGTTCTCGCATAACGATCAGCAAGCTGCATGGATGTATGGTCGAGAAAAACAATCACTTAATAGTGGTTGGGGCGCACGACTTTTAGAACGTTTAGAGCTACAAGATGAGTTTGCAGCTAATGTATCACTCGACGGTACTAATTTATGGCAAACGGGAAGTGCTAGCAATGCATTTGCGCTTAACAAAAGTGGCATTAGTAGTATTAACGCGTTTGGAGGGTATCAACCTCGTAGCGAGCACGTAACTTCTATTATGAACCGCTTACTAGGCAATACGAGCCATCCGTTAAGTACAGCTTATGCCAATGGCTTAACAAGTGCGATAAATAACACTCAAGCAATGAACAGCGCGTTAGAAAGCGCGCCTGCACTTATTACCCCATTTAGCGATAATAGTCTTAGTGAGCAATTTGCAGCAGTCGCTAAAACAATTAGCGTACAGGCAAAATTGAGCACTCAGCGCCAAGTGTTTTTTGTTTCCATGGGGGGGTATGATACGCACGATAACCAATTAACAACGCACCCAGCTTTATTAAATACGTTAGCTCAAGGGTTAAGTGAATTTGATAGCGCGATGAAAGAGCTTGATATGGCAGATAAAGTGACTGCGTTTACTATGTCTGATTTTGGTCGCACGTTGACCTCAAATGGCGATGGCACTGACCATGGTTGGGCAGGAAACCAAATAGTAATGGGCGGCGCAGTAAAAGGCGGCAATATATATGGCGAGCTACTAACTCAACATTTGGATGGCCCACAAGATACCGGTGGCGGGCGTTTAATTCCAAGTGTTGCTAATGAGCAGTACTTTGCCACATTGGCTCAGTGGTTTGGTGTGCCAAGCTCTGAACTTGTTGATATTTTTCCAAACTTGAGTAACTTTGATCACACAACATTGGACTTTTTTGTGTAATTAGTCGCTAATAGTAATCTAAAAGCACTTGTTAGTAGTATAAGCTACTGGTTAATAGTGCTTATCTGTTTTAATAATAAAAATCACACACAATATAGGAATCATAAAATGAAAGTTTTAGTGAGCTTAGTTAGTTTAATCGCTTTTTTACTCGTCATACTGCCAGGGCCTTTGTATAAATTTGGTATTGTAGAATTAGGTGTTGCGTTTACGGGGTTTAAATTTGGCGTTTATGCTGGTGGCGCTGCATTGGTGCTACTTATAGTACAAGCGTTATTTATGCGTAAAACGTTAACGCTAAGCAGTGGTGTTATTGCACTTGTATTTTCGGTTGTGGCTATTGCTATGCCACTTAATATGATGAACAAGGCTGAAGGTGTACCGGCAATTCATGACATTTCAACTGATTTAGTTAATCCACCAAAATTTGTAGCAATTGCACCACTACGTGCAAATGCATCTAACCCAGTAGAATACGCGGGTGAAGAAACGGCAGTACAGCAACGCAAAGCATACCCGGAGCTGGTAACGATAAGCTTTGCACAATCTAAAGCCGATTTAATGACAGCAAGCGAACAAGCAGTTAAAAATCTTGGCTTTGCATTGGTAAGTGCAAATACGGCTACAGGTATTGTGGAAGCTACCGATACAACAACGTGGTTTGGTTTTAAAGACGATGTGGTAATTCGTATTAAAGATGAAGGCAGCCAACGTTTTGTTGATATTCGTAGTAAGTCGCGAGTAGGGCGTAGTGATTTAGGAAAAAATGCAGAGCGCATTCATTCAATTATTAATGAATTAAACAGCTTACTTGCAAAATAATTAAATTTAGCTCCCTAGTCCTAACGATTAAGCCCAAACACTGTTTGGGCTTTTTTTGTGCCTATTTTATATTGTCAGGTTCTATTCACAGGCTATGTACTATGCTGTTGATGATTTAAATTTTTAACCACTATGGAGTTATTATGAAAACAGTAGGATATGCAGCAAAAAGCCAAGGTTCTGAATTGACAGAGTTTTCTTTTGAGCGCCGCGATTTACGAAATAACGATGTAGAAATTGAAATTTTATACTGTGGTGTGTGCCATTCAGATTTACACGCCGTACGAAATGATTGGGGTGGCAGTGACTACCCATTAGTACCTGGGCATGAAATTGTTGGTAAAGTTATGTCGGTAGGTAGCGACGTTAAAAAATACAAGCAAGGCGACACGGTTGCTGTTGGTTGTATGGTTGATTCGTGCCAAAGCTGCGATCAATGTGATAACGATGAAGAGCAATTTTGCCGCGAAGGTATGATTGGTACTTACGCAGGCAAAGACCGCATTAGTGGTGAAATGACCCAAGGTGGGTATTCTAAACATGTTGTTGTACGCGAAGAATTCGTACTTTCCGTACCAGAAAATTTAGACCTTTCTCGCGTAGCACCGCTACTTTGTGCAGGTATTACTACTTACTCGCCACTTCATAAATGGGGCGTAAAAAAAGGTAGCCGTGTTGGTGTTGTTGGTCTAGGCGGACTTGGCCATATGGCCGTTAAAAATGCAGTTGCAATGGGCGCAAGCGTTACGGTAATTGGCCGTAGTGAGTCTAAAAAAGATGATGCGGTTAAATTGGGTGCTCAGCATTACTTAGTGTCATCTAATGATGACGAAATGAAAGACTCGCAATCTGCCTTTGACGTCATTATAGATACGGTACCTGTAAAACATGATTTATCTATTTACACACCACTACTTGATGTAGATGGTACTTTAGTTATCGTAGGCCAAGTTGGTCCTGTAGATGAGCTAAGCACGGTGCCATTATTAATGGGTCGCCGTCGTATTGCAGGCTCACTTATTGGTGGTATTGCACAGACGCAACAAATGCTCGACTTTTGTGGTGAAAATAACGTGCTACCTGAGTGCGAAATGATCAACATTGACGAAATTAACACTGCATACGAGCGTATGGAAAAGTCAGACGTACGATACCGCTTTGTTATTGATATGGCATCGTTAAACGCTTAATTTTACCTAAAAAGAGCCGCTAATTAGCGGCTCTTTTTGTATTTTAAATTAATCTGAACTCAAGTTAATTAGTAGCTTGCGCTGTTGGTTGCTGTTTATTTAGTTGTAAGTAACTTAGTAGCCACATACCCAAACCACCTAAAAATAATGCAGCTGCAACGTAACCTGTTTGATTAGGTGCAGCACCCTGTGCTATTGCAATTCCACCGACCCAAGGGCCTATAGCATTGGCAGTATTAAATGCGCACTGTACTAAGGCACCAATCATAGCGTGGCCTTCGGGTGCAACGTCCATTAAAAGCGTTTGAATCAGCGTAGCCAAGCCCACACTGCAACCAATAAAGAAGATCACTGCATAAAGAGCCCAAATATTATGGCTTGCCGTTACATAAGCAAAGGCAAATACAATGGTACATACAAGCGCAAGGCCAGTCGTTTTAATTGCTGATTTATCGGCTGCTTTACCCAGTACATAGTTACCGAGCGTACAACCAATACCAAACATTACCATTGCGATAGAAATAGTATACGGGGCTGTTTTTGTTACCACTAAGATGGTGTCTGCAATGTAAGTATAAATACAAAACACCCCGCCAAAGCCAATAATTACAATACCCAAAATAGACCAAACCAGTTTGTTTTTAAGTACGCCAAACTCGTTTAGTAAGTTAGAAGGCTTAGCGTTATCTATATTTGGAACTACTTTATAAACAAAAATAAAAGCAATAAATGCAAGCACTGCAGCGCCGGCTAAACAATACCGCCAACTAAGGTTTTGACCCACAAGTGTTACAACAGGCACACCAACAATAGTAGCTACAGTTAAACCCATAAACACCTTAGACATAAAGCTAGCACGCTTACCTTTTGGGGCAATATCCGATGCTAATAAAATAGCCGCGCCAAAATATGCACCATGAGGTAAACCACTTAAAAATCTAAATATTACAAGCTGCTCAAGCGATGTTGCCATCGCGCTTAACCCGTTTGAGATAAACATTAAGCTTATAAAAATGAGCAATGCTTTGCGCTTTCTCATATTAGCTGTAGTGAGCATTAAAATAGGGGCGCCAACTACAACACCAATGGCGTAAGCACTAATTGCGTAACCACTTTGTGAGGGCGTTGAGCCAAATGTTTCGCTAATTAGTGGCAGCATAGGCATCATCGAAAACTCAGATAATCCTAAAATAAATGTGCCTAGCGCTAATACGAGTAAAATAGCGGTTCTGTTAAGTTGACTAGATGCCGACGTTACATCTGATGTCATAGATGATCCCTTAAGGTTTAATTTTAAAAATGAAACTGCACAATAGATCTTGAATAGGAAATATTATGTGTATGCTTAAATTTTGGTGTGAGAGGGTAGTCTGTGAGGGCGCTATTTTAAGTTAAAAAAAGTACAGAGTCATGCATAAATTAGTGGTTTTATTAGGTTTTTAAAATGTTAATTAGAAGAAAATGCTACTTAACATTTATAAAATAAAAAAACTATTTATAAAGCATATATATATAAGATATTAAATATTAGCCGAAAGGTTATTTAAAGCTTATATTTACAGTACAGCTACATATTGATATCACATTAATTTGCTAATTTTTGTACTAATTTACTCCTTAAGGTTTTTATATGTTTGGTATTTCTAAAAGAAACGCAAAAATTGAAGAAATGGAGCTTCAATTAATTCAAAAACAATCTATTTTATCGGCAATTAATAAGCACGTTGCTTATATAGAGTTTACACCTGATGGAATAATATTAGATGCAAACCAGTTGTTTTTAAAAACGATTGGGTATAGCAAAGAGAAAATAATTGGTAAGCATCATCGTATGTTTTGCGAACCTGAATATGCAAAGTCAAACGAATATAGTCAATTTTGGCAAGCATTGAGAGCAGGGAATTCTAAAGCAGGCTCGTTTTTAAGGTACAAAGCTAATGGCGATAAGCTTTGGCTTGAGGCAACTTACTTTCCTGTAGAAGAGCGCGGCGTAGTCACCAAAGTTATTAAAATAGCCTCTGATATTACAAACAGTTACATACAAAGAAAAGCGCAAGAAGCTATTGCAAATGCACTCGACAAAGCCTTGGCTACAATAGAGTTTACCCCAGAGGGTAATATTTTAAAGGCGAACCAAAACTTTTTAGCAACAATAGGTTATAGCTTAAAAGACATTGTAGGCAAGCATCATAAAATGTTTTGTACTAAATTGTTTTATGAGAAAAACCCACGCTTTTGGAGTGAATTAGCGCAGGGGCAGTTTAAGTCAGGAAAATTTAAACGTATTACCGCCGACGGTTCAGAAATTTGGTTAGAAGCAACTTATAACCCAATTTTAGATAGCAAAGGTAATGTAATTAAAATAATTAAGTTTGCATCAAATATTACCGATCGAATTAATAATAACAGTGCAGTGACAGAAGCCGCTGCAATAGCACATGAATCGGCGGTAGCTACTGCTACAACCGCTAAAAAAGGCTCTGAAATACTACAAAGCTCTATAGCGAACTCCGACGCCATTGTAAGCCAAGTACTTAAATCGGTAGATTTAATAAAAAATCTTAATGAACAGTCTGCGGTCATAGGCTCCATTGTTTCGACAATTAGCAGCATTGCGGATCAAACTAATTTACTGGCACTTAATGCCGCAATAGAAGCAGCGCGTGCTGGTGATTATGGTCGAGGTTTTGCTGTAGTAGCTGATGAAGTAAGGCAGCTTGCAGCCAGCACGAGTCGCTCTACTAATGAAATAGCAAGTGTTGTTAAAAATAACCAAGAGCTCACTAATGATATATCAAAGCAAATAACGTCAGTTTCAGACTCATCAAAACAAGGAAGAGAGCTTATTGCTAATGTGTCTGAGGTTATTAAAGAGATTGAACATGGAGCCGATATTGTTTCTCAAACGGTAGCTAAGTTAAATACTTAGTTAATTGCATGTTCCTATGTTTAAAGCTGCCTTCTTATGTGTTCAAACACACCTAACAACATTTTAAATTGATAAAGTGCGACAATATGTCGCGCTTTTGCTTTTGCAACTCATACTATAATTACGTCAATTATTACAGTGGCATAAATTAACAATGGTTTATAAAAGCAAAACTCAAAAAACATATTTACTAACGCCTGTCGCACTTTTTATTAGCGGTGTGCTATCTCCTTTTGCATTTGCCGACGATACGCCTTTAGAAGTGATTGAAGTACACGGACATGCTCAAAATAAGCATTTAGCACTTGGTTCGTCAGAATCGTTATTAAGTGATTTAGGTGTCGATTTTTCAGCAGCGGGCGGCGTATCTAACTTACCTATTTTAAATGGTTTAATGGGCGACAGAGTTAAAGTGTTAGTTGATGGTGCAGATGTAACCGCTGCATGCGCTAATCATATGAACCCGCCACTTTCGTATATCTCGGCTAATCAAATTACGTCTTACAATGTGGTTGCAGGCGTGTCGCCAGTAAGCGCGGGCGGGGATAATATTGCCGGTGTAATAAGCGTTAATTCTATTTCAACACAGTATAGCGATAGCAATGAATTAGGTTGGCACTCAGGTTATGTGTCAGCAAAGTACAGTAGCGTTGATAACGGACGTAAACTTGGCGTTGGTGCACGTTTAGCAAGTGACACGTTTAGCCTTAATTATCAGGGTTCGTTTAGTGACGCAGATAGTTATGAAGACGGTAACGGCGATGTAGTATTAGATACATTGTATCGAGCACAAAATCATAGTTTAACCGCAGCTATGCGCGATGATAAACAGCAATTAGTTATAAAGCTAACGCATCAAAAAATCCCGTATCAGGGATTTGCAAATCAGTATATGGATATGACCGATAACACCAGTTACGGTGCAATAGCTCAATACAAGCGCTCCTTTGAAAACAGCGAGCTTGAAGGGCAAGTTAACTGGCATAGCGTAAAGCACGAAATGGGCTTTTTCAGTGAAGAAAAAACAGGCATGATGCCAATGAAAACCGATGCACAAGATATAAGTACGCAGCTTAAATGGCGTATCGCGCTTGATAAAAACAGCAGTATTTTACTCGGTCAAGAATATTACAATTACAGTATTGATGATTGGTGGCCAGGTATTGAAGGCTCAACCATGATGGGACCAGACGATTACGTAAATGTAAATAACGGCAAACGAGAGCGCATAGCGGCATTTGCAGAATTTGAGAGCCAAATAAATACAAAGTTATGGTTAAACGCAGGCGTACGCATTGAAAGTATTAATACCCATGTTGGAGAGGTTCAATCTTACAACGATGACATGAGTATGACGGATATGGACGATATGAGTAGTATGGAAAGTATGACCATGAGCGATACGTCTACAGATAATACCATTGCTGCACAGAATTTTAATGCTGGCGACAGAGATAAAACCGACACTATAGTTGATGCTAACTTATTAATTAACTACCAAATAACAAATTATGATGAGCTGCAACTTGGTCTTGCCCGTAAAAACCGAGCGCCTAATTTATACGAGCGATACAGTTGGGGTGTAAGTACCATGGCAACCACCATGATTGGTTGGTATGGCGATGGTAATGGCTATATTGGTAACCCTGATTTAGACGTTGAAACAGCGCATACAATAAGTGCTACTTATATTAAATCGGCTAAAGATGACCGTTGGCGATTAAGCACCAATGTTTGGTATACAGATGTGAGTGACTATATTGATGCTGATATTATAAGAAGCTTCAATAGTTATGACTTGGACAATACAGCGCGTAACATTTTTCAGTTTACTAATGTAGATGCTATTTTGTATGGTGCAAAAATAGATTTAACAGCCAACATTTATGAATCTAAGCAATTAGGTAACTGGCAGTTACACGCTAACGTTACTAATACGAGAGGCAAGCGCGACGATACTAACCAGCCGCTTTATCAAATTAAACCACTGCAAACCCAGCTAGGTATTAGCCAGCAAATAGGTCGATTTGAAAACGCGTTATCTTGGCAGTGGGTCGATACTAAAAGCCGTGTAGATAATAATCGTTTTGAAAACCAAACAGACAGCTACAGCCTGGTTAATTTAAGCTCTAAAGCCACATGGGATTCATTAACGCTAAGCGCAGAAGTGAGTAACGTGTTTGATGAGTACTACCAACTTCCGCTAGGTGGTGTAAGTATTGCGGCACTTAAACAAGATAGCAGCAACGGGTTTGAACAACTTGCTGGGCAGGGTCGTTCATTTAATGTAAGCGTTAGTTACGCGTTCTAACTAAACTAAATTTTAAAAATAAAGCAAAAGCCATAACTGTGTTATGGCTTTTTTTGCGTTTTAATATGTAAGCCGTAAACTTATTTTTATGAAATATTTGTACGCAAAAAGCGTTCTATTAAGCACGCTTGTACTAATTTTACAGCGTTATTTTAAGGCAATGCAGTAAAAAGCAGTAACTTGTTCATCACCCAATAATTAGGAAATACAGTGTTTAAGCAATTTAAAAATAAAGTGATGGGTGCGCCAACAGCTATGGCCGGTTTAACTTTGGGTATTGCTAGTATGGGATGGACATGGGAAAACGTTTTTAATTTAAACTCCCAAGGGCAATTTTTGGGAGCGGTACTAGCTGGCGTATTAGTTTTACTTTTGGCTGCTAAGTTTTTACTACACCCTCATTTATTAAAAGCCGATTTAGCACACCCAGTTGCAGGAAGTGTGATCCCTACATTTGCAATGGCTAATCTTGTTATTTCAAACTCAGTTGGGCAATTTAATTCATTAGCTGGCGACATTATGTGGGTTTTAGCTTTTGTGCTGCATCTCACATTTTTGGTGAGTTTTTTATACCAGCGAGCAAAAAAGTTTAACTTCGAGGATATGGCGCCCAGCTGGTTTGTGCCGCCAGTGGGGATAATTATTGCAGATGTTACTTTTTCGGGAAATCCGACATTAGCGCGGTTAGCTTATAGCGCACTGGTGATTGGTATATCAACGTACAGTATTATGCTGCCAATTATGTTTTATCGCTTTTTATTAGCATTAAAAAGTGACTACGAAATACAGCCAACACTTGCCATTTTAGCTGCGCCTGCCAGTTTAACATTAGCGGGGTATTTTCATATTGTAGCTAATCCATCACTCTTTATAGTGGGGGCATTATTTATATTAGCGATAATAAAAACACTGATTGTTTATGTGTTATTTATAAAGTTATTACGCAGGCCTTTTACGCCGAGCTACGCTGCTTTTACATTTCCAATGGTTATTGGGGCAACTGCATTATTTAAAATGAAAGACTGGATGCAAAGTATAAACCTCGCAATGCCATATGTAGATACAGTTAATTACTTAGCTACGTTTGAACTTATAGTTGCCACGGCAGTAGTTGGTTATGTAAGTGGTCGGTACTTTTGCCACTTTAAATTATCAAAGCATCGGGTAGCGTAGAGTTACTCTTGGATTACCTCTGGCTCATTACTTTCTTGTTCAGCTAGTTTTTCGCGCTCAGCTTTTGACACATAACCAGGTTTGTTGCTTTTATGTAGTTTAGCGTTAGTGCGTTTATCTTTCTTTTGAAATTTAGTGACGATTTTTTTACGACGGTTCACAATTAAATACCCTGTTAATTTTAAGTCGCGCATTATACAGTCATCCTCATAAAAGCTGCTATATAAATATTCAGCTTAAGTTACCTGTGTGTTTAGCGTAAAGAGCTATAAGTAAGCGCTTCATAGCGTTATAATTACCGCTCTTAGTTATTAATTAAATGGGAATTGTTTTGAAAAAGTTAGCTTTAGCCAGTATTGCTTTATTTGCGTTTGGTGCTCATGCGCAGTTAAATAAAAATATTGATAGCGTTGCCGATTACGCAGTAAATACCTACCAAAATGCTCAAATACACACACTAACTAACTTAGTGGCTTTTCCGACCGTTAATAAAAGCGACATTACAGCTCCTCAAAATCCCGATTTTATTGGCTTTAAAGCACTTTTAAAAATGAAAGCCGCAGAGCTTGGTTTTGACTACCAAGATTTAGGCTACACCGTTTTAATTGGAATGGGCGAGCAAAGCGAAAAAGTAACGGTAGTAACGCACGGTGACGTGCAACCTGCTAATGCTAGCAAATGGAAACAAAGTCCTTTTATTATTGATACATCTGAACCGGGAAAATTAGTTGGTCGTGGTACGGAAGACGATAAAGGTGCAATAGCAACAGCGCTTTACGCCATGAAAGCAATTAAAGATAAAGGCATAACCCTTAATAACCGAATTGAGCTTATGATTTACCTTGCTGAGGAGTCTGATTGGGGTCCGCTTACTCAATTTATGAAAACGTATGAACAACCAAAATATGCAGTAACGATTGATGCATCATACCCTGTAGTGGTTGCCGAGAAAGGCTGGAGCTTAATTGCACCTACTTTTAATGCAACATCACCACAAACGGGTTTATATGTAAAGGATGTAACTGGCGGTGCGTTTAGAAGCCAAATTCCAGAAGACGCCAGCTTAGTACTTCACAATGCAGACGCTGCACTTATTAATACATTAAAAGCAAAAGCCAAAACATTAAATAAAGTTGAGTTTAACTTTAGTGAGCAAAATGATGCCTTAGCAATAAGTGTTAAAGGTATGTCGGCGCATTCATCAGAGCCGGAGTCGGGTATAAATGCCATTGCTTATTTAGCTGAGTTATTTAAAGGCGTGGAGCTTGAAAATAACAGTGACGGTGAGCTAATCGACTTTGTGAATCAGTTAATTGGTTTAGATATTCATGGTAAACAGTTTGGCGAAATAGCTTACAAGCACGACTTTATGGGCCCGATGACAGTGGCACCAACCGTTATTGAGCGCGATGTTAATGCGCTAACACTTGCTGTAAATGCACGTCGCCCTATGGGTAAAGACGAAGCTGTATTACAAAAGCAAATTGATGATGCGCTCGCTAATTGGCAAGCTGCTAACAATGTAACGCTTGCTAACATAGAAACAATTATTGGCACACCTATGCTGCTTGATAGCGCGCCGCATGCGCAAAAGCTGCTTGATATTTTCAAGCATTTTACGGGCGACGAAAAAGCTGACTTTGTATCAATAGGTGGTGGCACTAACGCAAAGCTGTTTGATAATGCGGTATCGTTTGGTCCTTCAATGCCAGGCAAGCGCTACACCGGTCACTCAGAGCATGAATTTATGACCATTGAGCAACTTAAGCTTAATTTGCGTATGTACACAGCGATGATGATAGAGCTAGGTAATATGTAGTTTAAGCCTTACTTAAATTCAATAAGGTTTTAATAAATAATAGGTGTTGAGTATTAATCAGCACCTATGTCCTCAAAATTTACCTCAGGCAAGTTTTCAAAGCTTGGTTTGGCAAATAAATACCCTTGCATAAGCTCAACACCTGCGTTTTTAAGCCATGTATATTCATCTACTGTTTCAATCCCTTCAGCCAGTGCGATAATATTTAAATCGCGAAACATATTTAAGCAATGAGTTACTATTAATTGGCGTTTTTTGTCGTTGCTTATATCGCGTATTAGCGCCATATCCAGCTTAATAATATCTGTTTGAAAGTCAGCCAGTAGATTTAAACCAGAATAACCTGCACCAAAGTCATCGGTGGCGGTTTTAAATCCGAGAGACTGATAGTAATCAACAACGCGCTTTATGTGTGCGGTGTCTTCTATTTTTTCTACTTCAGTAAATTCAAACATAATATTTTGAATTGGGAAGTTATACTTTTTTGCAGCTTCTAGCGTGGTGCGTATACATCGCTCAGGTTTATAAATAGCATTAGGTAAAAAGTTAATGCTTAGCATTGATGTTATGCCCAGCTTTGAGGCTAATTGAATGGCTTTAATGCGGCAAAGCTGATCAAATGCATAGCGGTTGTCTTCATTTACTTTTGAAATGATTGAATAAGCAGACTCGCCATTTAAACCTCTAACCAGCGCTTCATAGCCATAAATAAGATTAGTTTTACAGTTTATAATCGGTTGAAAAGCCATAGAAAAATCAAATTCGAGATCGTTAGCGTCAGCACAGTTACTACACGTAACTTTTTCACAATCTTTTGATTTTTCGCTCATTTAGCTCATCCTCTTATGTTTATTTGTTTAGGTTAGTTGAGATTAGATTCTAACACAAATAGATTAAAGTATTGTTTTTATACATAATAAATAACTATGTAATTAAATGAAAAGTGATGACTAATGTCAGATCACTTAGTGACATTTAGCAGGTGTGTACGTTGCTTATTAAAACAATAATAGCGACATACATTACTTGGAGAATATAAATGAGCAATACAGTGACATTAGGCAAAAAAATTAAAGGATATTTACTTATTTTAACTTTGCTAAGCGTTATAAATTTACTAACTTCGCCTAGTTATATATGGGTAGTATGGCCAACAATTGGGATGGGAATAGGGCTTGTAGTAAGTACTTTGAGTAGGAATAAACCTAAAAATACTTCTTTATAATAAGCAAGCCAAGTAATTACTTACTTGGCTTTTTTAGTAAGGAACTGTCTAAACAGTTAAGTCTAAATAGTTAAGTCTAAATATTTAAAATGCTGATTGAAGTGTCGCATCTAGTGATATTTCGGTATTTAAGAGCTTGGAAATAGGGCAGCTCTTTTTGGTTTGCTCACATAAGGCTTGAAACTGCTCGTTTTGAATATGATCAATACGCGCTTTTACCTCAAGGGCAATATGCGTTACTGAAAAACCGTCATCTACTTCATCAAGGCTTACGGTGGCTTTAGCATCAATTTTATCTGCGGTAAAGCCTGCATCACCTAATGCAAGCGAAAGCGCCATACTAAAACATGCACTGTGAGCTGCACCTACTAATTCTTCAGGGTTTGAGCCTGCCTTATCTTCAAAGCGGGTATTAAAACCATAAGGTTGTTTGTTAAGCGCGCCACTTTGAGTTGATATGCTACCTTTGCCTGTTTTAATATCGCCAGACCATGTTGAACTAGCCGTTTTTTTAATAGTCATCATCTTCTCCTTGCTTGAGTGTAAGCTTTTCAGGTTAGCTAAGCGTTATTTACAAAATAAACTTATATAAAGCCTTAAAAGCACTAATTACTGATGATGTTGCAAAATAGACGCCAGTTAATTTTTACTCTTATTTATTACGCCTGCAGCGCTCTGAACAGAAAATAACGTTATCCCAGTCGCGCTGCCATTTTTTACGCCACGTAAAAGGTTTATTACAAATAGGGCATGTTTTTTGAGGTAAGTTTAGTTTTTTGTGCGCCATGCTTACTTAGCCTTGCTGTTACTTTTAGTATCCGTTTTACTTTTTGTTCGAGTAACTTTTTGAGTATCTCCAACGTGCTTTTTAAGAATCCTCCCTATGGCGTGTTTAACATCAGCTCGCTCACGGTATTGCCATAAGCGCTCGCGTGCTTCTTTTGAAGCAGTGGTTAAATCAAGCATGGGTTCAGGGTAATCCTCCCCTAACTTAAAGTCGTTAAAGAGTGCTTCCATCGGAGTTTGCTCCCAAGGCTGATGTAAATATTCAATAGGGAGTTTTTCAAGCTCGGGGCACCACTTTTTAATAAATGAACCTGTTGGGTCTTGATCTTCCGACTGCTTAATTGGGTTGTAATGCCTAATGGTATTAATGCCGGTTACCGAGGCTTGCATTTGAATTTGTGGGTAGTGAATTCCGGGCTCAAAATCTAAAAAGTAATTAGCGAGAGGAAAGCTTGCTTGCTGCCAGCTTATATTTAAATGATGCGTTACAAAGCTTACAAGCATGGCGCGCATTCTAAAGTTTATATAGCCGGTGGCTTTTAAGCAGCGCATGCAAGCGTCAATAATGGGAATACCTGTTTGACCTTGCGCCCAGCGTTCAATATCGTTTTTAACATGTTCATCATCACGATACGGAAATACATGATAACCCGGATTGAGGGCTAAAAACTCCATAGAACATTCGCTCTCAAACTTTTGCATAAAGTGGCAGTGCCAATGCAAGCGCGATACAAACGCAGCAAGCGGGCGCTTCCAGCCTCTTTTGTCAGGGTGTTTTGAATGATATTCATCAATGGCCATTTGATACACTTGCCTAAGGCTAATATTCCCCCACGCTAAATACGGGGAAAGCCGAGAGCAATGAGTTTGGCTTAAACTTGGGCTCGATATTCCTTTTTGATAACCTTTACCGCGCTCGGCAAAAAAGCTCTGCATTACAGTTCGCGCATGCAACGGGCCACCTTGTTGAAAGCTGTCGTGATCTTGCGTGTAGGTAGTTGGTAATGTTGGTGCTTGGTAGTTATTGAGAGTAATTGTTTTTATACTCTTCCAATTAGGAACAGCAATAGGTGCTTGCATTGTTTGCTGCCAGCGTTCGTTCCAATTATTACGATTTTTTTTGCCGCGAATAACCGCGTCTGTTTGCGACTCTTGCCAGTTAATATGGTTATGCTGGCACCATGCTTTTATTGCTTTATCGCGCTCAAAGGTGTTGTTTAAGCCTATTTCTTGATGGCTAAAAATATTAACTATTTCAAACTGCGTCTTTAACGATTCAAGTAAATCGCTCATATTTAAATTAAAGATATAAACACAGGCATTAAAGCGCACTAGTTGATTGTTTAACTCAACGACAGACTGATATACAAAGCGCCAGTGCCGCTCATTGTAGTGTGCATCTTCGAGCAGTAATGGCTCAAAGTTATAAAGTAATAGGGTAGGTAAGCCATTACTGAATGCATTTTTTAATGGTTGATGATCGCTAAGACGCAAATCACGTTTAAACCACACGATGTTTATTTTCATATAATTTGTTTATTGCTTTAAATAGAGATAAAAATTAGCTTGTTATTTAACTAAGTCAGCCAAACCTATACGTAACTAACTTAAATTAAGATTTAGTTTTAATGTATTAAAAGGAAAAATATGTTTTTAGATTTAACTGTAAATAAAGAGCTTAATGTTTATTCGTATTTAGTTGACGGGATCAGTCCTCGTCCAATTGCGTGGATAAGTACATTAAGTAGCGACGGTGTGGCTAATATTGCTCCTTACTCATTTTTTACAGTAGCGAGTTGTAACCCACCAGTATTGAGTGTGACGCAAGTAAATCCACGCGATAAACCAAGCAAAGATACATTAATTAACTTATTAGCGACTAAAGAATGTGTGATTAACATTGTGAGCCATGAACTGGTTGAAAAAATGAATCAAAGCTGTGCTAATTACCCTAGTGATGTTAGTGAGTTTGATGCTGCAAATATAACTAAAATTGATAGCCAAATGGTCGCAGTGCCGAGTGTTGCTGATTCAAAAGTACGCTATGAGTGTAAGCTACGTGAAGTTATTACTTTTTCAAGCGAGCCAGGTGGCGGGCAAATGATGTTGTTAGACATAGTGGGTATTTGTGTTGACGATGAGGTGTTTGTTGACGGTTATATTGACCCAACACTTTTAGATGCGGTAGGTAGAATGGGTGGGGATTACTATGCAACCACTAAAGACAAATTTGTACTTAAACGACCACAAATCTAGTTTTATGTTTATTTTTCCTTAATTTGTGCACATTGTTTGCACTTTTACTTGTTAAAATATTTTATCAAAAGTTAATGTAAAGGTTCAAACATTGAAAACACTTCTTAAAACAAAAGCCTCTAATGTAACTAAGTTATTTGCGTTAAGTGCGCTTTGTATAGCTTTAAGCGCATGTAATAGCGATTCTACAAGCTCTACAACAGACGGCGAAACAGTCAGTAATAGTGCTCCAACGGTTGACGCCGGTATTGACCAAGCTGTTAATGCGGGCGATACCGTTTATTTAAGTTCAACAGTTGAAGATGATGGCGAAGTATCTGTTAGCTGGTCACAAACATCAGGCACTACCGTTAGCTTATCTTCAAGTACAGCAACTTCTACTGAGTTTGTTGCACCTGAAGTTTTAACCGATGAAGCACTTGTGTTTGAAATCAGTGCAGATGACGGCACAAACGATGTTGTTGTAGATACAATTACAGTTAATGTTATTGCTTCATCAGACTCAGATAGTGGTGCAGTTGATAATAGTGCAAAACTTACCAGTTGGTTAATCAACAACGATACAACCTCTACTTATATACAAAACAATGGCGCAGTGGTTGAAGATGTTCAATCAGTTGAGGTTGTTACCGTTACTGAGGAAGATGCTGACGTTGAATACATGTATGTGCAAACAACTGACATTCCTAAATATGACGTAACACTTACACAAGACCAAGTAGACACGTTAAATAATCGCCCGCGTGCAGCTACTGATTTTTATAACGGTGTAACCTCAGCAGCAGTAGGGCAAACCATTTCGTTTGGTGAAGATATTGGCTATAACAGCAGCACTGAAAACTGTGATGACACAGGCGGTGCAGGCTATTGGCCTCCAGGACCAGGTTGCCCGACAGAACAAACAGTTGAGGCGTATTTTCCGATAACACCTACCGATTTATCTGACACTGAAACTTGTGAAACAGGTTTAGGTACAGTTGGCTTAATGGTTAATGGCACCAGTATATTTAACTGGGGCGATGGTATGAGCTACGGTAATAATATTTGGTATACATTAGCGCCAATTGCAGAGCAATACGATGTTGATGTGTGTGGCGGACATGCTGCTAACGGTGAATATCATCACCATTTTTACACTAGTTGTTTAGCTGATTTACTTGAAGATGATGGCGATGCGCATTCACCTATTTATGGGTTTGCAGCTGATGGTTATCCACTTTATGGTCCTTATGAAAGTAACGGTCAACTTGCATTAAGTGGCTGGGAAATGCGTGATTATGGCGCATCAGAAAGTGAAGGTGGTTGTGGTACTGAGGGTGAGCGAAGCTGTACTTTAGTCGATCAATACGATGTTAGCCAAGGTACACAAACAAGTGATGCAGGTCCTGCTATTGGCGCAGAAGTAACGACGCTCTCTGGTAATACATTAAATGCCGACGATGGTTATTACTTTGAAGATTTCTACTACGCACAAAAAACAGTAACCGGTGCTCAATTAGATGAGCATAACGGCCACGATACTAACGATGGCAAGGGTTATCACTACCATATAACACTAACGTTAGACAGTGATGGTAAATTACAGCCTTCTTTTCCTTATCAAATAGGGCCTCGTTTTAAAGGTCAATTAGCCGATAATTCAATTGGTCGCTGTGATACGGGCGAAACAATGGGTCCACCACCGGGAATGTAAGGAGTAACTATGCGTTATTTTAAATACGCATTGATCCTAACTACTGCTGCGCTATTGAGCTTTAAGCTCTTTGCGCAGCAGGAAATGATGGATCATAGCCATATGCCTATAGCAGTGCCAAGTGATACGCCAATCCCGGCATTAAGCCTTAAGTTATTAAAAGATAGTATGTCGGGTTATAACTTAATTTTAGATACGCAGCACTATGATTTATCTGTACCCCCTGAGGGCGCAATGAACATGCAGCAAATGATGAGCGTTACTACAAACGATGACACGGGCTTTTTACAAGGTCATGCTCATTTATATATAAATGGGGTTAAAATACAGCGAATTTACGGACATGCATTGCATTTACCTGCTAACTTATTTAAAAGTGGTATAAATACCGTATCGGTTACTTTAAATAATCATGGTCATATGTATTGGACCGCTCAGGGCAAAAAAATAGTTGCTACGCTGTATGTTAACGATCAAACCAAAGAGTTTATAACATACCGATTTGAAAGCTTTCCTAGCAAGGTTGAAAACACGCATTAATGAAGATTCATAATAAACTTTTTTTAATACTATTTAGTTTTACTTTTAGTGTTATTGCAGGGCTGGTGGTACTTATACAGTGGAGTATAGGGCAAGGCGTAATTGATTTTGTTAATGCAAAAGAAGTAAAAGCGCTTGAACCACTTGTTGCGCAGCTGTCAAAACAGTACGAACAGACCCCCTCATGGAAACGTGTTGTTGGCGGTGACGAAAATTTTAGAAAACTTGTTGAATCTCAGCTAGAAAATAGCCAGTTTTTACCTAGGCCACCAGAAGGTCCAGGCCCCAGAGGGGGAATGATGCGACGGCCGCCACCCGATCATATTCGTTTAGGGAGAGAGCGCCGCCTACCACCTGAAAATATTGCTCACTACGCTTTGCTTGATGAAAATAAGCAGCGAGTAGTGGGTAGATACCTCAGCGATTTAAAATATATAACAACCCCAATTACAGTGGGCGATAAAACAGTGGGTTACTTAGCTGTTTCCAAAAGAGATAGCTTGGTTGATGGTTATGAGCTTGATTTTTTACAGCAGCAAACTAACTACTTATGGTTTATTGCTTTAGCCGCTGTATTGCTTACATTGCTAGTTACCTTTTTATTGTCTCGCCACTTAGTTAGCCCAGTAAAGCAAATTGCTAACGGTATGCATCGCTTAACGCAAGGTAATTACGAGACCAAACTTACGCTTGAGCGAAAAGACGAGTTAGGCCAATTAAGCGAAGATTTTAATATCCTTGCATTTACACTCGCTAAAGACGAGCAAGTACGTAAACGTTGGCTAGCTAATATTTCTCACGAGCTTAGAACGCCAATGAGTATTTTGCTCGGTGAGCTTGAAGCTATGCTACTTGGCATACGTGAGCCTAATGCAAAAAACATTAACTCGGCTAACGACGAGGCATTGCATTTAAAACGCTTGATTGATGATTTGCATATGCTTAATAGCGCAGAGTTAGGTGGTATGCATTACACTATGCAACCTACTGATATGGCTTTATTATTAAATACTATTGAGCAAAAATATCAGGTTATACTTGAGCAGCACAATATAAAAATTTACTTACTCAATAGCGCTAAACATATAACGGTACAAGCAGATAAAACCCGACTTTTGCAGCTGCTCGATAATATTTTAATGAACGCGGTGCATTATGCACAATGCACCACTATTTCATTAACGGCTAACAATATAAGCATTAAAGGGCAAACCTACTTAGAGCTTATAATTGAAGATAATGGCGTAGGTGTAGAACAGTCTCATTTATCGCATTTGTTTGAGTATTTATATCGAGTAGATAGTTCGCGTAATCGCCAAGAGGGTGGTTCGGGCTTAGGTTTATCTATTTGCCAGCATATAGTTAAAGGGCATAAAGGTGAAATAGCCGCTGAAAAAGCCACTTTAGGCGGTCTTGCTATTATTATTAGGCTACCAACTATTTAGCTTTAGTTGATTAATATAAAAAATACGTAACTTGAACTTTGTTTGATATGGTATTTTTATCCTAAGTTTGGATTACTAATAACAGAGAACTCTATGAGCGAACAAATACTGATTGTAGAAGATGAAGTAAAGCTAGCTAACTTAATGAGTGACTTTTTAAGTAGCCATCATTTTGTTACTCATCAAATACATCACGGAAATGAAGTATTACCTTGGCTTGAAATTAACAGACCCAGCGTAATTTTGCTCGATATAATGTTACCTGGTCAAAGTGGTATTGAATTGTGTAAAGCAATTAGACAGTTTTCTAATGTGCCTATTATTATGGTATCGGCAAAGGTAGAAGAAATTGATCGCTTACTTGGCTTAGAGCTCGGTGCAGATGATTATATTTGCAAACCATTTAGTTATGCCGAGCTGGTGGCTCGTGTAAAAGCTATTTTAAGACGCCTTAATAGCGCAGAGCCAAAAGCAACAGTTATGCAACTTGACGAAAGTACCTACACTGTAAAATTTAAAACCAGTTGTATTGAGCTTACTAACTTTGAATTTCAGTTATTTAAACCTTTGTTTAATAAACCAAATCGTATTTATTCGCGCGATAGTTTAATGGACACTATGTACGCCGATCAGCGTATTGTGAGCCACCGTACTATTGATAGCCATATTAAAAAGTTGCGTAAAAAACTAGATGAAGTGACACAAACTGAAAGTGTTATTCAGTCTGTTTATGGGGTTGGCTACCGATTTGTGCACCCGCAGTAAGAGGTATTAGTGAGCTATGACGATGAGCTACTCATCATCGTCAGCATTTTTAATTCGCTCTAAACGGTCAAACTCTTCGTATTCTGCCGCCTGAATTTCATCAAGAATAGAATCTACATCGGCAAGTTCATCGCTGTCTTCAAATTCACCAGTAAGCGTTGAATTAGGCGTTAAATTTGCCTCTTCAAATAATGCCCACATTTCTTTAGCGTATTGAGTTTTTAGTATGCTTGGCGCAAATTCACCATAGTAGCGGCGTATGTTATTTACATCGCGTGCAAACATAGCTTGTGCACTGTTATTTGCTGAAGCGTTAACTGCTTGCGGTAAATCTATAATTACAGGGCCGTTATTATCTACAAGTACATTAAATTCAGATAAATCACCGTGTATTATACCTGCGCAAAGCATAAGCTTAATGTAATGCATCATGAGTTTATGCTGCTCAATCGCTTGCTCTTCACTAAAAACGACATGTCCAAGTTGAGGGGCTACGTTACCGTCCTCGTCCGACACGAGTTCCATAAGCAGCACGCCATCAATACAAAAGTAAGTATCAGGAACACGTACACCTACACCAGCTAAACGAGATAACGCATCAACTTCGGCATTTTGCCAAATCTCTTCTTCTAATTGACGGCCATAGCTAGAACGTTTACCCATAGCACGCGCTTGGCGTCCTCCACGTACTTTACGGCCTTCTTGGTATTGTGCCGCTTTTTTAAAGCTACGTTTAACCGCGTCTTTATACACTTTCGCACAGCGAATGTGCTCACCACAGCGGACAATAAATACATCGGCTTCTTTACCGCTCATTAGTCGGCTTATAACTTCGTCAATAAGGCCATCATCAACAAGGGGTTGTAGGCGTTTAGGTATTTTCACAGATTGCCTGCTAAGTAGGGTTGGTTATTAATCATTATTTATGAAAGTGCTCTGTATTTGTTTGTTTAATTGGCTCAAGCAGTATATCAGCTTTGAGAATTAAGGGCAGTAACACTACTGCCTGAGAGTAATTAATCGTATTATTTTATTAGCTTATATATTGATTGCAAGGCAATCAACTAGAACTTTTTAAATAAGTATTTAGATTACTATTTTTTATCAAAATAATTCACTACTTACTCATTATTTGCACATTGTTTGCGTTTTTAAAGCGTAAGCTTAGTTTAATTCTTAAATACGAGGTTATTACTATGAAGCATTTTTCAACTCTTGCCACTGTGGCAATATTATCTATTGCTTTTTCAGCTAATGTAGCTGCTCGAGGCGGTGATAATCCTCCTGAAAAACCTGACTTTTCAACTATTGATACCGATGGCGATGGGGTAATTAATTTTGAAGAGTTTAGTGCTAAAAAACCGCCGCACGGCGATGCACAAACAATTTTTGATTCTATAGATGCTGATGGTAATGGCGAAATTAGTGAACAAGAACTTAGCGAACATAAACCACCTCGTCGTGAACGTTGAAAGGATACTAAAATGATTAATAATATTGGCAGCAGCTCTGCGAGTTTTATGCCGCAACAAAGTAGCCAAGCTGCAAAATTAACAACAGAGCAAAGTGATTTTGTTAAAGAAACGCTTGCACAGTTTGATGCAGAAAACTTAACTAGCGACGATGCGCAAAGTATTCAAGCGGCATTTAAAGAACAAGGTATTGAACCAACAAAAGAGCTTGCTGATTTAATGAGCGAACTTGAGTTTGATGCTAAAAGCATTGGTGATGCAGGACGAGTGGAAGGTCAAAGACCTCCACCGCCACCACAGAACTCATTAGAATCAGTCGATACAGACGAAGTAGTCAGCTACTTAGATGAGCTATTAACTGAGTATTCAAGCCAGTTGTCTGATGAAGATAAAGAATCAATCCTTGCATCAGTGCAAGAGAAGTTTGGTTTAAGTGAAGGCGATTCACTGCTAAATGTAACTGCTTAGTTATTACATTTAGCAGCAGAGTTGATTGTTACTCGAAAATCTTAAGTCCAAAGCCCAACGGTTAACTCTGTTGGGCTTTTTTATTGGCTTAATTTAAGCGTGTTTCTATTTTGCTGGTGCCATCTTCTTCGGTAAATTTAAATACAAAATCTTTTTTACCGTCTTGGTTTATGTCTACCAGAAGAATATCTTTATTATTTTTAGGCAGCGTTAGTTTTAATTTTTTACGTTTATCATTTAGCAGTGAGTCTTGCTCTCCGTAATAAATATAGAGCGTTTTTTTACTGTATTTGTATACTGCGTCAATATAGCTGTCGCCGTTAATATCACCTAAATAGAGTGCTGGCTCTGAGTCATCGCCGTTCATTCCCACTTCCATTTCTAAATCAAGTTCTATACTCGATTTATTGGCAAATGAGCCGTCGGGTTGCTGCTTATAAATGTTCATTTCTACATCTACATCAGTACTGCCACCGCCCAATGCCATAGACGCAATAGTACCTAATCCAATTTCTAAATCCATTTTTTGTAAATCAATTAAGCCATCATTATTAAAATCAGTTTTGAGCAATAACTCACTAGGGCCTTGTGTTTCAAATAAGGTAATGGGCGTATTACTAAAGCCTTTAGCACTTCCTAGGTACAAAGTATGTGCTATTTTTATATCTAACGAATCCATACCTTGCGTTGGCTTAAACTGTCTAGTTGTAAAATCTAGAAATCCGTCGTTATTAATATCAATAATTTGCTTTATTTTGCGAGTTTCGCCATTGCTTAGCTCGCCTAATTCGATGTTAAAATCAATTGAGGTGAGCTTTTGCTCAAAGCCTTCTGGATTAGCAAGTAGTACATCTGCTCCAAAGTCATTTGAAAAAATCAGGTCGTTCAACCCGTCGTGGTTAAAATCGATAACGACGGGTTTATTGTTAATATTAACTTCTAGAGAAAGCCCTTTTCCTGAAAAGCTGCCTTCATACATAGGTGTTTGTTTAAATTTGTTAGGCTTAAAGCTGCCATCTTTATTTTGAATGTATAAAGTACTGCTTGCTAACCCAGGGATGAAAATATCGCTTAGACCGTCATTGTTGGCATCGAAAACAAAGTCTACTTTTTCAAATTTATCTATTTTTAATTGATTTAGAACCGACTCATAATTAAACAATAGTGTTGGTTTACCAGCATAGGATTTGTATACACCATCACTTGTTAGTACGAGTGCTTGTTTATCGGTAATGTTAGCAAGTGTAGCCACATCAAACCCGATGGCATTTTTTGGTAAAGCAAGTTCACTACTTAGTGATGTGAGTAAATTGATGGCTTCTAATTGTTTTGATTCTTTATTATATGCAAATAAAATCTCTGAATCGGTTGATACTAATTCATCCGTTGTTTTTATTGCCATTGTTTGAGCTATAGCGCCAATGGGGGTAAGTAAAGTGATAAGTGAATAGCAAAGTGGTTTTATCATGCAAATTCCTTCTTTATATTTAGTTGTATCGTTACATTTTTATTATTCACTTATATAAGCAACATCAGCGCACAACTTAACGTAGGGTCCAGCGCTGGCGGTTTGCTAATTAGCGTAAATTTAAACGTAATACACTTATGTAAGTTGGTTCATATTTAGCCTACGCTAATTACTATGTACTGGGTGTAAGTAATTGTAAGATTATGTTTAGTTAATTTAAATGCCAGCACGCGAGCTTATAAATTGAAACTCTGCTGCTTTTTATAAGGGGTAGTGTTAACTACACAGCTTGTTTTGCCCATGCAGATAAGCGTCTACAAAATCTACTTCCATCGGTTTTGAAAAGTAATAACCTTGCAGGTGAGATACACCAATATTAGTAAGCGTGTTTGCTTGTTCAATAGTTTCAACGCCTTCGGCAACAACAGCAAAATCTAAAGATGAAGCCATTTGTACAATTGCATGAATAATACTTAACCCTCTTTTATCCATATTTTGAATAAAACTTCTGTCTATTTTTACTATATCTACGCCAATATCAAGCATGCTTGATAGTGATGAGTAGCCAGTTCCAAAATCATCAATTGAAATACAAAAGCCTTGTTCTTGTAGTGCTTTAACGGCTGTCAAAAACGTGAGTTTATCCTTAGCAAATACTGACTCGGTAATTTCTATATGTAGATTTTTAGGCTCTACCTGATGGTTATTTACTAATTTTAATACCTTAGTTGCAAACTCTGGATCTTGTAGTTGAATAACCGATACGTTCACGCTTATAGCAATTTGTGGTTGTAAGTGAATGAATTTTTTTGCTTGTACGCATGCTTGCTCTATTATCCAAATACCTAACTCGGTAATCAAACCGTATTGCTCGGCAATAGTTATAAACTCGTCAGGAAAAACATTTTCGCCGTCTAGTTGCCAGCGTAATAATGATTCAAAAGAGGTTACTTTTGATGTTTTGCTATCTACAATTGGCTGAAATACTAGCCTTAAGCTGTTTTCTTCTATGGCACTGGCTAAGCGTTGACTTAAGAGGTATTCCCTTTCTTGTTTTAATTTGAGTGAATCGTTATAAATATTAATATTACCTTTAGCCACCCGCTTTTGGTGATACATTGAGGTATCAGCAGAGCGAATTAAGGTATTTAAGTCATTTCCGTGCTCAGGGTACATAGCAACTCCAATAGTTGCCGATACCCATTTTTGATATTTATATGTTTCATGTTCGGCACTAATGCTTTGAAGTACTTTATTTGCAAACTCGAAAAGCTCAGTTTGATTTTGATACGTTGCTAAAATTAAGAACTCATCTCCACCCCATCGGCATTTATAGAGTTGTTGGTTGCATACATTCCTAATTCTCAGTGCTATTTCTTTTAATACTTTATCGCCTACTTTGTGACCCAACGAATCGTTGATTTGTTTAAACCCATCTAAATCTACAAATAATAAAGCAAAGGGTTCTTTAGGATTATCGGCGAGTTGTTTGTTTGCATTTTTTAAAAATGCGGTTCGGTTTAGTAGATTAGTAAGTGGATCGGTATTTGATAAGCGGTAAATTTCTTCAGTACGTTGTTCAACCTTGTTTTCCATTTCATTAAGTAGCTCTCGGTTTTGGTTTTTGAGCTTAATAGCACTATGTGTAAATGTGGCTGATTTATATGATGAAGCAATCATAATTGTGGAAAAAGTTAAACCTAATAACCCCAATATATGGTGGAAACGATCGTTTGAAAGTGTGAGTAAAAAAGAGTACGGCGCTAATAAAGTAAAGCTATATAAAACTGCTGTAAAACGACTACCAGACAGTAAATTTGCAGAGCCTCCGGCAAGCGCTGATAAAATAGCAATAGTCGTAGTAACCTCTACAGTAGATGATGTGCTATGAAACCAAAGAGCATACCCACACCAAGACATGGCTGTTAATATACAGCCAATTGTAAAGCGACTTATATAAGAATGTATTTTGTAAGGTTGGTTAGACTCTTGAGTTTTAAAAAAAAGCGCTACATCAATAACGCGCAAAGTAAGTACGCACATTATTATGCCAAACCATACTATTTTATCGTGGTTAGTTTTCTCATTATTTATATTAAAAGCAAAGACTAAAGCAACACTTACTAATATAGAAACGGCAATTCCGGAAATAGCATTCGAGTATAAAATTTTGAGCGCTTCTTTTCGCTCATTATTACTTAAATTGTTATATGGCACTAATTAAAACCTTTTTCAAAAACAACCCCTAGGAAATTAAGTAAACCATTTAGCAAATTACACTAATGCAATACTGGTAATACAAAGAGCTTAATAAGCCTTTACGCAGCTAAATAAAACTTTAATGTAAAAGTAAATATAGTTTACGGGAGGGATAAAAAAAGTTTAAAAAGTAAAAAGGCCCAAAATAAATATTTATTTTGAGCCCTAAAATTATCAAGCAGGTTAAAGTGTTAACGACCTTACTTGCTGTTCTATAGATTTAACCTTCGAAATCGCTATCGTTATGGCGCTCTGCCATTTGCTCTTCTTCAGGACCCCATGTGCGATTTACGCGACGACCGCGCTTTACAGCAGGGCGCTCTGATACTTGCGTAGCCCAGCGTACAACATGGGTGTATGAGGCAACATCTAAAAATTCTGCTGCATCATATAAAGCTCCAAGCACTAACGATCCGTACCACGGCCAAATTGCAATATCGGCAATTGAGTATTCATCACCTGCCATGTATTCATTTTCGCTTAAATGGCGATTTAACACGTCAAGCTGGCGTTTAGTTTCCATGGTAAAACGGTCAATAGGGTATTGCATTTTACTTGGTGCATAACTATAAAAGTGACCAAACCCGCCACCTAAGTAAGGCGCTGAGCCCATTTGCCAAAATAGCCAGTTACGACACTCAGTTTTAGCTTTTAGATCTTTAGGTATAAGTACATCAAATTTTTCAGCTAAATACTGTAAAATAGAACCAGATTCAAAGATGCGAGTAGGCGGCGTGGTTGAATGATCCATTAGCGCTGGGATTTTTGAGTTTGGATTAATATCAACAAAGTCAGATCCAAACTGATCGCCATCACCTATGTTTATTAAATATGCGTCATAGTCTGCATCGGTGCAACCAAGCTGTAAAAGCTCTTCAAACATGATCGTAGCTTTTTGACCATTTGGCGTAGCAAGAGAATAAAGCTGAAATGCGTGCTCACCAATAGGTAGAGTTTTGTCATGAGTCGCGCCTGCAATTGGGCGGTTAATGCTGGCAAACTTACCGCCACTTTCACTTTCCCACGTCCATACTTTTGGTGGCGTGTATTCGTTTTTATCACTCATAAATAACCTCTGTTAGATGAAATACATATATGGTAAATGTGGCCATAAAAAATTAATTAAAGGCACTAATACTTAATTTACCGACCTTTTAATTTATCGGCTTTTGCTAATCTATAACCTAAAAACAATCCGCTTAGTGCTCCAAATAAATGGCTTTCAAACGATACATGATAGCGCTGGGGTAAAACACCCCATATAAAACCGCTATAAAGTATAGCCACTACAACAGCAATTATAATTGATTTTAATGAGCGTCTTACTAAGCCGTAGCATAGAATAAAGCCCCATAAACCATATATAACACCGCTTAAACCAACATGTATGTAACTGCGCCCAAATGCCCAAACTAACAGTCCACAAACTAGAGCGGTAAAAATAAATACGTTATAAAAACGTTTTACGCTGTACTGGCAAATTAGCCAACTTAACACTACAAATGGGATCATATTACTGGCGAAGTGCCACCAGCTACCATGTAAAAAAGGTGCGCATAGTATGCCTATTAAGCCTTGGATACTGCGTGGATATATGCCTAAACCATTTAGGTTTATACCAGGTAGGCTATTGATCACTTGTAGTACGAAGCAAAGAACAACAATACTAAAAATTGCGAAGCGGGTACTAGTTAGTAATGACAGTGTGGTTGGCTTGGTTGCCATATAATCGCCCTAATTGACTTTAAGAGTTGCCAGTATAGGAATTGTATTTGCTAATGAAAAGCAATTAAAAAAGCACAGCATAAAATGCTGTGCTTATTTTTAATTTTTACTCACTATTAACCTAGTTTAGTTAATAGTTTTTTGGCTGCTAGTTCAGAGCTTGCTGGGTTTTGACCGGTAATTACTAAACCATCTACTAGCGCTAATACGCCCCAGTCGTCAGTTTTTTGATAATCGCCGCCTTTTTTAATTAGCTCGTCTTCAACTAAAAATGGCACGATATCGGTAAGTTGCACTGCAGCTTCTTCAGAGTTAGTAAAACCAGTTACTTTTTTACCCGCTACTAATGCATTGCCATCGGCATCTTTAACATTTAAAAATGCAGCACTTGCATGACATACCGCAGCAACAGGCTTTTGCTCTTTTACAAAGCTTTCGATAAGCGAAATTGAATCTGCGTTGTCAACTAAGTCCCATAATGGACCGTGACCGCCTGGGTAAAATACAGCATCAAAATCGTTAGATTTTACTTCACTCAACACTTTAGTGTTTGCCATAAGTGTTTGTGCTGCGCTATCGGCGTCGTAACGTTTAGTTGCATCTGTTTGAAAATCAGAAAGCGTACTTGTCGGATCAATTGGTGGTTGACCGCCAGCTGGAGACGCTAATGTTACTTCAACGCCTGCATCAACAAATGCATAGTAAGGGGCTGCAAATTCTTCTACCCAAAAACCTGTTTTTTCGCCAGTGTTACCAAGTTCTGCGTGAGATGTAAGAACCATAAGTATTTTTTTAGACATTGAATATATTCCTTCTGATGATTTGAATTAGTTTATTTTGCTTACCAACTACTATATGCACTAACAGAGCTTTAAACAACGATGATAAATTTAACTTTATTGGTTTAATAATTGATACAATTGAGGGGTTGAATTTAAAATACGTTACGGAGCACATATGAAGGTGTCGTTTGAGCAGTTAAAGAGCATGGTTGTATTTGCGCAAATTGTAGAGCAGGGCAGCTTAACCGCTGCCGCTAAACAGTTAGGACTTACGCGAGCCGTAGCAAGTTATCATTTAAAAAAGTTAGAAACCCAGCTTGAAGTCACTTTATTAAATCGCTCAACTCGTACCATGGCGCTGACTGAGGCGGGCATTGCTTATTATGAGCGTTGTAGAATAATTACCGAACAAGCTAATGCAGCTAATCAGCAAATAGAAAATATAAAGAGTGAGCCGCAAGGTTTACTTAAAATTAGCTGCCCTGTGAATGTGGGAATGCAGCTAATTGTGCCCGCAATAAATACGTTTAAGCGCCAATACCCTAAAATTAAAATAGACTTACAGCTTACTGACGATGTGGTTGATATTATTAAAAATGGGTTCGATTTTGCAATTAGGGGTGTGGCACTGAGTGACTCCAACTTGCAAGCAACCAAGCTTACTACAATGAGCACTTGTATTTGTGGCGCGCCGGATTACTTTACACATTTTGGTAAACCTAAAACGCCTTTAGAATTGGCAGATCATCAATGGGTGGTTTATCAGCTAGGAAGTAAAACGTTAACACTTTCAAAAGATGGCAAAAAACACGACATTGCAATGCAAGGCGCCTTAAGTACTAATAACGCAGCTGCACGTACTGCCTTTGTAGAAGCGGGGCATGGCATTGGGCGTATTCCGCTTTACGATGCGTGGCCTAAAGTACAAGCTGGGCTGCTTGAAATAATATTAGATGATTATAAAAGCAAAGATATTGAACTGTACGGAGTATTTCCGCCAGGAGCTGCGGGTTCTAAAAAGCTACGGTTATTTATTGATTACTTAAAAGCATATTTTGTAAAACAGCATACCGCCTTGGGTATGCTGAAAAGCGTTTAATTATTTTCGCTTTTTAAATATTTATAAAACACTTATAAAGTACGGCTAAATAATGCAACCGCTTGTTGATACATATTAATTGCAAGGGCTGCATCGTATCGCTCACCTTCATCACGCATAAAGGCATGCTGGGCATTAACTTCTTGCCATTGGTAATTAATGCCAGTGCTTACGCATTGCTGGTATATTTTAGTGCGACCTTCTTGTGGCACATGCGGGTCTTGTTTACCCCATATAAAGTGAATTTCGCCTTGTATATCAGCCATGCGTTCAAATGAGTTATTACCTGATTTTGCCGGTAATGTGTCGCTGTGAATATCAGTCGCGTATAAGCAAAAAGCCGCTTTAATTTCAGGGTTAAGCGCCGCTCTGTAAGCTAAATGCCCGCCAATACATACGCCCATAGCGCCCACTGTACCTGTGCAGTAATGCTGCTGCTTTATAAAGTCGATCATGGCTTGCGTGTCGCTATCATGATGCTCAAGTGGTTTTGCCCACTTATCTGCATTGCCTTTATCTTTACCTGCATCGTCGTAAGCAAGCACAGTGCCCATAGGATTTAACTCGTGAAATACTTCCGGTACGAACACTACAAAACCATGGCTTGCTAAAATAGCTGCACTGCGAGCAATAGGTGCAGTTTGCTGAAAAATTTCAGAATAAAAAATAATAGCAGAGAATTGCCCTTGCGCCTGAGGGCGATAGATGGTTGTTCGCATTAAACCTGTAGGTGTTGGCAAGTCTGCGTTATGTTGTTGAATTATCATAAAAGCGCTCAGTTAAATAAAATTATATATAATGATATGGTAACTGAGCGCGATAAAATAAACGACTTTTGTTGTCGAGTATTTAAATACTTGCAGGCATTTTATTACAACTAGCGTAATAACTTACGGTAGCCGGCCAATCTGAAAATATAGCCATTACCCCAACGTCTTTTGCGAGCACATCAACGACCGTCATCATATCGCCATCGTTATCTATAACATCAGCAATAGATTGATAGTAATATCCACCGCCTTCATTAAGCGGACCTGAGCGCTCAAGGCTCCATGCAATAAGCTCTAAACCTGCTGCTTTTGCGTCAATTGCGTATTGTGATGGCACGATATTATTTTCGTTATCTATTGTTAGCATCATCCAAATTGGAGGGGCTAAAATTTTAACGCCGTCAGCCACAAGTTCGTCCATACCAGGTTGCCATGTTTGTGGGTTACTTGGATCAAATCCGGCTTCACTGTCGCGACCATCTAGGTATACGCTTTTATCTGCAAAGTCAGGGTTAGTGTTAATCCAGTATTTTACGTCATCAAGGTTAAACGATTGCGGATAAACTTTTGAGGCTGGCACGCCCATTTGTGTGTACTCGTCTAGCATTTTTTGCGCATATTGCTCTTGCGTCATTCCATCAAATGGCATGCTTACTTGTGGCGATTTAAGTTCTGGGGTCATTTTTACCCCCATCCCATTAAACAGTGCAATGCTTTGTTTATGGGTCATTAATGTACCTTGGGTAGCATATAAGTCAGTGCGCCAATTTGGTGTACCATCCATGTAGTCGGCAACGGTAGTTGCATTAGTGTTTGCACCATCCATTTTACCTTCAAGGGTTAAAAATTCCGCTAAGCTTATATCACTGGTACAGCATTTAGCTGAAGCGGCAATACCATTAGTAGGGTCGGCTGGTGTAAATGGCACACTGCATTTAGCTGCAAGCTCAGGGATGGCTAAAATATTAGTTGTGGTGTGTAAGTCGCATTGAGAGTGGCGGCATACTAGTTCTTTATCGTTTGTAAATGTAACATCGCATTCAACAATACCTGCGCCCATTCTGGCTGCAGCAATGTAGGCTTCTTTGGTGTGCTCAGGATATTGCATTGATGCACCGCGATGACCAATAGAAAAGTCGGTGCGGTAAAAAGGACCTTCACTACAAGATTCTAATTGTGTTTTTAAGTTGCTGTCGCTCATATCATCTACTAGATAATAAGGACGAGTGCCTAGTTGAATATCTGGCGCATCACCACTTGGTACCTCTACAATAATAGGCGTAGGCACTTCAACAATCTCAACTTCTGTGCTGGTAACAACCACTTCTTTTTCTACTATTTCTACATCGTCGTCGCAGCCAGCAAGTGTGGCTAACAATATACCGCTTGTAAGTAAGGTGATACGTTTCATTGTTTATCCTTAAAAAGTAAAATTTGTACTACCTTAATGATTATTAATGACAATTTAGCTACAAACGTATTAATTTACTTTTTTATTAATAACTTGATTCACTAACAAGGCGCCTAACATTATGCCAGCTCCAATACTTAACCTGACTATGTCAGCGTCTCGGTTCCAAATAAGTACATTAATAATAATACCAGCCGGAATGAGAAGGTTATTCATAACTGCCAAGGCACCTACATTTACAAGCGTTGCGCCTTTATTCCATGCAAAATAGCCAAGACCAGAGGCAATAATACCTAAATAAATAAGCACGCCCCACTGGGTAGATGTACTTGGGAGTTTGCTTGCATCACCAAATAAAACGTAGCATATAATGGCAACAATTAACGCCCCAATAAAAAACCAACCAAATATCGCTTTATCGTCAAGTGTATTATTTACCATTAAACGTTTGTAAGTAACTTGCCCTGTTGCAAAACAAATATTGGCAGCTTGTACGAGTAATAAGCCGATTAAAAAGTTGTTGTTTAAGTCCTCATAACGAATTGCAACTGCGCCAAAAACAGCAATAAGTGCAACTATAAAAAACCGTGGATTGAATTTCTTTTCAAGCGCGTCGTTTAATAAAGTAATGTAAATAGGGGTCATTACGGTAAATAACAGTACTTCGGGGACGCTTAAAAATAAAAAGGAGTGGTAGTAAAAGCTATACATAACACCAAGTTGTATAGCGCCAATCAGCATGAGCTTTAAGGCTAAAGGTTTAGGTGTTTGTTTAAACTTTAAAAATGGTAAAAATACGATAGTTGCTAGTGCTATGCGAATTAACACACTAAACCATGCATCAACCTGACCTGCTAAATACACACCAATTAAACTAAATGAAAATGCCCAAAGTAAAGTTACTGCAAATAAGTACCGCATAGCCGTCGTCTCTAAATAATTAATGGCAGCAGTTTATCTGTTATAAATTAATGTATAAACAATAAAAGCCCGCAAGCGGGCTTTTATAAAGCAATAATTAATAAACTAAGTTATTAACTATTCAACTAAACCACGGCGCTTAAGTAGTGCGTCGGTAGTTGGTTTTTGACCTCTAAACTCAATGTAGCTTTGCATTAAGTCGCGGCTGTTACCTTTTGATAGGATTTCTTTACGGAACTTATCACCATTTTTACGTGTTAAGCCGCCGTTGTTTTCCATATGTGCAAAGGCGTCTGCTGCAAACACTTCAGTCCATAGGTACGCGTAGTAACCCGCTGAATAACCACCTGCAAATGTGTGGCTAAAAAAGTTTGATTTATAACGCGGTGGTACAGGGTAGTAAGCAATACCATGCTTTTCTAATGCGTCTTGCTCAAACTTTTGAACGTCAGTAATTTTCTTATCAGAACCAAATGAATGCCATTCCATATCAAGTAGTGCTGCTGCTAAATACTCAGTAGTGCCGTAACCTTGGTTGAATTTTTGCGATTCAAGTACTTTATCAAGTAAAGCTTGTGGAATTGGCTCACCTGTTTTGTAATGTTTCGCATAGTTAGCAAGTACCGTAGGCTCAATCATCCAATCTTCATTTGCTTGTGACGGAAATTCAACAAAGTCACGCGCTGTTGCAGTACCCGCTAGGCTTGGGTATTTAACATCTGAGAATAACCCGTGTGCAGCATGACCAAATTCATGGAACATAGTAGACACTTCGTCAAACGTCATTAGCGTAGGCTCGCCTGCAGCAGGTTTTGGAATGTTCTGCGCATTGTAAATAACAGGTTTGGTGCCTTTTAAGCCGCTTTCGCTAACGTATGCACTCATCCATGCACCGCCACGTTTACCTTCACGTGCATATGGGTCTAAGTAAAATAAACCAATAGCGCTGCCATCAGCGTTAAATACTTCGTATACGGTTACATCTTCATGATAAACAGGAAGATCTTTACGTTCTTTAAACGTAATACCGTACAGTTTGTTCATTGCAAAGAATAAGCCATCGTGAATAACCGATTGCATTTCAAAGTATGGTTTAACAAGTGCTGGGTCTAAGTTGTACTTTTCTGCACGTACTTTTTCAGCATAAAAAGTCCAATCCCATGGTTTAAGCTCAAAGCTTTCGCCTGAATCGTTAATCACTTTTTGAATAGCGGCTGCTTCAATTTTTGCTTTTTCAACTGCTTTTGGTGCTAGGTCATCAAGGATGCCGTAAACGTTATCAGTTGTTTGTGCCATACGCGACGTCATTACATAAGAAGCCCAATCTTTGTAGCCTAAAAGCTCTGCTTTTTGAGCGCGTAGGTTGGTTTCTTTAATAATAATAGGGCCGTTAGTTTTTGCTGCACGGTTTGCAGAAGCTTTAAAAATTCGCTCACGTAGGTCGCGGTTTTCAAGGCTGCTTAAAATTGGTTGTTGCGTTGTATTTACCAAAGTGATCATGTAGCCGTCTTTGCCCGCTTTTTTAGCTGAAGCTGCAAGGCCTGCAATTTCGCCTTCAGAAAGACCCGCTAATTTACTTTTGTCTGTAACTACAATAACGTCTTCTTTAAACGATTTTAAAATGTTTTGTGAAAACGCAGTAGATAGCTGAGCTAGCTCTGAGTTAATTTCACGCATTTTAGCTTTTTCAGCGTCATTTAATTTAGCACCTGCTTTTACAAACTGCTTGTAGTAAAAATCAACTAGGCGTTTATCTTCTGCGTTTAATTTATCTTGATTGTCGTAAATTGTTTGTACGCGCTTAAATAATTCACCGTTTAAGTAAATATCATCTGAGTGAGCAGATAATACAGGCGCCATTTTTTCATCAATACGCTGGTATTCAGCATCTGAAATTAAACCAGATAAGTTATAAAAAGCAGCCGATACGCGATTTAATAGCTCCCCTGACAATTCCATTTTAACTAATGTGTTTTCAAATGTTGCTGGAGCAGGGTTGTTAGCAATGGCTTGTACTTGTGCCGTGTGCTGTGCGATACCAGCATCGAATGCAGCTTCGTAGTCTTTTGTACCAAATTTATCAAACTCTGGTGCCATGTATTGTAATGGGCTTGGTTTAAATAAAACATTGTCTGCGTTCATATCTTGTACTTGAGCTGCGCTCTCTTTTGCCGTGTCTTTTGTTTCAGTTGTTGAACAGGCCGATAGTATTAGTGCACTAGCTATAGTAGTGGCGATCAGGGTTTTACGCATAATAACTCCATAGGAAAATTAGCCGAAATAGGCTTTGCGAGTCGAAAAACCCAGTTAACTTACCAAATTTTGATTTATATACAATAAAGTTTATCGGTATTAAGGGGGATTTGAACGCAAATTAGCTAATAATTAACATTAAGGTAGGTAAAAGTAGCTCTAAAAACATCCTTTGAGCTACTCTAGATATATAAAAAGGGAATAATTAGTGTATTGAGAATTTTAATTGTAGCCAAGAACAAATCTTTTTTCAGAGCCAATGCTCGTTGGTTGCTGCTGTCCAAATTCTTTATTAATAGTAGCTAATGTTTGCTCTTGCTGGGCAAGTAAGCATAATATTTTGTTGCGATAATCTAGGCTACTCTCAAATAAATTTAGATCTACTTGCGGTTGTAGAGTGGCTAGTCGTTGATTTAAAGTAAGTTGTGACATAGTAACCTCCAGTGCTCTTTAACTACATATATAGCACTTGTTGCAATAGTTAGTTAATAAATTGTATATAAAGTACATATTGAACTTATTAACTTCGCGTTTTAGTTATATTATGACGGTTAAACTTACCTAACACTGAACCTATTTCACTTAAAGCGATTTAATTTTAAAGCGCTCCTTGCTTGTTTGGAAAAATAAATGACGTTAGAACAAATAAACCAAATTCTTGCCTTTGTTGTATTTAGTTACAGCGATATACATATAACCGTAGCCAAAATTATTAAAATACCTTTAATACTCTTTGCCATTTGGTTTGTTGTTACGCGCATAGGTAAGTTAATAAAAAGAACCTTACTTGCAAAAAAACTAAGCCAAGATGCCGTACATTTATTTACGCGTATTTATTTTATTATTAGTATCGCTATTTTGGTTTTCACCTCACTAGAAGTGCTCAGTATTCCCGTTACTGCATTTGCATTTGTATCGGGTGCTATTGCCATTGGTGTTGGTTTTGGCGCGCAAAATATTATTAATAACTTTATTAGTGGCTGGATATTAATGTGGGAGCGCCCAATACGTATAGGTGACTTTTTAGAAGTAGGTAATGCAAAAGGTGTGGTAGAAACAATAAATACACGTTCAACACGTATTCGCCGAAACGATGGCGTACATATGCTTATACCTAACAGCCAGCTACTAGAAAACACAGTAACAAACTGGACATTAATTGATGGCAATGCCCGCTCATCGGTCAGTGTAGGTGTTGCCTATGGATCAGACGTATTACTTGTTAAAAAGTTAATACAACAAGTACTTGATGACCATGAATCTATATTGGCTAATCCAAAGTCGTCAGTGTTATTTGATGACTTTGCTGACAGCTCACTTGTATTTAATGCTATTTTTTGGGTATGTGCCGAGTCTGAAACCATGCTTAGAAAAGTACGCAGTGATATTCGTTTTAGTATTTACGCTGTATTTGAAAAGCATGATGTAGTGATTGCTTTTCCGCAGCGTGATATTCATATCGACGGTGAAATTGCATTTAAGCGCTCATAGTTCAAATATAGTAAATATTTAAAGTCGCTCTTGGGCTAACACCGATCAGTTAAGGTATTTTTGATCGGTTGACCGATCTTTTGGTTGCTTCACAATACCCTTATCATCTTTTGATTATGAGGGTATTTTTATGCTTAGTCATTGGTTACTTGATACGGATATATTCGCCACTCCTGACTCTTTATCTACATNGGATATATTCGCCACTCCTGACTCTTTATCTACATTTCAGAAACATATCCCTCTTGAGTGGATTTCTAATGTGCTCGAACAGACCGATAAAGCAAGTATTCGCAAACGTAAGTTACCTGCTGAGCTTGTCGTCTGGCTTATCATTGCAATGGGTCTTTTTCGCGACCGCTCTATTAGTGACGTTGTTGAGAAGTTAGATT